>NZ_JBEXJT010000002.1:0-455099 GCF_040609255.1 Kitasatospora sp. NPDC004723 | reverse complement strand
TTTCAACATGATGAGGTCTTCCCAGATTACTTTGGGTGTTACTGGATTTCAGTGGTGTTCAATTCCGATCTCACGCCTGACGCTCCGAAAGGCGCGAGGCCCCCGTCCACCGGTGGACGGGGGCCTCGCGTCGTGCGCTCAGCCCCGGCGGCCCTCGGCGGCCGCGGCCTCCACCAGGGCGTCGAACACCGCCTGCTGGGCCGGGTCGGTGGCCGCCGTGTCCTCCGGGTGCCACTGCACGCCGAGGAACCAGCCGGCCGGTTCGACGAGTTCGACCGCCTCCACGGTGCCGTCGGCGGCCCGCGCCGTCACCCGCAGGCCGTGACCGAGCCGGGCCACCCGCTGGTGGTGGTAGCAGGAGACCACCCGGTCCCCCGGCCCGGCCAGCCGCGCCAGCAGGGTCCCGTCGAGCGGCGTCAGCGGGTGCACCACGTGCCGGTGGTCGAGCCCGGGGCCGCCCATGTCCTGCTCCAGGGTGCCGCCGAGCACGGTGTTGACCACCTGCAGGCCCCGGCAGACCGCGAGCGTCGGCAGTCCGGCGACCAGGGCGTACCCGGCGAGCGCGAGGTCGAAGGCGTCCTGACCGGCGTGCAGGTCGTAGACGTCGGGGTGCCGGGAGTCCTCGCCGTAGTGCGCCGGATCGAGGTCCCCGCCGCCGGGCAGCAGCAGTCCGGAACAGCGCGCGAGCCGTTCGGCGACCTCCTCGGCGCCGGCGGCCCCGGGCGCACCCGGCCCGGCGGGCAGCATCACGAACGGCTCGCCACCGGCCCGGTAGACGGCCTCGGCGAGCGCCTCGGCGGCCACCACGGCGGCGTACCGCAGCGCCGAGACGGAGGCCGAGAAACGGGCGGGCAGCGCGATCAGCGGCCTGGGCGCGCTCACAGCCGGATCCAGGTGGTCTTGAGGTCGGTGTACTTGTCCAGCGCGTGCGCGGACTTGTCGCGCCCGTGCCCGGACTGCCGGACGCCGCCGAAGGGCACTTCGAGTCCGCCCTCCTCGTAGCAGTTGACCCAGACGGTACCCGCCCGCAGCGCCCGCGACATCCGGTGCGCGGTGGAGAGGTCGGCCGTCCACAGGCCCGCGGCCAGCCCGTAGACGCTGTCGTTGGCGATCCGGACGGCCTCCTCGGGGGTGTCGAAGACCTGGACGGCGAGCACCGGGCCGAACACCTCCTCGCGGGCGAGCCGCATCCCCGGGCCGACCCGGTCGAAAACGGTCGGCCGCAGGTACGAGCCGCCGCTCTCCGGCAGCGCGACCTCGCCGCCGGCCCGCAGCCGGGCGCCGTCCCGGTGGGCGGCCTCGACGTGCCCGAGGACGCGCTCGCGGTGGGCGGCGGTCACCAGCGGGCCCATCTCGGTGGCCGGGTCCAGCGGATCGCCGACCCGCAGGGTGCGGGCGCGCTCGACCACGGCGTCCACCACCCGGTCGGCGACCGCCCGGTGGACCAGCAGCCGGGACGGCGCGGTGCACATCTCCCCCTGGTTGAAGAAGATCCCCCAGGCCGCGGTGGCCGCCGCCCGGTCCAGGTCGGGGGCGTCGGGCAGCACGATGTTCGGGGACTTGCCGCCGAGTTCGAGCCAGACCCGCTTGAGGTTGGAGTCGGCGGCGTAGCGCAGGAAGTGCCGCCCGACCTCGGTGGAGCCGGTGAAGGCGAGCGCGTCGACGTCCGGGTGGCGGCCGAGCGCGCGCCCCGCCTCCGGGCCCTGGCCGGCCAGCACGTTGAACACGCCGTCGGGCAGTCCGGCCTCGACGGCCAGCGCGCCCAGGCGCAGCGCGGACAGCGGGGACTGCTCGGCGGGCTTGAGGACGACGGTGCAGCCGGCGGCGAGGGCGGGCGCGGCCTTCCAGGCGGCCATGGTGAGCGGGAAGTTCCAGGGCACCACGGCCGCCACGACGCCGACCGGCTCCCGGGTGACCAGCGCCAGGGCGTCGCCGGGGGTGTGCGGGGCCTCGTCGGTGAGCTTGCCGGCGAGTTCGCCGTACCAGCGGAAGGTGGCGGCGACGGCGCGCAGTTCGATGTCGCGTGCCTCGGTGACCGGCTTGCCCATCTCCAGGCTGATCAGCAGGGCGAGTTCCTCGCGGTGCCGCTCGACCAGGCCGGCGAGCCGTTGGAGCGCGCGGCCGCGTTCGGCGGGGGCGAGCCGGGGCCAGGGGCCGTGGTCGAAGGCCCGGCGGGCGGCGGCGACGGCGGCGTCCGCCTCGGCCCGCCCGCCGGCGGCGACCTCGGCCAGCAGGCGGCCGTCGCGCGGGGAGACCACCGGGAACGTGGCGCCGCCGCCCGGTTCCGGGGCGCCGTCGATGAGGTGGGCGGTCGGGAGGGCGAGTGCGCGGGCGCGCCGCCGCCATCCTTCGTGGGTGTCGTCGTCGTGGGGTGCGCCCGTCACGGTGCCTCCGGTCGAACTCGCGGTGGCGCGAAGGCCATCCGAATGTCATTTGGAGGCAAACGATAGCCAAGGACCGGGCCGCTTCCAAGGGTTGACCTCCCTGGACCCCGAGCTCTACGTTGTTTGGAGCCAAACGAGAACCAGGAGGGCGCGCATGTCCGTCCACCCTGCGGCCGCCGCCGACGCGCCGCCGCCCCACCTCGCGACGGTGGCCGGGGTCCCCGTGGACACCCGCCACTGGATCGGCGGACGCCGCGTCGCCTCCGCCGACACCTTCGCCGACCACTCCCCGATCGACGGCGCCGAGCTGGCCCGGATCGCCCGGGGCACCGCCGCCGAGGCCGACGCCGCCGTCGCCGCCGCCACCGCCGCCTTCCCCGGCTGGGCCGCCACCGCCCCCGCCGAACGCGCCCGGCTGCTGCACGCGATCGCCGACGGCGTCGAGGCCCGGCTGGAGGACCTGGCCGCCGTCGAGACCGCCGACAACGGCGCCCTGCTCCGCTCCCACCGGCGCGGCGTGATGCCCCGGGTCGCCCACAACTTCCGGTTCTTCGCCGACCGGCTGCTCGCCCTCGGCCACCCCGGGCTGGACACCCGCGGGCACGCCAACCGGGTCAGCTGGGACCCGGCCGGACCGAGCGTCCTGATCACCCCCTGGAACGCCCCGCTGATGCTGGCCACCTGGAAGGTCGCCCCCGCCCTCGCGGCCGGCAACACCGTCATCCTCAAGCCCGCCGAATGGTCCCCGCTCACGGCCTCGCTGCTCGCCGACATCGCGGCCTCGGCCGGACTGCCCGACGGCGTCCTCAACGTCGTCCAGGGCCTGGGCGCCGAGGTCGGCGCACCGCTCACCGCCCACCCCGGCGTGCGGCGGATCAGCTTCACCGGCTCCGTCCCCACCGCCCGGCGGATCGCCGAGGCCGCCGGGCGCAACCTCACCCCGGTCAGCCTGGAGCTCGGTGGCAAGTCCCCGCTGCTGGTCTTCGCCGACGCCGACCTCGACCTCGCCGCGGACCTCGCCGTCGAGCAGTTCGACAACGCCGGGCAGGTCTGCCTGGCCGCCACCCGGCTGCTCGTCGAGGCCTCGGTGGCCGAGGAGTTCACCGCCCGGCTCACCGCCCGCGCCGCCGCGCTGCGCCAGGGCGACCCGCGCGCGGAGTCCACCGACCTCGGCCCCACCATCCATCCGCGCCAGCTGGAGCGGATCGACGGCTTCGTACGGCGGGCCCTGGCCGCCGGCGCCCGCGCGGTGTTCGGCGGCGGGCCCAACGAGGAGCTGGGCGGCCTCCACTACCGGCCCACCCTGCTGACCGGCGTCCACCAGGACTCCGAGATCGTCCAGGAGGAGGTGTTCGGCCCGGTGCTCACCCTGCAGACCTTCGACACCGAGGAGGAGGCGGTGGCCCTGGCCAACGGCACCCGCTTCGGCCTCGCCGCCACCCTCGCCACCGGCGACCGGGAGCGCGCCGACCGGGTCGCCGACCGGCTGGTGGCCGGCACCGTCTGGGTGAACTGCTTCTTCGTCCGCGACCTGCGCGCCCCGTTCGGCGGCTCGCGCGAGTCCGGGATCGGCCGCGAGGGCGGCGACTGGAGCTTCGACTTCTACGCCGACCTGCGCAACACCGTCACCGCGCCGAGGGGGTGGGCGGACCATGGGTGAGATCGTCGGCGCCGGGCTGCTCGCCCACGTACCCACCATCGTGCTGCCCGAGGCCACCCGGCGCGAGCTCAACGAGGGCCGGGAGGTCACCCTGGTCACCGGCCTGCGCGAGCTGCGCCGGGACGTGTTCGAGACGCTGGACTACGACACCGTCGTCGTCCTCGACTCGCACTGGGCCACCACCGTCGAGTTCGTGATCGCCGCCCAGCAGCGCCGGGCCGGGCTGTTCACCTCCGAGGAGCTGCCGCGCGGCATGCGGCGGATGCTCTACGACTACCCCGGGGACCAGGAACTCGCCTACGCGGTGGCCCGGTTCGCCGACCGCCACGACACCTGGATCACCCCGATCGACGACCCCTGCCTGCCCGTCCACTACGCCACGATCAACCTCTGGAAGTACCTCGGCGAGGGGCTGGCCGACAAGCGCTGGCTGAGCATCGGGGTCTGCCAGACCGGCGACGCCGAGGACCACCTGCGGCTCGGCCGGGCGCTCGCCGACGGCATCGCGGCCGTCGACCGCAGGGTCCTGGTGATCGCCTCGGGGGCGCTCTCGCACACCTTCTGGCCGCTGCGCCGGCTGCGCGACCACGAGTCCAGCGACCCCGTGCACATCTTCACCCCCGAGGCGCGGGCCGCCGACGAGCAGCGGATCGCCTGGTTCCGCGAGGGCCGGCACGACCGGGTGCTCGACACCATGGACGACTTCCAGCGGTTCAAGCCCGAGGCCCGCTTCGGCCACTACCTGATGCTGGCCGGCGCCCTCGGCGAGCAGCGGTGCACCGCGCCCGCGCGGCAGTACGGGGAGTACGAGAACTCGGTCGGCACCGGGCAGGCGCTGCTCTGGTTCGACCGCCCGGCGGCGGGCTGGGCCGCGCCACCCGCCGGCGCCTCCGCCCACCGGCAGGACCCGCATCACCACGTCGACCCCCACCATCACGTCGACCCGCACGAGGCCGACCCGTACGAGGAGACCGCCCATGCCTGAGTACCGCCGGATCCTCCTCGACGGCGCGGCCGTCGAGGTGCGCCGCGAGGGCGAGGAGCTGGTGGCCGGCGACGGCCGCCGCGTGGCCGCCGACACCGCCCGGCACCTGCCGCCGGTCGTCCCGGGCAAGATCGTCGCCGTCCACCTCAACCACCGCAGCCGCGTCGAGGAGTTCGGGATCCGGCTCACCCCGGCCCCGACCTACTTCCACAAGCCGGTCTCCGCCCTCAACGCCCACGGCGGCGCGGTCGTGCGCCCCGAGGGCTGCCACTACCTCAACTACGAGGGCGAGGTGGCGATCGTGATCGGCCGCACCTGCCGCAACATCGCCCCCGCCGAGGCGGGCGCGTACATCGCCGGCTACACCGTCGCCAACGACTTCGGCCTGCACGACTTCCGGGACACCGACGCCGGCTCGATGCTCCGGGTCAAGGGCTCCGACACCCTCGGCCCGCTCGGACCGGGCCTGGTCACCGACTGGGACTTCCGCGGCAAGTACCTGCGCACCTACGTCAACGGCGTGCTCGTCCAGGACGGCTCCACGGACGAGATGGAGTGGGACATGCACTACCTGGTCGCCGACATCGCCCGCACCATCACCCTGCACCCCGGCGACGTCCTGCTCTCCGGCACCCCCGCCAACTCCCGCCCGGTCAAGCCCGGGGACGTCGTCGAGGTCGAGGCCGAGGGCCTCGGCCGCCTGCGCAACCACGTGGTCACCGGCCCCACCGCGATCCGCACCGACGTCGGCGCCCAGGTGACGGCCAGCGAGGAGGTGCTCTCCACCGCCCTCGGCGGCGACTGGGAGTTCCGCGGCATCCGGCCCCCGGTGCGGACCGCCTCCTGAGCACGGACCGGCGCGGGGCGGGCGGCGGCCCGCCCCGCGCCGTACTGGCCGGACCGCCGCCCCGGCCGTCGGTCAGCGACGCATGAGCGCGAAAACGCCCCAGCCGACGTACTCGCGTTCGTAGCGCACGTACCGGGCCGGAGCCGTGTCGAGCTCCGCACGCAGTCCGGCGGCGAGTTCGTCGTCGGGGTGGGTGTCGAGCCAACGGCGGACGTTCAGCCACTGCGCGGCCCGGTAGCGGTCCCAGCTGTCCTGGTCGGCGAGGACCATCTCCACGACGTCGTAGCCGAGTGCGCCGAACTGCTCGACGAGCCCGGGCAGGAGGAGGAGGTCGTCGACGCTGTCGACGTGACAGCCGGTCACGGCGTCCTGCTCCGTCGGCCGGCGCCGCCAGAACGGCTCGCCGATGAGCATGATCCCGCCCGGCTTGAGGCTCCGCTGCAGGAGCCGGACCGTGCCGGGGACGCCACCGCCGATCCAGCTGGCGCCGAGGCAGGAGGCGACGTCGACGGGCTCGTCGGCCACATGGCCGCCGGCGTCCCCGTGGACGAAGCCCACCCGGTCGGCGACACCGAGCTCGGTTGCGCGGGCCCGCGCGCGGCCGATGAACGCCGTGCTGATGTCCACTCCGGTGCCGGTGATCCGGTGGTCCCGGGCCCAGGTGCACAACAGCTCCCCCGACCCGCAGGCCAGGTCGAGCACGCGCGCCTCGGGCGGCAGCCGCAGGGCCCGCCCGAGCGTGGCCAACTTCTCGCCGGTGAGCGGGTCGTGGATGCGGTGGCTGCTCTCGCGGATGACGAAACTACGTGGGAGATCCACTTCGGAGTGTCCTTCGGTCGGATGAGGTCATGGCAGCTGTTCGCGGCTTCCACCAGTCGGCCGCGCCGGTCCGAACGCCCATCCCACACACCTCCGTCGTCGTACCCGTTACCGAATGATCGCCAAGGTAGGCCGACCGCCCGCGGCTGTCCACCGATTTTCGGGGACACGCCGCCCCGGCGTCGGCGGGCGGGGGCGGTCGGGCCAAGGGCCGGCGCGGCTTGCATTTAGGGCGCGCATGCAATTATTGTTCCAGCAGAGATTGCGGCTGCAATCACTCGCGGGTTCCGTCTGCGCTCCACCCTCCGTCCTGACCAGGAGAGTCCGACATGAGCACCAGCCTCTTCAGCCCCTTCACCCTGCGGTCGCTCACCATCCCGAACCGGATCTGGATGCCGCCGATGTGCCAGTACAGCGCCGCGCCGGACGGCGAGCTGGCGGGTGTTCCGCACGACTGGCACTTCACCCACCAGGCCGCACGCGCCGCCGGCGGCACCGGGCTGATCATCACCGAGGCCACCGCCGTCAGCCCCGAGGGCCGGATCTCGCCCTACGACCTCGGCCTGTGGAACGACACCCAGACCGAGGCCTTCCGCCGGATCACCGCCTTCCTCAAGGCGCAGGGCACCGTGCCCGCGATCCAGCTCGGCCACGCCGGGCGCAAGGCGTCCACCGAGCGGACCTGGGTCGACCGCGGCCGCGCGATCCACCCGGACGAGGCGCACGGCTGGACGCCGCTCGCCCCCAGCGCCGTCCCGTTCGACGACGCCCGGGTCACGCCGGAGGAGCTGACCGTCGAGCAGATCGGGGAGATCGTCGGCCAGTTCGCCGACGCCGCCCGGCGCGCGCTCGACGCCGGCTTCCAGGTCGTCGAGATCCACGGCGCGCACGGCTACCTCGTCCACGAGTTCCTCTCCCCGTTCAGCAACCGCCGCACCGACGCGTACGGCGGCTCCTTCGAGGGCCGGACCCGCTTCGCCCTGGAGGTCGTGGACGCCGTCCGCGCGGTGTGGCCCGACGACCTGCCGGTCTTCTTCCGCATCTCCGCGACCGACTGGCTCACCGAGAACCCCGAGGACGGGCGCGAGGGCTGGACCTCGGCGGAGACCGTCCGGCTCGCCAAGGAACTGCTCGTGCACGGCGTCGACCTGCTCGACGTCTCCACCGGCGGTCTCGTGCCCGACGCCAGGATCGAGGCCGCCCCCGGCTTCCAGGTCCCGTTCGCCGAGGCGGTCCGCCAGGAGACCGACCTGCCGGTGGCGACCGTCGGCCTGATCACCGAGCCGGCCCAGGCCCAGCAGATCCTCACCGACGGCCGCGCCGACGCCGTCCTGATCGGCCGCGAGCTGCTGCGCAACCCGTACTGGGCCCGCCACGCGGCCACCGCCCTCGGCGGCGAGGTCGCCACCCCGTCGCCGTACCACCGGGCGTAGGGGGGAACGGAACGCCCCGGCCACCGCCCCGTTGAAGAGGGGTGGTGGCCGGGGCGTTCCGGCACTCCCGCGCCATCGGTCGTGTCGGCGGCGGCCGGTACCTTGTGTCCGCCCGTGCGACGCGACATGAAGGAGTGCTCACGATGACGCCCGAGACGGCTCCGGCGACCGACCCCGGTGGGTGGGACGCCGCGCTGGCCAGTGCCTTCGCGATCCTGCTCGACGGCAACCCGGCCATCGATCCGGCCGCCGATCCGACCGTCGGACCCGCCGCCGGGTACGGGGTCTACTACGCCTCGGACTCCCTCGACGAGTTCCTGTTCCCGAGCCCCTGGGTGACTTCTGACGCGCTGTCCGGCCGGGAACCGAGGCAGCTTCCGGATCCGGACGGCGAGTTCCCCTTCTCCCCCTGGACCTGGCGGTTCGACCTCGGCGGATCGCTGTTCCGCTTCGACGCCGACCTCCTGGCGGGAACGGGGCCGTGGGGCGAGGACGGACACAAGGGCCCCCGGCCGTTCGGCGACGCCTTCGTCGCCGACCTGCGGACCGTCGCCACCGTCGACGAGTTCGGTGAGGCGCTGGTGCACGGCGCCGACCTGGGCCCGCTCCTGGCCCGCCACGAGCTCGATCTGACCGACCGGAACGCCGAGAAGCTGAACACCTGGCTGACCGTGCTGCTGCGCGTCGCCACCGACGGCACGCTCACCGACGCCCTGCGGGCCGCCACGTTCACCGAGCGCGGCCCCGAACACCTGGTGTCGGTCGGCGACATGAGCCGCGCCCGCTCCGCCGCCGAGCCCTGGGAGGAGCGGCTGGGCACGCTCACGCACCCCGCGCTCCGCGACCACCTGCGGATGCTCTGCCTCTCCCGGAACGACGCGCGCAGCGAGGGCGGCTTCTACTCCGGCGCCGGCAACTGGCCGTGGAGCGACATCCTGGAAGCGGTCGGCTGCTCCCTGGTGGCGGGCTGGGGGTTCGGCGAGTCCCAGGCCGGAACCGCCGTCGTACGGCTGCCGGAGCAGCCGCCGGCGCGCTGAGCGGGTGGGCGGCCGCGCCGACGACGCGGCCGCCCCCCGGTCAGTTTCCGGCCCCGGTGCCGAACAGGTGCAGTTCGTAGGTGTCGCCGCCCCGGTCCTCGCTGTGCCACTTCCGCAGGAAGGCCGCGGTCGCGCCGCGCCGCAGCAGCGGACTGGTGACGGTGAGACCCGGTCCCGTCGCGAAGAGCTCGTCCACGCGGGGCACCATGCCGTCCAGCCAGGCCCGGACCTCCGCCGGGGTCCCGGCCGGACGGTCCGCACCCGCGCATTGCCGCAGGAACGCGATGCGGTCGACCGCCGCGGCCGTCACGGAGCAGGTCACCCTCTCCAACTCGCCGTCGAAGGACCACACGGCGGCGATCCACTCCGCCACCCCGCCGTCCGCCTTCTCCCCCGACGTGTGCCAGACGGGCGGCCCCGGGAAGTCGACCTTCTCCCGTTCCTTCAGCGTGATGCCCCGGCCCGCGGCGAGACGCTTCAGGAAGGTCTCGCCGGTGTAGCCGGGCTCGATCACCCGGGCCCTGAGCAGTGGCAGCGCGGACTCCCCGGTCACCGGACGGTCCGGCCAGTCCGCCACCGTTCGGGTGTCCTCGACCACCGGCGGCGAGGGGGCCACCGGCGGCGAGGGGGCCGGCGACGGTTCGGCCGGACCCTCGGCACCCACGGGGCCGTCCGCCCGCTCCACCCCTTCGCGCTTGAGCAGCGAGCACTCGGAGACGGAGACCAGGAGCGCCAGCGTGGCGAGCACGGTCGCCGTCCGGGTCACGGTGGCGCGGGTGGCGTTCATCGGGTCTTGAACTCCTCGAGGGCCTCGCGGACGGTACGGCCCATGAGTTCGCTGCCGGCGTGACCGGAGTCCTCGATGATGTGCAGGCGGGCTCCCGGCCAGGCCTTGGCCAGCTCCCAGGCGGTCTGCACCGGGCAGCCCATGTCGTGCCGGCCGTGCACCAGCACCGCCGGGATGCCCGCCAGCTTGGCGGCGTCGCGGATGAGCTGTCCCTCCTCCAGCCAGGCGCCGTGGCCGAAGACATGGGCGCAGATCCGCACGAAGGCGATCCGGGCGTCGGTCTCCTGGCGGCTGTACATGCCGGGCACGCCGTTGGGCTCGTGGGAGACGACGGCGTCCTCCCAGGCCAGCCACTGCGCGGCGGCCCGCTCGCGGACGGCCCGGTCCGGATGCTCCATCAGCCGGGCGTAGGCGGCGAGCAGGTCGCCGTCGCGCTCGTCCTCGGGGACGGCGTCGCGGAAGCGGTCCCAGGCCTCCGGGTGGAACTGTCCGGCGCCCCGGTAGAGCCAGTCGATCTCCGAGCGGCGGGCGGTGAACACGGCCGCGATCACCACCTCGGTCACCCGCTCGGGGTGCTGCTGCGCGTAGGCGACGGAGAGCGCCGAACCCCAGGAGGCGCCGTTCACCAACCACCGTTCGATGCCCAGGTGTTCGCGAAGCCGCTCGATGTCGTCGATGAGGTGCTGCGTGGTGTTCAGCCGCATGTCCGCCGCCGGGTCGCTGGCGTGCGGGGTGCTGCGGCCGCAGTTGCGCTGGTCGAAGCGGATCACCCGGTAGGCGTCCGGGTCCCACGCCCTCGTCGGACGGTCCGGGGTGCCCGCCCCCGGACCGCCGTGGATGTGCACGGCGGGCTTGCCGTCCGGGTTGCCGAGCTGTTCGTAGTAGAGGCGGTTGCCGTCTCCGGTGTCGAGGAACCCGCGGTCGTAGGGGCCGGTCGGAGGATAGAGATCAACCATGGCCTCCGATCGTACGCGGGTTCGTCAACGCACGGCCCGGGAACGGGAGATCTGCGGCGCCTCGGCCACCACCGGTTCCGCCTCCGGATCCTGACGGGGCGCCGGCACCTGCCGCTCGCGGGTGGCGACGGTCAGACAGGCCGCGATCAGCACGATGTTCTTCAGGATGTACTGCCCCTCCAGCGTCGGCACCGGGGGGACGCCGTGGGCCCACACGTCGTTCGGCAGCAGGACGAGCGTGGCGAACACGCCGGTCATGTGGACGAAGAACACCGTGAGGGTCAGTCGGCGCAGCAGTCCGGTGACCAGACCGAGCCCGATGGCGACCTCCATCAGCGCCAGCAGGAAGCGCGAGACGCCGGGCGGGACGGCGTCGAAGGTCATCAGGCTCATGCAGCGGGTGGCCAGGTCCTCGGCGGGACTGGTGCCGGGGAAGAACTTCGGCAGCCCGAACCAGAGGTACAGCACCCCGACGCTGACGCGCAGAACGCCGGGGGCCACGCGCCGGTAGGCGTCGGCGAACACTTCGGCGCGACGTCTGGACGAGCGCACCACCCGTGCGGAAAACGACTCCATCCTGCCCCTCCTTCGGATCCGACAGAGTTCCCAGCACCGAACGGGGACGGGACATGTCACGTCCGATGGGATCCGGGTGAGGGGCGGCCCGGGGCACCGGCCGTGGCACGGCCTGTCAGGTACTGGCTCAGAAGGCCGCAGCTTAGCGCCCTGTTGCCGCGCGGCATAGGCTCTGCGGGGTGCTTGACCACACGGGGAGGGGCACGGAGGCGCCTTCTACCATCTCCGTCATGACTCCACCACCCTCGGCGAGCGCCGAAGTGACGGTCCGTCCATGTTTCGGCCACGCGCCGCCCGCGCCCGGACTGCGGACGTTCGTCGAACGGTACTGGTGGTCCGAGGGCGAGGCCGGCTCGCTGCCCCGGCTGCTGCCGGGGACGGGGGCCGAGCTGTGGGTGCACTGGGCGGGCGGGGTGGCGCTGCGCGCGCCCGACGCCGCCGGGACGCCGACGCCGCTGCCGGGCGCGCACCTCGTCTGTCTGCGCCGCGCCGCCTGGCGGTTGGACCGGCACGGCGGGGCGGGCGGCTTCATGGCGGTGCGGTTCCGCGCGGGCGCGCTGCGCCACCTGGTGCCGGTCGGCCTCGACGAGCTGGCCGACCGGGTGGTGGACGCCGAGGACCTCTGGGGCGCGACCGGCCGGCGGCTGGTCGACCGGGTCCGGACGGCCACTGGTGCGGCGGAGCGGATCGCGGCCCTGGACCGCTTCCTCACCGGGCTGCTCGCCGAGCACCACCGTCCGGACGCCTGGCTGGACGCCGCCGTCGGGCGCGTCTACCGCCGGCCGGCCGGGCTGCGGATCGACCGGCTCGCCGAGACCGCCGGGGTCGGCGAGCGCCGGCTGCAGCGGGCGTTCCCGGCGGCGGTGGGAGCCGGGCCGAAGGAGTTCCAGCGCCTCGCGCGGTTCCAGCGCCTCGCCCGGCACCTCCTGCGGGAGGACCGACGCGACTACCTGCCCGCGGCGTTGGCGGCCGGCTACTACGACCAGAGCCACTTCGTCCGCGAGTTCCGCCGGCTCACCGGCGAGCGGCCGGGCGACCTGCTCGGACGGGGCCTGTCGCATTTCTACTATCGGCCGCTCCCGGCCGGCGGCCAGGCTGGCCCCCTACCGACGAGGAAGGAACTCCCATGACGATGGTGCTGGCGATCCTGCGGGCGCGACCGGAGCAGGCGGACGCCCTGGACGCGGCCCTGCGCGAGGTCGCCGAGCAGACCCTGCGCGAGCCGGGCGCGCTGGCGTACACGGTCGGCCGCCAGGACGGCGAGCGCTTCCTGGTGGTGGAGCGGTACGCCGACCACGCGGCCCGCCAGGCCCACTTCGCCGCCCCCTACGTGACCGGCCTGCTCGCCCGATTCCCCGAACTGCTGGCCGAGGAACCGCTGGTGGAGTTCGCCGACGTGCTCACCGCCTTCGCGCGCTGACCTCTGCCGGACCGCCCCCGCGAGCTGGCCGAAGTACGACCCCCGGGCGCCCCGCCCCCGGGACGGTGCGGGGACGGAGCGCTACATTGGGCGCCTGTGCCGGGCAGGGGGCGGGCACCGGGTTCGTTCCCGTGCCGCGGCCGTTGGGAGGACCCGTGTCTTCGCCCCGTGCAGCGGACCGGCCCCGGGGGCGCCGGGCCGCCCGGTTCGCCGTCGGAACCCTGGTCGCCGCCGCCACCGCCGTCGTCGCCCTGCCCGCCGTCCCGGCCCAGGGCGCCGCGGCCAAGGTCGTCTACCTCACCTTCGACGACGGCCCGAGCCCCCGCTACACCCCGCAGGTGCTCTCGCTGCTGTCCCAGTACGGCGTGCGCGCCACCTTCTTCGAGATCGGCCAGAACGTCGCCGCCAACCCCGAGGTCACCCGGCAGGTCGGCGCCCAGGGGCACAGCGTGCAGAACCACAGCTGGTCCCACCCGGACCTGCGCAAGCTCTCCAAGTCCGCCTTCCAGTACCAGGTGTCGGCCACCGACGCACGCATCCGGGCGCAGACCGGCACCACCCCGTCGTGCCTGCGCCCGCCCTACGGCGGCGTGAACGGCACCGTCCGCTCGGCCGCCGCGGGCCTGGGCAAGAGCGTCCAGCTGTGGAGCGTCGACCCCCAGGACTGGGCCCGCCCCGGCCGCGCCGCCATCGAGCGCCGCGTCCTCGACGCCGTCAAGCCCGGCTCCGTCGTCCTCCTCCACGACGGCGGCGGTGACCGCGGCCAGACCGTCGCCGCCCTGCCCGCCATCCTGGGCACCCTCAAGTCCCGCGGCTACACCTTCGCCCTCCTCCCCTGCCGCTGACCGCCGGCGCCCCCGGCCCGCCGGCACTCGCCGACCGCGCCGACCGCGCCGACCGCGCCGGGCTGACGGTGTCGGACCTCCGGTCGGTGCACGACTGAACGCCCTCGTCAGTACTCCTCGGCCTCCAGGATGTCGTCCTCGGTGATCTCGTGGGCGGTCATCAGGGCGGCGGCCTCCTCGCCGGCGCCGCGCAGGCGCAGGGCGCGGACCAGGAGCAGTGCCGGGTCCCAGGGGTGGTCCGCGGTGGCGAGGGCGGCGCGGGCGGCCTCCTCGGCGGCGGCCGGGGCGTTGAGGCGCAGGTGCTCCTCGCCCAGGTCGGTCAGGACGGCGCCGAGTTCATCGGTGAGGTCGTCGCTCTCGGCCGGGCCGGTGGCGCGGTGGTGTTCCAGGAGGGTGCGGGCGGTGGCGAGACGGTCGGCGGCCTCGCGGTGGCGGCCGACCGCGCGGATCTGGTCGACGTAGCCGCGCAGGACGGCCACGACCTCCCTGGTGGGCACGGCGGCGGGGGTCGGGGGGTCCTCGGTGAGGATCGCGTCGAGGGTGCTGCGGGCCTCCGTCAGAATGTCCCGCAGGGTGCCGGTCTCCGCCTCCGTTTCGCTGTAGGGGTGGCGCCACATCGCCTGGACCAGCGCGCCGAGGCCCTCGGTCCGCCGGCCGGCGGCGGCGAAGCCCCGCGCCGCGGCGAGGTAGCGGGCGGCCGAGTCGGCGCCGTAGTCGAGCAGGTCGCCGAGGTCGGCCTCCAGTTCGGGCCGGGACGGCAGCGAGGCGGGCCGCACGGCGTCGTCCGTGTCGTCCAGGAGCTGGCGCAGCCGCTCGGCGGCGTCTGCGCGGTCGCCGGTCTCCTTGCCGATCCGGGCGAGCAGCCAGCGGCAGGCGGCGGCCTCCTCGGGCGTGGCGTGCCGGTCGAGTTCGCGCACCGCCTCCTCGGCGGCCTCGGCCGCCTCGGCGAAGCGGTCGGCGCCCAGCAGGGTCTCGGCGAGTTCGACACGGGTGCGGGCGGCGGCGGCCCGGTCGCCGGCCGCGACCAGGGTCGCGACCCGGTCGGTGAGGCGGTGGACGCGCTCACCGCTGCGCGAGCGCGGGTCCCCACCGGAGCCCGCCGGCGGGGCGGGCTCACCGATCGGTCCGGCGGCCATCCACTCGCGTATCCGGGTGCTCTCGACGGTGTTGCCGTTGCGCTCGTCGAACCGGGCCGCCACGCCGAGGGCGCGCTCGCGCAGTTCGGCGGCCAGCACGGCGACCGGGGTGTCCGGGCGGCGGCGGCCGTCGACGGTGGGGAAGCGCAGCAGCAGCTCGCCGTCGCCGCCCGCCTCCACCGCCGACAGCACCGCGACGGCCGCCGCGGCGAAGTCCATCTCGGCCATCGGGGTCCGGGCCCGGTCCAGCCAGGACAGGTGGCGTTCGATCAGGTCGAGCCCACGCCCCGGGTCGCCGCTCCAGACGCAGAACAGCACGTTCGGGGCCAGTGTGTCGAGGTTGTGCGCGCTGTCCCGGATCCGCCGGTACGCGACGCGGTGCGCCTCGGCGGCCTGCTCGGCGCGGCCGGTCCGCAGGTAGGGCAGCAGCAGTTCGGAGTTGATCCACTGCGGCTGCTCGATGCAGCCCGAGCGGCGGGCCGGCTCGCCGATCCGGATCGCCTCCTCGTCCCGGCCGAGCGCCACCAGCGTGCGCACCTGGCTGCTCGGAACGCAGCCGGAGCAGTCCGAGAGGCCGTCGCGCCGGGTGAGCGCCATCCGCTCGTAGTGCTCCTGGGCGCCGGCGAGGTCGCCGACGGCCTCGGCCAGCAGTCCGCGGTGCTGATGGACGGCGTGCATGCTGTGGCCGCCGCGCCGGTAGCGCCGTTCCATATCGTCGAGCAGGTCGGCCGTCCGCCGCAGCGGGATCTCGGGGAACTCCTGGACGGTGGAGACCATCCACTTGAACTGCCAGAGCAGGTCGTGTTCGTAACCGCTCTGGAAGCGCTCCGGCTCACGGTCGTAGGCCGCCAGGCACCAGGAGAAGGTGAGGAGGGCCTTGGCGGGCGCCCAGCTGTGCTGGAACACGTTGGTGGCCTGCATCCGCACCTCGAAGGCGAACTCGGTGAGCCCGAGGGCGTCGGCGTGGCGGATCACCTCCTCCAGGGCGGCGAACTTCGGCGTCCCGTCGGGCATGCCGTGGGTGCTGCGGAGGAGTTCGCGCAGTTCCTGCTCGGTCCGGCTCACGCTGCGCCTCCGGCGACGGCCCGGCCGATCAGGCCGAGGAAGGACTGGTTGAGGGCCGCGGTGTCGGCCGGCCGCAGCGGATGGTGGCCGAGCAGCAGCGCCTGGACGTAGAGGCCCTCCAGGCACATCGCGCGCAGTTCCGGCTCGGTGAGCGCGAGGACCTGCCGGGCCAGCGGGTTGCGGTGGTTGAGGACCAGCCGGGGCCGGGGTTCGCTCCGGCTCTGGAAGCTGCCGAGGATCGCCGCCCAGGTCTCGTCCACCTGCTCGCGGGCGCCGCGCACGTCCAGCTGGAAGGCGGTGTCGTCGTCGAGCAGGTAGAGGGCGGGCAGGCCGGAGGGTTCGAAGGAGCGGACCAGCAGGTCGCAGCCGAGCCGTGCGAGGACCGGGTCGGCGGCGGCGAGGAAGGGCGCGAGGGCCCGCTCGTCGGCCGCTTCCAGCCGCGCCAGGTGGGTGGCGAGGTCGGCGGCGCGCAGCTGCTCGGTCTCCAGCGAGCGGTCCACGGTGGCGAACCGGTCGATCAGTTCGGCGTCGTAGACGTAGCCGGCGTTGACGACGGCGAGTCCCTGGGCGGCGGCGACCGGCGCCAGCTGGCGGAACTCGTCCAGCAGCGGGGTGTAGCGCAGCAGTCCGTAGCGGGCGGTGAACTCGGCCAGGGTCAGCGGGCCGACGTTGGTCTCCATCGGCCAGAACTCGGTGACCAGTCCGAGCATCTCGTCGTCGTGCAGGGCGAGCGCCTTGACGCCCAGGTGGTGCACCCGCAGGAAGGAGCGCAGCCGGGCCGGCTCCTGGACGCTGAGGCGCACCAGCCAGCCGCGCAGCCGGTCGCCCAGGGCCTCCCGGGTCGCCTCCAGCAGCGAGTCCTCGTAGAGCGCCTCGCGGCTGGCGGTGGGCCGCAGTTCGGTGGTGTCCACGACGCAGCGCACGAAGAACGCCCATTCGGGCAGCAGCCGTTCGGCGCCCTCGGACAGCAGCATCTGCTTGAGGTAGACGCGGTGCGCTGCCGGGACGGCCGGGTTGGCCGGCATCGGCAGGACGAACGCGACACCGCGCAGGCCGGCCTCGGCCGCGGCGATGTCGATGACGTCGAAGGGCGCGAAGCCGAACACCTCCTCGCAGTAGGCCTCCAGGCGGGCGCGGCGCTCGGCGGCGTTCTCGCTCCCGGGGCGGTCCCAGGGGGCCGGTCCGCCGGTGACCGGCTCGCCGTCGACGGTGACCGGGTACGGGAGCCGGGCGCCGAAGTGGGCGACCAGTTCGGTGACGGCGCGGCGGGTCAGCAGGTGCTCGCTGCCGGGGCGCGGGCGCAGGGTGACGGTGGTGCCGGGCTCGGGGCGCTGCTGGTCGGCGGGGGCCGGGGCCAGCGTGTAGCCGCCGTCGGAGCGGCCGTGCCACCGGACGGTGGGGCCGTCCCCGCGGCGGGTGTCCACCTCGATGGCGTCGGAGACCATGAAGCAGGAGAGCAGTCCGATGCCGAACTGGCCCATGAACTCGTGCCGGGCGAAGCCGAGCTCGTCGCGCTTGGAGCTGCGGCCGATGGTCGCGAGCAGTTCGTGCACCTGGGCCTCGCTCAGCCCGATGCCGTTGTCGCTGATCGTCAGCGAACCGTCGCCGGTCGCCTCGCCGGAGGAGATGGCGATCCGGGCGGTGTGCGGGGCGGCGGCCGCGTCGTGCCCGCGCGCGGCGGTGACGGCGTCGACGGCGTTCTGCAGCAGTTCGCGGACGTACACCTGCGGGCTGGTGTAGAGGTGATGGCTCAGCAGATCGACTATTCCGCGCAGGTCGACGCGAAACGTTTGGCTCACGGATTCATCTCCCGGGTCGTGTTGGGAGCACCTTAGGGCCGGGCGCCGACACACGGGAGCGAATTTCGCGCGGGGGTTCGACCGGCGGAGTCGCGGTGCCGCGGCTCACGGGCCGGGTCCTGACGCGCGGACGCCCCGGACCGCCGCACGGGCGGGCCGGGGCGTCACCCGGACCGGGGGTCAGGGGCGGGCGGTGACGAGGGCCTCGATGTCGGGGACGACGGCCGCCGGGCTCGGCAGGGCGTCGTTCTCGGCGCGCAGCCGCTCGGCCCCCTCACGCAGGACCGGGTCGGTGACGAGGCGGGTGAGCAGCGCGGTGTCGACGTCCGCGGAGGAGGAGCTCAGCGCGGCCCCACTGGCGACCAGGATCTCGGCCACCGTGAAGTTGTCCGCGCCCTGGGGCAGCAGGAGTTGGGGCAGACCGGCCTGCATCCCGGTGAGGGTGCTGCCGGAGCCGCCGTGGTGGACGACCGCGTCGCACACCCGCAGCAGTTCGGCGAGCGGCACCCACGGCAGCGGGTGGACGTTGGCCGGCAGGCCGCCCAGGTCGGCGAGGTCGGCGTCGCCGACGGCGAGCAGGAACTCGGCGTCGGCCCCGGCGGCGGCCTCGACCAGCGGCGCGATGGCGTCCAGTCCGTCTATCCCGGCGATCACCGTGCCGAGGGTGACGGCGACCCGCGGCCGCACGCCGCGGTGCAGCAGCGCGGCGGGGACGACGCCACCGCCGTTGTACGGGACGTAGCGCATCCGCAGGCCGCCCGGGTCGCCGCCGAGCGAGGCCGGCACGATGTTCAGCGGGGTGGAGGCGGCGGGCCCGGCCACGCCGTGCTTGTCGTAGACGTCGGTGAAGCGGGCGGCCAGCCGGGAGGCCATGTCGAGGCCGGAGCTGAGGCCGAAGTTCTGCAGCGCCGCCGGGATGCCGAGCTTGGCCGCGACCAGCTGGGCGGAGGCCAGACACGAGTCGTGGACGATCAGCTGGGCGTCCCAGCCGGCGGCCACCGCCAGCAGGTCGTCCACGGTGGAGCGCGACGCGAGCGCGAAGGCGGCGGCGCCGACCTCCATGATCTCCTCCTGGGTGAGGTCCGGCTGGGCGTAGTGCGCCTGGCTGCCGGCGACCTCCTCGAAGGCCTCCCGTACGGTCCGCCCGTCGCCGATCTCGACGATCGGGAACCCGGCCTGCCGGAGTTCCTCCATCGGCCGCGGACTGGCGAACAGCACCTCGTGCCCGGCGGCCCGGACGGCCTGGGCGGTCGGCACCATCGGGAAGAGGTGGCTGGGTGCGGCCGGGCCGGTGAAGAGAATGCGCACAACGGTCTCCTGGTGGTTCTCGGGTCGGTCGTCCTCGGATCGCGCGGGGAGCGATCCGCTCGCCCCCTCAACTGACGCACGATCAGTTGCTCTTCCCGGTGGGATCGATAATCGGACGTTCCGGTGCGCGACTGTGGGAGGCCTGAGGGCTTGTGTTTCCCCGTGGCGGCGCGTGGCGCGCGGAACGCGCCGGGGACCCGCCCGTTCCGGCGGAGCACCGGAACGGGCGGGTGGGAGCGGCAGCGCGGGCTACCGGCCGCGGTGCCGGGCGCGGGCGCGCGACCTGGCCTGTTCCCGCCGTTCACGGGCGGCCTCGGCGGCGCGGCGCTTGGCGGCGGCGCGATTGAGGTGTCCGGACTGCTCGTGGGCGCGGGCCAGCGCCTCCTCGGCGGCGCTGCTCAGCGGCCGGGCCGCGAGGTCCCGGGCCGCCCGCCGGGCGAGCCGCTTCGGGCTCACCGAACGGGCGGCCGGGCGGCGGTCGGCGGCCACCGCGGGGGCGGCGAGCGCGCTGTCCAGCAGCCGGCCGAAGCCGCGGCGGACGAACTCCAGCAGCTCCGCGTTGCCGGGTTCGGCCCCGAAGACATGGCGGGCCGCCCGGACCCCGTCGGGGCCCGAGACCTCCAGTACACCGACCCAGAACGGGTCGTCGAAGAACACGCTGAACGTGCTCGGCATGGTGCGTCCTCCCATGGTGGTGCCACGTTCCCGCGCGCGGCCGCGCGTCGGGAGGAACGCGCCGGACACCCTGGGAGGGAGGTTACTGACCGCCGGCCGGGGCCGGCGGCGCCCGGACTACCGACCGGGCCGTGTTTTCGCGCGCTCCGGCACCGATGGTACGGGGCCGGGACGGCCGGGCTCCGGGGTTTTCCGGGAGCCCGGCCGGCGCCGTCCCAGCGCCGGTCGACGGCGTGCGCCCGGCGTCCCGTCCTCTATCCTCTACGTCAGGTGTCGGGCAGGGGGCCCGGGTTGTTGTCCTTGGGGGTGTGTGTGGTCACCGGTCGAGTGGTGCGGTACGACAGTGTGCGCGGGTACGGGTTCATCGCTCCGGACCACGGCGGGGAGGACGTCTTCCTGCACGTCAACGACATGCTGATGCCCGAGTCCCTGGTGCACTCGGGCCTGGTGGTGGAGTTCGAGATGGAGGAGGGCGACCGGGGGCTGAAGGCCTCCTCGGTGCGCCTGCCCAAGGGGGCGCCGGCCCGTCCGGCCGGTCCGGCGGTGCCCGCGGCCCGGGTGGCGGCGGCCGAGGGCGACGACGCGGAGTGCGACGTCCTGACCTCGGCGGAGCTCCTGCTGGAGGTGACGGAGCTGCTGCTGGAGCACGTGCCGTCGCTCACCGGCGAGCAGGTCCTGAAGGTGCGCAGCGCCGTGCTGCAGTGCGCGAAGGGCCACGGCTGGACCGAGGGCTGAGCCCGGGCGTCCCCGCCAGTGCCGTCGGCCGGCCCCCACCACGGGGGCCGGCCGACGCTCGTACGGGGTGACCGGAGGTCACGTTCCTGCGGAGTGACCGACGGTCAGAAGAGCACGTCGGTGCAGGAGTAGAACGCGTTCGCGGTGTCCGCGACGTCCCAGACCGCGACGACCACGTGGTGCCCGGTGCGGCCCGTGGGGAGGGTCGCGGTGTGCTTGGTGACGGCGTCGGGCTGGCGGCGGTTGTAGGGGACCGTCAGGAACGGCGTCAGGTCCAGGCTGGCCCGGGTGATCTTCTGGGTCGGGTCGTAGCCCTGCTTGGTCAGGAAGTAGCGGAAGTTGGTGGTCGAGTGCCGGGCCTCGATCTCCCAGGTGAAGGTCTGCTGGCCGCCGGCCGTCACCTTGGTGGTCGGCCAGTTCCCGTTGCGCGGGTTGTCCAGCGGCGCCCAGCGGGCGTCGGCGCCCGCGCAGATGGTGCCGTCGGCGGGGCCGCCGGACGGGAAGCCCTTCGGGCCCTCGACGCTCTGCGGCTCCCACTGGATGTCGCCGCAGTTCTGGACGACACCCGCGCCGCAGAGGGCCGAACGGCTCGGCGGGAGGTTGATGAACCCGTGCGAGTTGGCCGGGACGGCCATCGCGAGCGGGACGGCGACCGCGGCCAGGGCCGCGCCGACGATGTGGCGTTTGCGCATGATGCTCCTCCGTGGGGGGATGGAGAGTTGTGCCCGACGCAGGTGGCGCGCGTGGGGGTGCGCCAATCGGGTGGATCTTGGCATGCCTGCGCCAGGTGAATGCCCATACCGTAGGGAGCGCGACGCCCACCGTCAATGGTCTGGACCAGTTTGACGCTCGGTCAACCGGCGCTCACCGCCGCCGAGTTGCGCCCGTGGTCAGCGCGGTCGGCCGGGGTCGTCGGGGCGGGGTTCGAGCGCCGTCACGGTGACGGCCGTCCACGGGCGCAGCGGCCGGGTGCCGCGGACCGGCCCGGCCCGGCCGCCGGTCAGTGCCGGATCGTCGGGGCCGCCTCGCCGTAGACCCGCAGCAACTGGTGGGCGTGCAGCCAGCGCAGCTCGGCGCCGCAGGCACGCAGCGCCATGCCGAGGGCGTGGCGCATCGCCCCGTTGACCGCCGACCGGGCGGTGGCGGCCCGGGCCGCCTCCGGCAGGTCGCTGCCGGCCAGGTCGGCGAGCCCGCGGGACGGGTTCCAGCCGAGGTCCGCCGCCCCGTCCCGGTCGCCCGTGCCGCCGGTCGGGGCGCAGCGGGCGAGGGTGACGCCGGTGGCGCCGAGGTGCGGGGCGAGCGGCAGGCCCGCGAGGGCCGCGCTGCGCCGGACGGTGCCGACGACGCCCGCCGGGAGCCCGAGCTCGACCGGGGTCGGCCCGGCGGGCCGGGCCACCAGGATGCCGGGCGGCACGCGCAGGGCGCCGTCGACCGCGGCCCGGCCGTCGACCCGCAGCTCCCGGCCGACCCGGTCCCGGCCGGTCTCCAGCCCGAAGGCCGGCAGGAACTCGGCGAGCGCGTTCTCCATGGCCGTCGCCACCAGGTCCCGGGCCGATCCGGCCGCCTGGCCCGGTTCCGCCATGGCGGCGCCGGTCAGGCGCGGGGACGGCAGCCAGTCCAGGGCGGCCACGCCCTGGCAGCGGTCACGGTCGTCGACGGGGCGCGCGGGGCGGATGCGCACGCCGGGCCCCTGGTCGCCGAAGGCGACCGGCAGGCCGGCGAGCAGCACCGCGTCGGTGAGGCGGTCGGCCAGGGCGGGATCGACCCGGCCGGCGGGCGGTCCGGCGTCGGCCGGGGAGGGCGGCTGCCGGTGCGACGGGGTAGTCAACGGTGCGGGCCCTTCGGAGCGGTCCCCCGGCGACGGGGGACGGGGAGAGGACGGGGGGACGCGGTCGCGCCGACCTGTCCGGCGCACCGTCGAACTCCCGTTCCCCGGCCCTCTCATCCTCAAACGCCGCACCCGGCGGGCAGGATGGGCCGCCACGCGGCGCGGACCGGGGCTCCGCACGGCCCGCCCACCGCCGTCAACAGGCACTATCAGCCACTCCCCGCGGCGGACGCCCACGTTCCGGCCGATCGTCCCGGTTCGGGTTGACCGCCAAATTGGTCTATGCCACTTTCTGATCGCGCGGCCCGCCACCTCCTCCCCCACCCCAGCCGAGGTGAACCCGGGCTCCCCTCCGCCGGTGCCGCGCACCGACCCCCACACCAGGAGAGGAACCCCATGACCACACGCACCAGCCGCCGGCTCCCCCGCCTGCGCGCGACGCTCGCCACCGCCGTCGCCGCCGGGCTCGGCGCCGCGCTGCTCGGCGCCCTGCCGGCGGCGGCCGCCGGCGAGCCGCTCGCCGTGCAGTACCGCAACGGCGGCAGCGGCACCGCGCAGGCCTCGCCGTGGCTGAAGGTCGTCAACACCGGCTCCGCGCCGGTCGCCCTGGACCAGGTCAAGCTGCGCTACTACTTCCGCTCCGACTCCCCCTTCGCCGCGTACCGCTTCGCGTGCGACTGGGCCGTCCGGGGCTGCGCCAACGTCACCGGCACCATCGGCACCATCAGCGAGCCGGGCGCGGCGGCCGACCGCTACCTGGAGATCGGCTTCACCGCGGGCGCCGGCACGCTGGCCCCCGGGGCCGACAGCGGCGACCTGCAGCTGCGCGTCCACCGCACCGACTGGCAGGTCATGGACCAGGGCGACGACTACTCCTTCGGCGCCGCGCAGAGCGGGTACGCGAACTGGGCCAAGGTCACCGCCACCGTCGCCGGCGTCCAGGTCTGGGGCACCGCCCCCACCAAGCCGCCTGTCCCGGCGGGCCCGGTGCTCTTCGACGACTTCGACTACACCGGCCACGACGACCCGGCGCTCGCCGCCCACGGCTGGAACGCGCGCTCCGGCGGCGGCGGGCCCGGTGTGGCCGGTGCCACCTGGGCGCCCGAGAACGTCACCTTCGCCAAGGAGGCCGGCAACTCGGTGATGACCCTGCGGACGTCCACCGCCGGGACCGCCGAGTCCACCCGGCAGAGCGAGTTCCACAGCCAGGCCATGAAGTTCCGCTACGGCACCTACGCCGCCCGGGTCCGCTTCTCCGACGCCCCGGTGAGCGGCCCCGACGGCGACCACCTGGTGCAGAGCTTCTTCACCATCAACGACCTCAAGGCCCCCAACGCCGACGACTACTCCGAGTACGACTTCGAGTACCTCCCCAACGGCGGCTGGGGCGAGCCCTCGAACATCTTCTTCGCCACCTCGTGGGAGACCTACGGTCCCCAGGGCAACGACAACCAGTACACCGTCTCCCGCACCTCCTTCGCCGGCTGGCACGACCTGGCCCTGACCATCGACGACAGCGGCATCGTGTACTACGTCGACGGGGTCGAGTTCGCCCGCCACGACACCCGCTACCTCCCCGAGCGGCCGATGGTGATCGCCTTCAACCAGTGGCTCACCGACCTCGTGGGCCAGACCGGCACCGCGGCGCGCACCTACGAGGAGCAGGTGGACTACGTGCTGCACGTCAAGGACCGGGTGCTGTCGCCCGCCCAGGTCGGTGCCGCCGTCGCCGCCTACCGCGCCGCCGGGACGACCTTCACCGACACCGTCCCCGCACCCTGATCCCGACCCGGTGCGCAGCCGGCCGGGCCGCCGGGTACGCACGGGGGCGCTCGGGGCGTGTGCGAAGCGCTCCGGGGGCGCACAGTGCTTCGTCCACGACCGCAGGACCGCGAGCAGTCCGGCGGACAGGTGGCGGCCGGGGTCTGCCGGGCCCCCGGCGGAACGGGTGACGGGTGGGGAAAACCGCAGGCCGGAGAGGTCCGGCCGGAGGAACTCACCGGCAAACCCGCGCACGGGAGCCCGGCGGCCTTCCCCCGCACCACCGGGCGCCCCCGCCCCACTCTTGGCCCCGGCCGCCGGGATCCGCACGATCTCCGGTGTCCGACGCTCACCACCCCCACCGCGGCAATGGGTAGTGGCCCCCATTGATCCCCGCACCGTTCCGGAGGTCCGCTGGACACCGGCCCGTCGCCGCACTCCCCCACCCGTCACAGCGAGCAAGGCCAGGTGAACGGCATGCACGACCCCCACCAACCGGTGTACCGGCCGGTCCGGCGGTCCGCGATGTACCTGCGGTGCCGCCCGTACGACCCGCACGAGGCCGACTACGTGCGCTCCGCCATGGAGCAGCTGGCCCAGCGCCTCGGGCTGCCGTACCCGGACGTCTACGCCGACCACGGTCTGAGCACCCGGGGCCCGCTGCCGGCGCTGGCGAGCCTGCTGACGGCCGCCGAACGCGGCTGGCTGGACGTGGTGCTGGTGCCGGGCCCGTTCGTTTTCTCGCTCGACGACCGGGCGGCGGCCGACACCGTCCGGCGCCTCGCCAGGGCGGGCTGCGAGGTCGTCGAGGCACCGGGCCGGGTGATCCGCCCGGCCGCTCCGCCGTGGGACTCCCTCGGTCAGCTCCGGGACGTCCCCGGCTCGCTCCAGGAGGTCCCCGGTCAGCTGCGCGACGCCCCCGGGCACCGGCACCTCGCCGGTGCCGGCGCGGCGGCGCCGCTCCCCGACGGCGGTCCGGTGGTGTACAGCGCCGTCTGAGCCGAGGCCCGCGGCCCCGCGGCCCGGACCCCGCCCGACACGGGCGGGCCGGGCGCGGGCATCATGGAGACATGCCCGCACAGCTTCCCTCCGCCCCCGGCCGGGCCCGGTGCCGATGAACCGGCCGCCGGTACCGGACGCGCCCGAGGGGCGCGCCTTCGTCGGACGGGTCCGGGAGCTCGCCCGGCTGACCGAGGCGCTGGCCCGCCCGCCGGCCGTGCTGCTCGTCGAGGGCGAGGCCGGCGCCGGCAAGTCACGCCTGGTCGCCGAGGCGCTGCGGACGCTGACCGCGGCGGACCCCGGCGCGACGGCCCCTGACCGGACGGGCCCCGGCGCGAAGGAACGCGCCGTGCTCGTCGGCCGCTGCCACCCGCTGCGCGAGCCGGAACCGTTCGGCCCCGTGGTGGACGCCCTGCGGGACGCCGCCGCGCTGCTGCCCCCGCCCGACGCGCTGCCGCCCAGCACCGGGGCACTGCGCCGGGTGCTGCCGGACCTCGCCGACCGGCTGCCCACCGCGCCGCCCGAGGGCGGCGAACTGCTGTCCGCCCGGCGGCTGCTGGCCCAGGGCGTGCGGGCGCTGCTGGCGGCGCTGGACGATCCGGTGCTGGTGGTCGAGGACGTGCAGTGGGCCGACGACGCGACCCTCGACCTGCTGCTGCGGCTGGCCCGCGACCTGCCGCCCCGGCTGGCCCTGGTGGTCACCTACCGCCCCGAGGACCTGCCGCCCGGCACGCCGCCGCCCACCGCCGCCCACGGCGGCGCACCCACCGGGCCCGGTGCGGGCGTCGACCTGGTGCGGCTGGGCCCGCTGGACCTGACGGAGGTCGCGGAGCTGGCCCGCGCCGCGCTCGGCCCGGCGGCCACCACCGAGGTCGCCCGGGTGCTGCACGAGCGCGGCCAGGGCCTGCCGCTGGCCGTCGCGGAGGACCTGCGGGCCCTGACGGACCGCCCGCTGCCCCGGCGGGCGGCCGATCTGGCGGCCGTGCTGACGGACGCCGAGGTCCCGCGCGGGATGGTCGACGCCGCGGCCTGGCGCCTCGCCCGGCTCGGCGTGGACGGCGCGGCCGTCGTGGCCGCGGCGGCCGTGCTCGCGGTGCCCGCCGACGAGGACCTGCTCACCGCCGTCGCCGGGCTGGACGCCGCCACCGGTGCGCGGGGCCTGGCCGAGGCACTGCACACGGCCGTCCTGGAGGAGACCTCGCCCGACCGGTACGCCTTCCGTCACCGGGCGGTCGGCCGGGTCGCCCTGCAGCGGATCCCCGGGCCGGGGCGCCGGGTGCTGCACCGGCGGGCGGTCGCCGCGCTGGAGACCCACGAGCCCCGGCCGCTCGCCCGGATCGCCGAGCACACCCTGGCCATGGGCGACCGCGCGGCCTGGCAGGACCTCGCCCAGGCCGCCGCCGACCAGGCCGTCGCGCTGGGCGACCCGGGCGGCGCCCGGCGGATGCTGCGCGGCCTGCTGGACGAGCCCGACCTCGACCCGCCCCGGCGCGGCCGGGCCGCCCTGGCGCTGGCCCGGCTCGCGGCCGACGACGTCGACCCGGCGGCCAGCGTGCAGGTGCTCAGCGGCATGGTCGCCGACCCCCGGCTGCCGGTCGCCGACCGCGGCGAGATCCGGCTCGCGCTCGGCTTCCTGACGGCCGTGCACAGCGGCAACCGGGCCGGCTTCGGCCGGATCCGCGAGTCGCTGGACGAGCTGGAGGAGCGCCCGGTCCGGGCCGCCCGAGCCATGGTCGCGATCTCCATGGACGAGCGCGACGGCGCGGGCCGCCACGCCTGGGAGTGGCTCGCCCGGGCGGACCGGCTGCTGGCGGACCACCCCGACGAGGACGTGGCCGCCGCGGTCCGGGCCACCTCGCTGACCTTCCAGGCCCGGGCCGGCGACCCGGCGGTCTGGGGCCGGCTGGACGACCTGCCGCGCGCCTCCGAGAGCCCCGAGGTGATGCGGCAGACCACCCGGGCGCTGTACAACACGGGCGAGATCGCCATCGAGCTCGGCTACGACACCCGGGCCGCGGACCTGCTGACGGAGAGCCGGCGGCTGGCCCGGCTGACGGCCATCCCGTACCTGGAGTGCTACAGCCGGCTGGCGCTGATCCGGCTGGACATGCTGGCCGGGCGCTGGGACGGGGTGGAGGAACGGTTCGCCGCGCTGGGCGCCGAGTTCGACGACCTGGCGATGGCCGGGGCCGAGCGTTCGCTGCTGTTCGGGCGGCTGGCGGCGGGGCGGGGGCGGCTGGCGCCCGCCCGGGAGGAGTTCGAGATCGCCGCCCGGTACGGGCAGCGGGAGTCGCAGGTGACGGTCGCGCTGCGGGCCGCCGCCGGGCTCGGCGGCCTGCAGCTGCTGGAGGGCGACACCGCCGGGGCCGCCGCGACGGTCGGCCCGGCGCTGGCCACCGCGCGGCAGGCCGGCGCGTGGGCGCGCACCGCCGAGCTGCTGCCGGTCGCGGTGGAGGCGCTGCTGGCGACGGGCGGGCGGGCCGACGCCGAGGCCGTCACCGGGGAGGCGGCCGAGGCCATGGCCGACCGGGGCGCGCCCGCCGTGTCCGCGGCACTGGACCAGGCCCGCGGGCTGCTGCTGGCGGCGAACGGCGAGGCGTGCGCGGTGGACGCGTTCACCCGGGCCCGCGACCGCTGGCAGGACATCGGGCGGCCGTACGAGGCGGCGCGGGCGGACGAGCGGATCGCCACCGCGCTGGCCGCCGTCGACCGGGCCCGGGCGGCGGAGCGGATGGCGGCCGCCGAGCGGGTCTACCTCGGCCTGGGAGCGACCACCGACACGGCCCGGTGCCGCAAGCTGCGCCGGGACCTGGATCTCGGCGGGATCGGCTCGCCGGGGCGCCGGGGTTACGGCAAGCAGTTGTCGCCGCGCGAGCGGCAGGTGGCGGAGCTGCTCGCGCAGGGCACCGCCAACCAGGACATCGCCCAGGCCCTCTTCCTGTCACCGCGCACGGTGGAGCATCATGTGGCGAACGTGCTGCACAAGCTGGGCACCAGCCGGGCCGGGACGGCGCAGGCGCTGGCCCGGGCCGACGCCGAGGACGCGGCGGACGGCGGTTCCGGCTGATCCGGACGGGTGCCCTCATCGTTCCCGGGGAGCGATAGGTAGTCACCCGCATTGATCCGGCCGGTCCGGACGGGTTCCCTGGTGGTCACCGGCGAGCGAGCGGGGCAGCCGCTCCCCGACCTGGAGGGATCCACCAGATGAGTGCACGTCACCACGCGCTGAGCGCGACCGCCGTCCCGGCGACGGACGGCCCGGACCCGGCCGGGTCCACCGTCCGGATCTCCCCGTCCCCCCGCAAGGCCGGGCACCATCCGCTGGCCCTGGTCCGGCTGGCCCGGCTGAGCCGCACCGGTCCCGCGCACTGGGTGCACTGACGGCGCACCGAACGCGCCGGTCCCCGGGACTGCCGCGTGCGGGCGGCGGCCGGGGACCGGCTGATCATGGAAGGACGAACGGCCCTGCCCGGGCGAGCGGGCAGGGCCGTTCGCCGTGCCGGTGGCGTCCGGGTCAGCAGCCGGACGGCACCGTGATGGTGGCGGTGGCGGGCGGCCAGCCCCACTCGGTGGTCTCCAGCGAGCCCGTGGCGCTCGACCCGCACGGCACGGTGACGGTGAGCCGGCCCACCGCGGTGCCGCTGTGGTCCACCAGGACGCTGGGCGTGATGGTGCCGAGCGTGGCACCGCCGACCAGCGAGGCGGTCAGCCGGTAGGGGACCGTCCGGGCCGTCCAGCCGAGGCTGCCGGGCGAAGTCTGGCCGTAGAAGGTGACCTGGTCGCCGCTGACGGTGACGCAGATGTCGTTGACCACCACGCCCCGGTAGCCGGTGACGCAGGTGCCCGGGCCGGCCGGGGAGGTGGTGTCGGCGGTGGTGCTCTGGGCTGCGGCACCGCCGGCCCCGGCGGCGATCAGGACGGCGCTGGTGGCGAGGGTGGCGAGGAGCCGGTTCATCGGGTGATTCCCGTTCATGGGTAGGGACGACGACAATGCGAAGCCATGTGACATTTCACGCTTCACACCTCACATGCTGGCATCGATTGAGGCGGAATTCCTAATTCCACCCTGCCTTTTAAAGCCCAATGACGGATTCAGCCTTCTTATGACCGAATCCCGCCGTCGGCTTGCCTTCATGACGCCCGGTTTCCATGCATGAACACTTCATTGCGACCGTTGCCCGGGCGGTGCGCCGCCGCGCAGGATGAACCGGCCCGGCCGCGCGGACGAACGCGCGGCGGACGGGCGGCCTACAGGAGGCGATCGTCGTCGTGTCCGTGCAGCAGTTCCATCTCGCCGTCCGCCCGCCCGGCGCCGGCGGGCCCGTCATCCCCGCCCCGCTCGACCAACTCGACCAGCTCGACCGGTTCGACCGGCTGGCCCGGTTGGCCCGGGCCGCCGAACGGGGCAGGTTCGACTTCCTGCTCCTCGCCGAGACCGCGCCGCCCGCGCCACCCGGGCCGGAGGTCCTGACCGCCCTGAGCACCCTGGCCGCCGCCACCACGCGGCTCGGACTCGCCGCCGGCGTCGGCCCGGCCGCCCATCAGCCCTACGAACTGGCCCGGCGGCTGGCCTCGCTCGACCACCTCAGCGAGGGCCGCGCGGCCTGGAGCGTGACCACCGGCCCGGACGGCGCCGCCGCAGCGGGCGGCCTCCGCCACGGCAGCCCACCGCCGGACGCCGACCGGGACGCCCACGCCGCCGAGTTCCTGCGCGCCGCCCGGACGCTGTGGGACAGCTGGGCGGAGGACGACGTCCCTGCCGACCCGGCCGAGGGCGCCTTCGTACGGCCCGGCGCGGGCGCCTTCGCCCACCGGGGAGCGCACTTCGACCTCGCCGGCCGGTTCACCACACCGCGCGCACCACAGGGCCACCCGGTCGTCGTCCGGACCGTCACCGCCCCGCGGGACCTGGCCTCGGCCGCCGCCGACGCCGACGTGCTGGTCGTCCCGTACACCGGCCTCGCCGAGGCCCGGGAGCTGCGCCGGGACCTCGCCGACCGGCTCGCCGCGCACGGCCGGTCCCCGCAGGACCTGAGGGTGCTCACCACCCTCACCCACGCACTCGCCGACACCTCCGCCGCCGACGCCCCCGCCGCGGAGGTCGCGGACGTCGCCGGCACGCCGGAACAGGTCGCCGACACGCTCACCGCGTACGTCCGGGGCGGCGGCTCGGACGGATTCCTGCTCACCCCGTACGCGGCCCCCGACGCGCTGGACGCGTTCGTCGACCGGGTGGTGCCACTGCTCCAGGCGGAGGCCCTGCACCGCACCGAGTACACGGGCCCCACCCTCCGCGACCACCTCGGGCTCGCCCAGGCCCGCCGACCGAGCCGGGAGGCCACCGCATGACCAGCCCCTCCGCACCCCGATCCGGCGGCGGCCTGCCCCCGCTGCACCTCGCCGTCGCCCTGGACGGCGCCGGCTGGCACCCGGCCGCCTGGCGCTCCGAGGGCGCCCGCCCCGGCGAGCTGTTCACCGCCGGCTACTGGGCCGACCTGGTGACCGAGGCCGAGCGGGGCCTGCTCGACCTGGTCACCTTCGAGGACGCCCTCGCCGTCCAGTCCGTGGGCCTGCAAGGGCCCGACGACCGCACCGACCAGGTGCGCGGCCGGCTCGACGCCGTCCTGATCGCCGGCCGGGTCGCCCCGCTGACCTCCCGGATCGGCCTGGTGCCCACCACCAACGTCACCCACACCGAGCCGCTCCACCTGGCCGCCGCCCTCGCCACCCTCGACCACGCCGCCCCCGGCCGGGCCGGCTGGCGTCCGCAGGTCTCCGCCCGCTCCGACGACGCCGCCCACTTCGGCCGCCCCGCCCCGGCCACCCTGACGGCGGCCGACCTCGCCTCGCCCGACACCATCTCCGCCCGCCTCGCCCCGATCTTCGACGACGCCGCCGAGGTGCTGGCCGCCGTCCTCCGGCTCTGGGCCGAGCGCGGGCACGCCCTCCCGGTCACCGTCCTCGCCCACGCCCGCATCCCGTACGAACTGGCGGCCAAGGGCGGCGACGTCGCCTACGTCACCCCGCACTCCCCCGACGACACGGCGGCCGTCCTCGCCGCGGTCGCGTCCGCCGCCACCGCTGTCGCCCGGCCCGCCGACCGCCCCCTCAAGGTCCTCGCCGACCTGGTGGTCCTCCTCGACGACCGCCCGGGCGAGGCCGCCCGCCACAAGGACCGGCTGGACGAGCTCGACGGCGCCCCGCTCACCTCCGACGCCGAGGTCTTCGCCGGCACGCCCGCCGAACTCGCCGACCTCCTGCTCTCCTGGCGCACCGTCGAAGCCGGCGGCCTGCGCCTGGACGGCTTCCGCCTGCGCCCCGCCCGCCTCCCGCACGACCTCCTGGCGATCACCCGCGGACTCGTCCCCGAACTCCAACGCCGCAGCGCCTTCCGCACCGCCTACACCACCGCCACCCTCGCCGACCACCTCGCCCTGCCCACCCCGGCTCCCACCCGCAGCTGACGCCGGTTCACGAAGCGCGGACCGAAAGGCCCGACCCCGGGGCGACGGAGGGCCCCGGGGTCGGGCCCGCGCGAGCAGCAGGACGCTGCAATCCGCGGACGAAGAACGGAGACCGGGCCATTGCTGGTCGGCGAGAGGGCGGGATAGCTTCGTTCCTGTACCACCCGTCCTACACCTGCCCTGGCGTCACTCTGCCCTCGGGCGGGTCCTGCACCCCGGATGATGCGGAGACCACATGGCTCGACGACGTTCCTTACTGCGGCTCGGCCCGGCCGTACCGATCGTGCTGTCGCTGACCGCCTCGCTCGGATTCCTCCCCGCAGCGGCCTCGGCAGCGCCGCAGGTTCGGCCCACCGCGCAGGCCGAGGACGCGCGGACCCTGTCCTACGTCGTCAACACCACGACCGACCGTCGCACGATCGCAGCGGTCCGACAGGCCATCACCGCGGCCGGCGGCACCATCGTCGTCGGCTACGACGGGATCGGCGTCATCGTCGCCCACTCGGCGGACCCCGACTTCGGCGAGCGGCTGCGCGCGGTACGCGGCGTGCAGTCGGCGGGTGCCACCCGGACCTCGCCGCTGAGCACGGTGGGGACGACCGGCGAGGGTCCGGTCCAGTACCTGACGGAAGCGGAGGCCGCGAAGCTCGCGCAGGCGTCCGGCGGCGAAACCGAACCCCTCGAGGCCGAGCAGTGGGCCCTGCGGACGATCGGCGCGGACAAGGCCGCGCGGATCAACCCGGGCAGCAGGGACGTCACGGTCGCCGTGATAGACACCGGCGTCGACGACACCCACCCGGACCTCTCCCCGAACTTCTCCCCCTCGCAGTCCGCGAACTGCGCCAGCGGCAAGGCCGACACCACCTACGGCTCCTGGCGGCCGGCGGACCCGGCCTACTTCCACGGCACGCACGTGGCGGGCTCGATAGCCGCGGCCCGCAACGGCATCGGCATCGCGGGCGTGGCGCCCGGGGTCAAGGTCGCCGGCATCACGGTCGCCCAGCCCACCCCGCGCCAGCTGATATACGCCGAGAGCGTCGTCTGCGCCTTCGTGTTCGCCGCCGACCACGATGTGCAGATCACCAACAACAGCTACTACGTGGACCCGTGGCAGTACAACTGCCTGGACGACCCCGACCAGAAGGCCATCGTCGACGCGGTCAACCGCGCCCAGCTCTACGCCCAGCGCAAGGGCACCCTCAATATCGCCGGAGCCGGCAACTCCAACCACGACCTGGCCTCCGATGCCATCGCCGACGGTCGCAGCCCCAACGACTCCACCCCGGCCGACCGGACGATCGACCCGCACAGGTGCCTGGACCTGCCCGCGCAACTGCCCGGCGTCGTCACGGTCAGCGCGACCAGCGCCAAGAACACGAAGTCGTACTACTCCAACTACGGCCTCGGTGTGATCGACGTCGCGGCGCCCGGCGGCGACCGGTACCAGGCCTCGGACGCACCGTCCGGACACCCCGGCGTCCTGTCGACGCTGCCGGGCAACCAGTACGGCTACGAGCAGGGCACGTCCATGGCCACTCCGCACGCCTCAGGTGTGGCCGCACTGCTCAAGTCCGCCCACCCGCACGCGACACCGGAGCAGTTGCAGGCACTGCTCAAGGCCCAGGCCGACAACCCCGGATGCCCGGCCGACCCGTACGACGGGAACGGCGACGGCGTCGTGGACGCCACCTGCGCGGGCGGCAGGCGCGTCAACGGCTTCTACGGCTTCGGCATCGTCAACGCGCTGCGCGCGGTCCGGTAACCGCACCGCACGCGCGGGTCCCGCTGCGGCGGTCGCCCCGGGACAACCCCGGTTCCGCCCCCTGGACGAAGCGCCCCCGGCCGTCGCGGACGGGGGCGCTGCCGCATTCACCGTCAACCTGACCGCCCAGGGCCTCACCTTCGCGGCCGGGACCGCCCGGCACGCACAGCCGGTTCCGGCGCCCCTCGTCGCTGCGGGAGACGCGCCGCATCCGGACGCCCGGCCTCGTCCGGTGGTCTCCGCGCGCGTTCAGCGCCAGGAGTGACGGATCCTCACTCGGCCGTACCCCACGGCCCCGGAGATCCGGATCGTCGGACCGCCCGGGCGGGGGCTCGACGGAGGCCGGTAGCGCAGGTCCTTCCACTCCGTCTGCAGAGCGTCGAGGTCGACGACCGCGTCGCGGGGCACCGTGATCCTGGCGTTGCCGGTGCCCAGTTGCAGCTCGATGTCGACCACCGGGTGCTCGATCACGGCCCGGGACAGGTCCAGGCGGACCCGTCCGAAGGCGGACGCCACCGTGAGGAACCGCGGCACCCGCCACGCGCCGCGCCGCACGATCCGCCCGCCGGCGGCGGCGATCGTGGCGGTGGTCTCCGCCGGCGGCGCCGGGAGCGAGGACAGGACGGTCGCCAGGTCGCCGCGCGTCCTGGCGGTGAGCACGTCGTGGAGGCGTTCGTCCATCTCCTCGTGCGAGAGGTGCCCTTCGGCGTACGCCCCCTGCACCCGACGCACCGCGGTGTCGCGGTCGTCCTCGCCCAACGCCGCCGAGCGGTCCTCCGGTTGAGAAGTCACCGCCCCACCCTATCGGCGTACCCGCGACCGGCAGCGGCCGGTGCAAAGGATGGGGCCGTGATCACCGTGCCCGGCAAGCGGGTTGCCGCCGGGCACGGGCCGTCGGGGCGTCAGCCGATCTGGATGGCGGCGACCCTCGGCGGGCGGTTGGGGAAGGTGATGTCGTGCCAGCGCTCGATCCGCACCGAGTCGCCGTTGACGTCGAAGTAGGTCAGGTCGTTGTTGCCGGTGGAGATCCGGTCGACCCACCACCCGCCGAAGTCGGTCCTCCCCCCGTTCGCGTAGCAGTCGACGCTGTCGCGGCCGTCCAGGTGCGACCAGATCTTCAGGAAGTCGTTGCGGCCCCCGTCGCACTGGACGTGGTCGATGGCGTAGGCGCTGCCGCCCGGCACGCCGAGGGTCAGCGCGGCGGCCGCCGCGAACGCCACGACCGTGGACCAGACGGTCCTCGTGCTCTTCGAGATCACAGGTTTCTCCTTCTCCCGGGAAGGGCGGTGCACGGCCCGGCCACGGCGCGGCACTTGGGCCGGCGACCGGGAGCCCCAAGCTAGCGATCCCGTGTCCCCCGGACGGCCGCAACACTCCGGGTCCGAACGGAGCAGGCGCAGCTTCACCCGTTCGTGGATCCCACCGTGGACGGAGGAGCCGGCGGGCGGTGATCGGTAGGGTGGCGGGGTGACTGAACCCGGGCGGTGCGCGCTGCTGTTCCTGGACGTCGACGGGCCGCTCATCCCGTTCGGCGGGCCCGGCCCGTACCCCACCTACGGGAGGGCCGACGGGAATCCGCTGCTGGCCAGGATCGATCCCGCGCACGGGCCCCGGCTGGCCGCGCTGCCGTGCGAAGTCGTCTGGGCGACGACCTGGATGGACTCCGCGAACCTGTGCATCGCCCCGCTGCTCGGCCTGCCGCCGCTGACCGTGGTGGACTGGCCGGAGCCCTCCGCGGAGGAGGACGCGGCGGACGGGTACGACGGGCCGTACGAGCCGTACGGGCTGCACTGGAAGACCCGTCCGCTCGTCACCTGGGCCGGCGGACGGCCGTTCGCCTGGGTCGACGACGAGATCACCGCCGTCGACCGGGACTGGGTCGCCGCGCACCATCCGGGACCGGCGCTGCTGCACCGGGTCGATCCGCGGGTGGGGCTGACCGACGGCGACTACGCGGTGCTCGACTCCTGGCTGCGGCAGCCGTTCTGACCCACGGCGCTTCCGGCCCGGACCAGCCGTGCCCGGACGGAAGGACGGTTTCCGGTCAGGGCCCCGCCGAGGCGGGACGGAGGCGCTGGGGCGGGTGGTGCCGGTGCGGGGGCGGACGGGGCGACCGGGGCGGGAGGCACCCGGAGGGGCGGCCTCCGGACCCCGCGCGAAGGGCCGGACGGCGCGTGCCGCGGGCCTGTGCCGCCGCCCGGCGCGCCCCTACGATGTGAGCGCCGTCGGGCCTGACCCCCGACCCCGTCACTGCCGGCCGATGCCGGGTGGCGCCGGTCCCCTCCCTGAGGGACCGGTCGTCCCTGTCGGCCGCCGCGCGCCGGCTCACCCCGGGCACGAGCGGAACCGCAGTGCGGGCACCACCGCGCAGGCCGCCCGTGATCTCCTCACACCCAAGGAGTACACCCATGCACGCCGGCACCGCCGCACCACCGGTCAGACCCGTCCCCGCCGACCGCGCTCTGCGCGCCGTCCGCGCCCCGCTGCTCGTCCTCGCGATGCTGGCCGCCCTGCTGGGCGTCAGCCTCCCGGTGGCTGGCCCGGCGAACGCCGCCGTGCCCGACCGCTGGGGCTTCGCGTTCCTCGACAACCCGACCCCGCCGCCGGGCTACGTGCCCGACACCAGCCGCCAGTGGGGCAGCTGGCCCTCGCCGGCCGCCAACCCGGTGACGGTGGACCAGATCGGCACCGGGTCCTACGTCGTGCACTTCCCGCTGATCGCCGGCCCCGGCGGCATCGCGCACGTGACGGCCGTCGGCCGCACCGGCAGCTGGTGCCAGGTCCGGGGCTGGTCCACCGCCGGCACCGGGCAGGACGTCTCGGTGGGCTGCTACCGGCCGGGCGGCGCTCCCGAGGACACCCGGTTCACCGTGCTCTACACCACCAGCAGCGGGGTGCCCGCCCCGGCCGTCGGCGGCTACGGCTACGTCTACTCGAACACCACCGGCGCGGTGATCACCCAGTACAACTCGACCGGCGGCACCAACGCGGTGGGCTACGGCGGCACCGGCGTCTGGAAGGTCTGGCTGCCCGGCCTGGGCCAGGCCACCCCCGTCGGGAACATCGAGGTCACCGCCGTCGACCCGGTCAACGGCGCGCGCTGCAAGGTCGCCGACTGGGCGCCCTCCGCGAGCGGCCAGACCGTCGTCGTCAACTGCTACAACGCCGCCGGCGCGCCGTACGACACCCGCTGGACGCTGAGCTACGCGGAGAAGCGGGCCGTGCACGGGGCGGCGCTGCCGCCCAAGTCCTACGGCTACCTGTGGTTCAACGGCGGCGTGCCGGGCGGGACCAACTTCAACTCCTCCGGCGGGGTCAACACGCTCGCCGGCTCCGTCCCCTACACCGTCAACCTGCCGAACGTCGCCGTGCCCTCGGACACCGCGCAGGTCACCGCCTTCGGCCCCGGCCCCGACTACTGCGGCCTGGCCACTCCCTGGGCCCGCAGCTCCGGCACGGTGAACCTCTACCCGCTGTGCTTCAACGGCTCGGGCACTCCGATCGCGTCGCGCTTCCTGACCGCGTACACCTCGGCGTTCTGATCCGGCCGACCGCCACAGCACCGACCGCCCGTCGCCGGGCCCGGACGCCGCGAGCGTCCGGGCCCGGCCCCCTGTGCCGGGGGAACGGCGGGCGGGCGGGGAGCGGTTGGTCCGGATGCCACCGTGCGGGTGCGGCGGGGCGGTTCTGCGGTCACGTTGAGGAGATGGACATCGTCGTCGTACTGGAACCGGACACACCCACCAACATCCGGATCCTCGGGCCCGACCACACCCCCGCGGAGCCCGAGATCCCGGTGCGCCGCGCGCACACCGCCCCCACCGAGGCCTCCGGCGCCTGCGGCCCCCGCACCCTGTGCGGCCTGGACACCTCCGACATGACCCTCGCGCCGCACCGCTCCGGCGAGCTGGGCGGGCCACGGACCCGGACCCACTGGCACACCTGCAGCACCTGCCGGAACGCCGGGGAGAGCTTCACGCCCGACGCCCCCCAGGCGCCCAACGCTCCCAACGCCCCCGACGCGCCCGGGGACGGCACCGGCGACGCCCACGCCGGGGACGCCCGCGCGGGCGACGATCCTGCTCCGTGAACCGCCGTTTCCGGGGCCGCGGCGGGCACCTTAGGCTGACCGGATGACAACTGACCGCAAGACCCTGCTCGCCCCGGTGCTCCTGGCCGGACTCCTGCTCGGGACGGCCGCCTGCTCGTCGTCCGGTGCGGCGGACGCCCCGTCGGGTGGCGGGGCGCTCTCCTTCGGCAAGCTGAAGTCGGCGGTCCAGGTCCTCGGCCCCGACGCCTCCTGCCCGTTCGGCCTGGACCTGGCCGGGGCGCTGAAGGCGGTCGGGATCGAACGCGGTGTCACCCCGGCGGTCGGCACGGGCGGGCGGCCGGTGCGGGCCGAGGTCGTCCCGGGCGAGGAGGCCCGGGCGGTTCCGTCCGGCGTGACGCCCAGCCCGGCGGTGGCGTCGCTGCCGGCGCGGCCCGAGAGCGTCCAGGTGTGGTGTTCCTACACCGCCGGGACGACTCCGCTGGAGATCGCCGTGCTCGCCGCCCCGGCCGAGGGGATCGCGCTCAACCTGGCCCTGCCCTACCTCCAGCAGGCCGGCGATCTGACGGGCGACCAGCTGGTCGCCGTCTCGGGCGGCCAGCCCGCCCCCGGTCAGACCGGCACCACCCCCGGCCGCGGATCGGTCGGGATCGCCCGGGTCGCGGTCGCGGACAAGGGCGACCTGACGCTGCTGGTCAGCCAGGGCACGAAGGCGGCCGTCCCGGACGCGGCGCTCACCGGCGAGCCGCTGCGCGCGCTGGCCGGCAAGCTCGCCGCGCAGCTGCACGTCTGAGGCGCGCCCGGACGGTCGCCCCGATCACCACCGGACCGGTCGCCGGACCGGTCGCCGGACCGGCTACCTGCCCGGTGGCGGTCAGGGCCCGGCGGTGTCCGAGCGCTGGGCGGGCACCGTCGGGACCCGGTCGTGCTGCAGGGCCCGCAGGTCGGCGAACATCCCCGGCTCGGCGGCCAGCCGCTCGAACGTCCCCTCCTGGATCACCCGGCCGTGGTCGAGCACCACGATGCGGTGCGCCACCCTGGTGTTCTCCAGGTTGTGGGTGACCAGCACCGTCGCGCAGCCCCTGGCGACCTCGGCGAGACCGGTGAAGATCCGGTGCTCGGCCCGCGGGTCCATCGCGCTGGTCGGCTCGTCGAGGATCAGCAGGGTGCCGGCCCGGGCGCGGTGGAAGGCGGCCGCGGTGACCACCCGCTGCCACTGCCCCTCGCTGATCTCGGCGCCGCCCCAGAACTCCTTGGCCAGCAGGGTGTCCAGGCCGCCGGACAGCTCGGCGATCACCTCGTCCGCGCCGGTGGCGGCGGCCGCCTCCAGCACTGCGGCGTCGCCGGCCTCGCGCGGCTGACCCAGCGTGATGTTCTGCCGCGCGGTGAGCGGCCAGTGCGCGAAGTCCTGCTGCACGAGCGCCGTCTGGCGCCACAGCAGGTCCGGATCGAGGTCCCGGGTGTCGACGCCGTCCCAGGTCACCGTCCCGCCGTCGGGCAGGGTGAGGCCGCACAGCAGCTTCATCAGCGTGGACTTCGCCGCCCCGTTGACCCCGATCACGGCGACGATCTCGCCCCGGCGGACCCGGAAGTCCACGCCCTTGAGGGCGACCCGGTCCGATCCCGGGTAGCTGAAGGTGACGCCCCTGGCCTCGATCACCGCCGTCCCGGCCGGCGGGGCCAGCGCCCCGCGGTCCAGACGCTGGGCCCGGGCCATCGCGATGAACCCTTTTTCGATTCCGGGCAAGGGCCTAACCGGGCAGGTCCTCCAGCACGGCGCGGGCCGCGTTGTGGCCGGGGATGCCGCTGACGCCGCCGCCGCGGATCGCTCCCGCGCCGCAGAGCAGGACGTTCGGGTGGGCCGTCGCCACTCCCCAGCGGGCGGCGGCGCCCCGCGGTTCCTCCGTGGCGTACGGGAACGCGAGGTCGCGGTGGAAGATGTGGCCGCCGGGCAGGCCGATCTCCCGCTCCAGGTCGAGCGGGGTCTTCGCCTCCACGCAGGGCCTGCCGTCGGCGTCGGCGGCCAGACAGTCGGCGATCGGCTCCGCCAGCGCCTCGTCGAGGCCGGCCAGGCTCGCGGCCACGGCCCGTTCCTTGGCGGCCGGGTCGGCGAACAGCCGGGCGGGCTGGTGCAGGCCGAACAGGGTGAGGGTCTGCCGGCCCTGCCGGACGGCGTCCGGGCCCAGGATCGAGGGGTCGGTGAGGGAGTGGCAGTAGAGCTCCGACGGCGGCGCCGAGGGGATCCGGCCGGCCGCCGCCTCGGTGTACGCGGTCTCCAGCTGCCGGTAGCCCTCGGCGACGTGGAAGGTGCCGGCGAACGCCTCGCGGGGGTCGGCGGCGGGGTCGCGCAGGCGCGGCAGCCGGCGCAGCACCATGTTGACCTTCAGCTGCGCGCCTTCGGGCGCGGGCCCGGGGTCCTCGCCCAGCAGCCGGGCCAGGGTCGCCGGGGCGGCGTTGACCAGGATCCGGCGCCCGACCGCCGTCGCCTCGCCGTCGCGGTGGCGGTAGGTCACCTCGGCGTCGCCGGTGCCGTCGGTGGCGACGGCGGTGACCTCGCAGCCGGTGCGCAGTTCGGCCCCGGCCGCCCGGGCGGCCGTCGCGAGGGCGTCGGTCACCGCGCCCATGCCGCCGACCGGGACGTCCCAGTCGCCGGTCCCGTTGCCGATCACGTGGTAGAGGAAGCAGCGGTTCTGCCGCAGTGACGGGTCGTGGGCGTGGGTGAAGGTGCCGATCAGCGCGTCGGTGAGGACCACGCCGCGCACCAGGTCGTCGGCGAAGGTCTCTTCGAGCGTCTCGCCGAGCGGCCGCTCGAACAGTGCCGTCCAGGCCGCGTCGTCGCCGACCCGGCGGCGCAGTTCGGCCCGGGTGGGCAGCGGTTCGGTGAGGGTCGGGAAGACCCGTTCGGCGAGGCCGGCGGTCATCGCCTGGAAGCGCCGCCAGGCCTCCCACTCGCGGTCCGCCCCGGTCAGCGCCCGGAAGGACGCCCGGGTGCGGCCGGCGTCGGCCGCGTCCACCAGCAGGCCGGTGGGCTTCCCGTCGCGGACGGCGGGGGTGTACGAGGCGATCCGGCGCCGCCGCAGTTCCAGCCGCAGGCCGAGGTCCCGCACCACCGTGCGCGGCAGCAGGCTCACCAGGTAGGAGTAGCGCGACAGTCGGACGTCCACGCCGGTGAACGCCGGGGCCGACACCGCCGCGCCGCCGACCCGCGGGAGCCGTTCGAGGAGCAGCACCCGGCGCCCGGCGCGGGCCAGGTAGGCCGCCGCCACCAGGCCGTTGTGGCCGCCGCCGACGATCACGACGTCGTGCCGGGAGGACGAGTTCGCCATGTCCGGCACGGTACGCGACCGGGGCGGCCCGGGGAACACGGCGGGCGGCGGGTCAGGCCGGGCCGTGCGGGTCCCGGGAGAGGCGGACGTCGACGCTGTGCTCGGAGCGGACCAGCCGCAGCATGGGGCAGCGGGCGTCCGCGGTGGCCAGCAGGTCCGCCAGGGCCTGCGGCGAGGCCGGGCCCCGCAGCTCGACCTCGGCCGTCAGGTCGTACGGCACGGCGGGTGCCTCGGTCGGCACGCCGAAGAACCGGGCGTCGTTGTTGCGAGCCTTCACCCGGACCTCCACCCGGTCCAGCGGGAGGTCCTCCAGGGCCGCGACGCACAGGATGGTGTGGGTCAGGCAGGTGCTGACCACCGCGCAGAACAGGTCCGGCGAGGTCGGGCCGAGGCCGAAGCCGCCGATGTCGGGCCCGCCGTCGCCGATGAAGGACCAGTCCCCCACCCTGACCTTGCGGACCCCGGTCGCGTCGTCGGCCACGCAGACCGCGCCGACCTCCTCGTCCCAGTCGGAGCTCTTCGGTCGCCGCCGGGCGGCGTCGCGCATGGCCGCGCCCTTGTCGCGCAGGTGCTCGGCCAGGCCCGGCCCGGGGACCGCGGGTATGTGCGTCATGGACCGTAGCGTACGGGCCGCAGTCCCCTCCCGGGGCCTTGACGGCCGCATTCACCGGGGTGGTCGCCATGACGGGTCGGCAGCTGACGACAGGACGGGCCGGGCGGGGGAGGCTCCTGCGGGCCTCCCCCGCCCGGCCGTCGGGGCGTTCCTAGCGGGTGCCCGGCTCCTCGGAGTCGGTGTCGTAGGACGAGGTGCCCTCGTCCAGCAGCGGCTCCTGGGTCTTGAGGTGCGCGGGGGCCAGCGCCCGCAGCACGTGGTAGCCGGTGATGACGACCAGGGTGCCCAGCGCGATGCCGCTGAGGCTGAAGGTGTCGCTGAACTTCAGGGTGACGTTGCCGATGCCGATGATGATGCCCGCGGCGGCCGGCACCAGGTTCAGCGGGTTGCGCAGGTCCACCTTGGACTTGATCCAGATCTGCGCGCCGAGCAGGCCGATCATGCCGTACAGGATGACGGTGATGCCGCCGAGCACCCCGCCGGGGATCGCGGCCACCACGGCGCCGAACTTGGGGCAGATGCCGAACAGCAGAGCGAAGCAGGCGGCGGCCCAGTAGGCGGCGGTGGAGTAGACGCGGGTGGCGGCCATGACACCGATGTTCTCGGAGTAGGTGGTGTTCGGCGGGCCGCCGAGGGCGGTGGACAGCATGGAGCCGACGCCGTCCGCGGAGATCGCGGTGCCGAGCTTGTCGTCCAGGTTGTCGCCGGTCATCTCCCCCACGGCCTTGACGTGGCCGGCGTTCTCCGCGACCAGCGCGATCACCACGGGCAGGGCCACCAGGATCGCGGACCACTGGAAGGAGGGCCCGTGGAAGGTGGGCAGGCCGATCCAGTCCGCCTTGCCGACGCCCGACAGGTCCAGCCGCCAGTGGTCGGTGAGCTGTCCGCTCCCGTCCACCGAGTGGATCTTCCCGAAGACCTGGTCGAACAGCCAGGAGATGCCGTACCCGAAGAGCAGGCCGAGGAAGATCGCCACCCGCGACCAGAAGCCGCGCAGGGCCACCACGGCCAGTCCGGTGAACAGCATCACCAGCAGCGCCGTCCACTGGTCCTGCGGCCAGTAGGTCGAGGCGGTGACGGGCGCGAGGTTGAAGCCGATCAGCATGACGACGGCGCCGGTGACGATCGGCGGCATCGCGGCGTGGATGATCCGCGCGCCGAAGCGCTGGACCGCCACGCCCACCAGGAACAGCGCCGCACCCACCACGAACACGGCGCCGGTGACGGTCGCGCTGGTGCCGCCCTGGGCCCGGATCACCGCGGCGACGCCGACGAAGGAGAGCGAGCAGCCGAGGTAGCTGGGCACCCGGCCGCGGGTGGCCAGCAGGAAGATGACGGTCGAGACACCGGACATCATGATCGCCAGGTTGGGGTCGAGCCCCATCAGTACGGGCGCCACGAAGCTCGCGCCGAACATGGCCACCACGTGCTGGGCGCCGAGCCCTGCCGTCCGGGGCCAGGAGAGCCGTTCGTCGGGGCGGACGACCGCTCCCGGTGCGGGCGTACGCCCGTCACCGTGCAGCTTCCAGCGCACGCCGAGATCCATGTGGGGGTTCGCTTTCTCTGTACTTCCGGGAGTCTTTCCGCACCATTCTCCTGGTCACCCGGCCTTTCGCCCGCCACCGCCCCCCTGCTGGACCGTGCGCTCGGCGCGGTGGAGGCCGGCCGGTCAGCGGCCCGGCAGGGGGAAGGAGGCGCGGGTGCGCCACACCGTGCCGTCGTGGACGACGAGTTCGACCGAGGAGACCCGCGCGGTCACCGGGAGCAGCGCGGCGACCTCGGCCTCGGCCCGGGCCAGAAGGTGCTCGTCCTCGTGGTGGGCGACGGTCAGGTGCGGGACGACGTCGGCGAAGCGGCCGCCGAAGGGCGGGGCCTCCGGCCAGCGGGCGGCGATCGCCTCGGTGAGGCGGCGCAGTCGGCCGTCGGGTTCGGGGGCGAGGTACAGGATCCCGGGGAAGCGGCCGCACGAGGCGAAGCGCACCTCGAAGGCGGGGTGGCCGTCGAGCACGGCGGCGACGGCGGCGCAGACGGCGCCGTCGACCCGGGCCTCCGGCAGGAACGGGAACAGCACCGTGACGTGGGCCGGGACGCCGGCCCACGCGGACGGGTCGAAGCGCTCGCGCCAGGAGCGGACGGCGGCCTCGGCCTCCGGGATCCTGACGATCAGTCCGGTGCCGCCGGGCCTGGACGGGGCGGTGTCGGCGGCGTCGGCGGTGGCGGCGTCGGTCATGGGCGGGCTCCCGGTGGGGTGGCGGGCCGGCGGGCGTGGAGGAGAGCGGCGTCGAGCGGGAGCGGGCTGTGGGCGAGCAGGTCCAGGCCGGCGGCGGCGAGGAGGGCGCCGTAGTGGTCGGCGGTGCGTTCACGGCCGCCGACGTTGCAGAGCATGTGGAGGTCCCAGGCGGTGGCGAGCGACGGGGAGCCGTCGGCGGGCAGGAGGCGTTCGAGGACGAGCAGGTCGGCGTGGGCGGGCATCGCGCGGGCGCAGTGGCGCAGGATCGCGCGGCAGCGTCGGTCGTCCCAGTCGTGCAGCACCCGGGAGAGGAGGTAGACGTCGCCGCCCTCGGGGACGTCGGCGAAGTCGCCGGCACGGTACTCGCAGCGGTCGGCGCAGCCGGCCTCCGCCATGGTGCGGCGGGCGGCCTCGACGGCGTGCGGGCGTTCCAGCAGGATGCCGCGCAGTCGCGGGTGGGCGGTGAGGACACGGGCGAGGAGTTCGCCGTTGCCGCCGGCGACGTCGACGACGGTGGCGCCGGCCGGCAACCGGGCGGCGGCGGTGAGGGCCGGATGGGCGGGGACGGGGTCGAACATCCGGGCGCTCGCCGCCATGGAGCGGTCGAAGAGCTCGGCGAGTTCGGGGTCGCGGGCGAAGTGGTCGAAGTGGTTCTCGCCGTAGAGGTGGTCGAAGGCGGGCTCGCCGGTGCGCACGGCGTGGTCGAGGGCGCCGAAGGAGCGGTAGAAGGGTCCGCCGTACATCAGGGCCAGCGGGCGCATCGAGCCCGGGGCGTCCTCGCGCAGCAGCGCGCCGACGGCGGTGAGGCGGTGGCCGTCGTCCTCGGGGGTGACCACGCCGAGCATGGCGAGGTAGCGCAGCAGGGTGGCCAGGGCGCGGGGGTGGGTGCCGGTGCGGTGGGCGAGGGTCGCCGGGTCGACGGGGGCGGCCGGGTGCGGGGCCTCGTCCGGGCGAAGGGCCTCGGCCGGTTCCAGCGCCTCGGGCAGGCGCAGGCGGGCGGCGACGGCGAGCGCCTGGGTGGTCCACGCGCCGGTCAGCAGGCGCAGCAGGGTCTCGGCGGGCGGCCGGGGGGCCGGGGCGGCCAGGTGGGCGGCGAGGGCGGCGCGGTGGTCGCCCGGCGCGTACAGCTCCAGGCGGCGGTAGCCGGCCCGGGAGTCTGCGGGGGCGGTGAAGTAGAGGACGGTGCCGTCCTCGTGGGGGTTGTGGCCGCCGCCGTCGGGGGTGGCGCCGTGGTCGGCGAGCAGGGCGCAGAGGCCGCGCAGCAGCACCGGCTCCGGGTCCGGCAGCTCGAAGGCGAGGTGGGCCTCGTGCTGGTGGGTCCGTTCGTGGTCGGCGAGCGGCCGGAGTCCGGAGCCGGGCGGCACCGGCAGCGCGAACACCTCGACGGTGCGGGGCGTCGGGCCGGTGCCGGGCACGGGGACGCGCCGGATGGTGACGTCGAGCGCGGCTGCCGGGTGGTGGTGACGGTCGGCCAGCCGCTCGCGGACGACGGTGCTGGGGCCCGGCAGGACGTCGGCGGGCAGGCCGCAGGCGGCCAGGTCCGCGCGCAGCGCCGCCGGGTCGGGCGGGAAGACCAGCAGGGCGGCGTGCACGAAGCGCAGGTGGCGGGTGAGGGAGCGCAGTGCGGTGGTGTCGAGGCCGGGCAGCAGCAGCGGCAGGAGGGTGGCAGTGTCGTGGCGGCGGACGAAGTCGGCGGTCGCGTGCAGGCGGGAGGTGTCGTCCTCGGTGGTCATGGCGGTACGTCCTCGGTGCGTGGATCAGATCAGTGGTGTCCGCGGATCGGCGGTGTCCGCGGATCAGCGGTGTCCGCGGATCAGCGGTGTCCGCGGATCAGCGGTATCGGAGACGGTCAGAGGCCGACGTAGTTCTCGGCGAACCAGTCCTGCTGGGCCCGCGAGGTGCGCAGGGCCGACAGACGGGCGCGGCGCAGTCCCTCGTCGAAGGAGGACGGGCCGCCGTGCGGGGTGGGCACGGCGTGCAGCAGCCGGACCATCCAGTGCGAGAACTCCTGGGCGCGCCAGATGTACTCGAGGCAGCGGGCCGAGTAGCCGGCCAGCGCGCGGCCGTCGCCGTGGGCGAGTTCGTCGACCAGGGCGGCGGCCAGCAGTTCCGCCTCCAGGACGGCGAGGTTGGCGCCCTTGGCGGCCGAGGGGGTGATCAGGCTCGCGGCATCCCCCGCGAGCAGCAGCGCGCCGTGGCGCAGCGGTTCGACGACGTCGCACTCCAGGTCGACGACGCTGCGCTGGACGATGCTCCCCCGGTGCAGCGGGCCGTGCTCGGCCGAGCGCATCCGTTCGTCGAGTTCGTGCCAGATCCGGTCCTCGGACCAGGCGTCGGGCGGGGTGCCGCGCTCGCACTGCAGGTAGTAGCGGGTGATCTGCGCGGTGCGGGCCATGTGGCCGGCGAAGCCGCGCTCGTGCACGGCGTAGCCGACGGCGTCCAGGCTGGGGGGTGCCTCGGCGAGCAGGCCGAGCCAGGACAGGCCGTGGTCGTGGTGGTGGACGACGGCGCCGGGCGGCAGTGAGCGGCGGGCGGCGCCGTGCCGGCCGTCGCAGCCGGCGACGTAGCGGGCCCGCCAGCGCACGGGGCGCCCGTCCGGGCCGCTCGCCTCGACGACCGGGCGTTCGCCGTCGGTGTCCAGCACCCGGTGGGCCTCGGTGGCGAGGTGCAGCCGGCCGCCGGCGTCCAGGTAGGAGGTGAGGAGGTCGGCGACGAGGTGCTGCTGCGGGTAGACGGTGTGGCGCTCGCCGCGGCCCAGGTGCGCGTAGTCGAGCCGGAAGCGGCCGTCGGCGGTGCGGAACTCGCAGGTGGCGTGGGCTTGGCCGCGGCGGTGCAGGCCGTCGGCGAGGCCGTGGCGGTCCAGGACGCGGACGGTGTGCGCGGCGAGGAAGCCGGCCCGGGCCCGGGCGTGCAGGTGGGCGCGGTCGGAGCGTTCCAGGACGACGCAGTCGAGGCCGGCCCGGTGCAGCAGGTTGCCGAGGACGAGGCCGGCCGGGCCTGCGCCGAGGATCACCACGTCAGCCGATTCTTCGACCATATCCGCTCCCCCGTTGGTGTTCTGACGGTTGGTCATAAGACGTCAATTCTAACGACCGGAGGATACGGAAATCGGTGCAAATCACTCTCAGGGGTGAGCGGAAGAACGGTCGAGTGGACGGAACCGGCCGGCGCCCGGCCCCGAAGGGCCCGGCACCGGCCGTCGTACGCGGGATCGTCAGAGCTGGTAGAGGAGGCACCCCATGGCCGCGGCGGCGGCCTTCTGCTGCGGGGTGTACCCGTACTCCCAGGCGAACCTGCCCCCTCGCCAGCACCTGATCAGGAAGGGCCTGGACCACGCGATGACCCGGCGCACCCAGCCCCACCCCCACTGGCCGTCGAGGTCGAAGTGGGTGTTCGGGTCCTGGAGCACGTAGTCGTAGGCGGTGGCGTTGCCGCCCGGGACCGGGTCGGTGGTCAGGAACCGGCCGAGCGTCGGGTCGTACAGCCGCACGCCCATGAGCACGGCCCCGGTGGGCGTCTCGGCCGAGCGCTGCTGGGAGCCGAGCCAGCCGTACCGCAGCGGGGCGGTGCCGGGCGCGCGGTTGCCGTACTCGTCGTAGGTCACCGCGACCGGCGCCCGGCCCGGGTCGAGCGGCAGGACGACCACGATGTCGCCGTGCAGGTTGGCGAGTTGGAGCTGCACCCCGCCGGTCTTCGCGGTGGTGGCACCGAGCCCTCCGGCGGGCGTGGCGACCTGGCGGGTGAGCTCGCCGGTGGCGGTGTCCTCGACGGTCCAGCTGGGGCTGTCGCAGGCGCACCCGTAGTGGTTGATCCGGCTGCGCGAGGGGGTCCAGCCGGTGCCGGGGTTGGTCTCGGCGGTCCAGGCCCGCAGGCGCAGCGCCGGGTCCAGCGTCCAGGTCTGCCGGTCGGTGGCGGTGCCCTGCTGGCGGACGAGGTCGTTGGCGTAGTAGGAGGTGGTGGCGCCGGGCTGGGCCGTGGTCCGGCCGAAGGCGTCGTAGACGTAGCCGGGGTCGGTCAGCCGGTCGGCGGTGTCGTAGCCGTGCTGCTCCGGGGTGCCGCCGGACGCGGCGCAGTCGGCGCCGGGCGCGGCGTTGACGGAGCTGCGGGCGGTGCGGTTGGTGTTGCGGTCGAAGGTGTAGGTCCGGGTGGTGCAGACGCCGTCGGCGGCCGAGGTGGTGCGGGTGAGGCGTCCGACGGTGTCGTAGCCGAAGACCTGCTGGGAGGCCGAGGCGAAGGTGGCGGTGTGGGTGGCCCACTGGCCGTGCACGGTGGTGCTGATCCCGTCGCCGAGGACGGTCGTCCCGTCGCTGTCGCGGGTGTAGGTGCGGCTGACGGGGGTGCCGGTCGGGCTGGTGCTCTGGCGCATGGTGTAGCCGCCGGGGAGTCCGGTGCCGACCACGGTGCCGTCCGCGTCGTAGCGGGCGGTGAAGATGCCGGCCACCGAGTCGCCGACCGCGGTGGGCAGGCCGCGCGGTTCGACGGCGGTGTCGTAGGTGTAGCTGAGGGTGGAGGGCGCGGAGTCGGACACGAGGACCGGCCGGTCGAGCCGGTCGTAGCGGGTCGTGGTGGTGGCTCCGTCGGCGTCGGTGTAGGCGATGGTGCGCCCGAGGCGGTCGTAGGCGGTGGTGACGGTGCCGGCGCCGGCGGCGGCCGTGCTGACCGGGCGGCCGGTGGCGGCGTCGTAGCCGGTGGTCACGACCGGGACCGGCTGGCCCGGACCGGTGACGGTGGAGCTGGTGCGGCGGCCGGCGGCGTCGTAGCCGGTGGCCGTGGTCCGCTGGACGCCGTTGGCGGTCTCGACGGTGCTCGTGGTCTGGCCCCAGCGGTCGTACTCGACGGTGCGGCGGGGCAGTTGGGCGGGGTTGGCGCCGCCTCCGGTGATGTCGGCGGCGGGTCCGACGGCGCAGACCTGGTCCGCCCACTCGGGCCGGGCGGCGCAGGGGCCGCTGCCGTCGGCGGTGTAGTAGGAGGTGGTCGTGGTGCCCGCGTCGGTGCCGGTGGAGGCGGGCAGGCCGGTGCTGGTCACCCGGCCCTGGGCGTCGTAGCCGGTGGTGGTGGTGAGCCGGGCCCCGTCGGGGTCCTGGACGCTCGTGGTGGGCCGGCCCTTGGCCCAGTCGTAGCCGGTGGCCGTGGTGCGGGCGTCGGCGAGCAGGGCGGTGTCGATGCGGGGCTGTCCGCCGACGGTCTCCTTGGTGACCTGGTCGCGGACGGTGGCGCTGCCGTCGGTGGGCCGGCCGCCGTCGTACTCCTTCACCGTCCGCTGCCGCAGCGGCAGTTGCGTTCCGGCTTCGGCGACGACGGTCGTCCCGGCGGTCAGTTTCCGTTCCAGCGTGGCGTAGTGGAGGGGGCCGAGGACCTCCAGCTCGCGGTTGCCGTCGGCGCTGTAGGTCGTCGTGGTGGAGAGCAGGTCGGCCCGTTCGGCGCTGCCGAGGGCGGCGATCCCGAGGGCGGCCAGGGTCGCGCGGTCCTGGTCGGTGGCGCCCAGGGCCAGTGCGCGGTTGGCGGCGCTCAGCTGCCGGACGGTGTTGCCGGCCGCGTCGTGGTCGGTGGCGGTGACGGCCCCGCCGGGCCGGACGGTGTCGGTCTCCAGGCCGGAGGCGTCCAGGTAGTGCACGTCGGCGCGGCCGTAGCCGTTCGCGGGGAGCTGCGCCCCGGTGCCGGCGGCGGGTGTCTGGTCGGGCGGGAAGACGGCGGTCGCGTCGGTGGGGGTCTCCCGCTGGCCCCAGGAGGCGGTGGCGGCGCGGCCCAGGTCGTAGGGGGCGCCGGTGCCGGTGACCGGCACGTCGTAGACCAGGGTCGTGGTGGCGGTGCCGTCGACCTGGTCGGCGGAGCCGGGGGCCAGGGTCGGGCGCGAGGCGGTGAGCAGCATGCCGTCACCGGCGGCCGGCGAGTTGCCGGCCCGCCCGTAGGCGAAGGTCCAGGGGAGCTCGCCGGGCGGGGTGAGGCCGGTGACGCGGCCCGCCGTGTCGTAGGTGTACGCGGTCTTCAGCGCGGGGGTGATCCTGGGGTCCCAGGTCTCCCGGAGCCGGCCGTTCGTGTCGTAGGCGTAGCGACTGACGTCGACGGCGGTGGCGGCGCTCGCGCCGGGTTCGGTGGACCACAGGCGGATCGCGCTGACCTGGCCCGCGACGTCCCCGAGGGCGGCGGCGGTCGCGGTGGTGGCGGGGGCGTAGACGAACTCCAGCACGCGGCAGCCGCGGACGGCCGGGTCGGCCGCGCAGACGGAGGAGGCGACCGCGCTGCTCGGACCGACCACCCGCTGCGGCCGGGTGAGGACCCGTCCGTCGGGGCCGGTGACGTTCTGGGAGACGATCGTGCTGGTGCTGTTGTCGAGCCCCCGGGTGGAGGAGCGGGTGAGCGTCCAGGCGGTGGCGGCGGGGTCGGTCCGGGCGAACTCGGCGGTGTCGCCGTTGCTGTCCGTCAGGGTGAAGCCGGCGGCGAAGGAGCCGGTCAGGGTGAGGTTGGCGGCGCCGGGTTCGGGGACCCAGCCGGTGGCCGTCCCGTCGGCGGTGAAGCGCAGCGCCGTGCCGTCGGTGCGCCGGACGTCCAGCGAGGTGTCCGAGGTGCGGCCGATCGCGGTGTAGCCGGAGTCCTTGCGGCCGGTGGCGGTGCCGGAGAGCCATTCCTTGCCGAAGATCGCGGCCTGGCCCGCCTGGGCCGCGCCCTCCTGGGGGGCACGGGAGGAGGCGGTGCGGGTGACGGCCGTGCCGAAGAAGGAGGCGTCGGTGCGGCTGAGGCCGTAGCCGCCGGTCAGCAGGTTGACGGTGCCGGGGCCGACGGCCGCGGTGGCGGCGTTGTCGGCGGTGCGGTCGACGATCGCCTTGAGCGGGTCGCTGGAGCCGGTGGCGCCTCCCGGCCCGGTGAAGTCGGCCTTCAGCTGCACCGCGCCGTCGGGGCTGACGGTGGTGGCGGCGTCCCAGGCGAGTTCCGGGCTGCGGCCGGCGGCGAGCGCGACCGGCCAGCCGGTGAGCGGGGTGCCGGCGGCGCTGACGTGGCCGGGCGGGACGGGCGCCCAGGCGTCGGCGTCCGAGCGCCGCCAGGAGAAGGTCACGGCGTCGAAGCGCGCGGCGTCGGCCTCGGCCTGGAGCGGCAGCCGGGCTGCGGTGCGCCGGCTGTCGGAGGGCCTGGCGATGCCGCCGGCGCCGGCGTGGAACTCGTAGGACAGCGCCTCGGAGCGGTTGTCGGCCCGGTCCACGCTGCGCACCCGGAGGGTGTTGGTGCCGCCGTGGGTCGGCGTGGCCAGCAGGCTGACGGGCGCGTTGGTGCCGCCGGTGGCGATGCGGTTCCAGGTGCTGCCGTCCAGGGTCCACTCCAGCCAGCGGTGGTCCGCCGACGGGGGTGTGACCACGAAGGTGCCGCTCTGGCCGACGCCCTTGACCCAGGCGGCCGAGGGGTAGTCGGCGGAGGTCACGGCGGTCGGCGCGGAGGGCGCGGCGGTGTCCACCGTGAAGGTGCGCCAGGGCGACCAGGCGAGGTTGTAGTGGGTGCCGTCGTAGGGGTTGGTGCGGAAGCGGTAGGTGCGGCCGTCCTGGAGCAGGCCCGCCGGGACGGTCACGGACACCGGTTCCCCGCTGGCGCCCCACGGGGACACCAGGTAGCCGCCGACCGGCTGGTCGGTGGCCGCGTCGACGATCTGGAAGGTGCCGTTGATCCGGTCGTTGTTGGAGTCGGCGAAGGTGTCGCGCAGGACGGGGGTCAGGGTGTTGACGGTGTAGGCGCCGTCGTCCGCGAAGAAGGGCGGGCCGGCCTGCTGGTCGGTGCCGGTGCGGGGGCGGTAGTTGAAGGTGACCGCCAGCTTGGGGATCTGGCTCGCGGCGGCGTTCCCGGAGTAGAACTTCTTCCACCCGGCGGTGTCGGCCTCGTTGGCGGCGCGCAGGCCCAGGCCCTGACGGCCGACCGTGGACTGGCCCGCCCAGTACTGGAGCAGCGAGGTGACGTCGGCGTTGACGTAGGCGCCGTTGGCGCAGTTCTGGCCGCGGGTCTCGGTGGACGTCGCGAACTTCTGCAGCCAGGCCGGCTGGTTGGTCCAGCGGCTGGCGGTCGTCGCGTTGTTGGTGTCCCAGACCTCCCAGGCGGCGGGCTTGGTGCAGTCCCAGGAGTGGAAGTTGTAGAGCGACAGGGTGGCCTTGGAGACCAGGGCGTCCTTGATGGGCGCCATGTCCCAGCTGATGAAGGAGCGGGCGATGCGGGGTTTGGTCTTCGGGACGTCCGCCCAGTCGCCCGGCCAGCCGATCTTCAGGTCGGTGGCGCTGGACGCGTCGGTCGTCTCGCCCTGCTGGACCCAGGTGTCGAAGACGTCGGACAGCCCGGTGTCCGAGGGGTCGACCGTCACGGGGTAGCGGGTCGCCGGGTCGGCGAGGAACGCGGCGTCCGGGCTGAGGTGCAGTTCGAGGGTGTCGCCGGAGCGGGTGACCTCGAGGCCCACCGGTGCCCGGCGGGTGTGCTCGCCGGACTTCGGGTCGACGGTGGCGTCCCACATGACCGGGGCGGGCATCGTGGAGAGTTCGCGCCCGGTGGCGGACTCGACGAACGTCACGCCGCCGTCCTCGTTCTGGCGCGCGTCGATCCCCGGGGCCTTGAGTGCGAGGGTGTAGTCGGCGGGGCCGGTGGGGCGCCGCTTGAGGATCACGGACTGCTCGTAGCCGGTGCGGGTGGCGTCGATGACGAGGTCCGCGTCGGGCAGGACGTCCTGGTAGGTGGCCCGGGCGCCGTCCAGGCGGGGTTCGGGCAGGCCGCCGCGCCACTGCACCGCGACGCCCCGGCCGCCGGCGCTGAGGGTGAGCAGGTCCTCGGCCGGGGTGGCGGCGGCCTCGGCGAAGGAGCCGGCCCGCCGGGCGCTCGGCGCCCCGGCCAGGGCGAGCCCGCGCGGGTGGGCCTTGGAGGCGACGGAGCCGTCGGGGCGCTTGGCGAAACTGACGTCGACGTCGGCCCAGCCGCCGTCCGGGCGGCGCATCCGCACCGGGCCGGCCGCGACCTCCAGGGTGAGGGTGCCGTCGGGGTTGGCCCAGGTCGTCGCCGTCTCGGTGCGTTCGGTGGGCACCTCCACCGGCTTGCCGGTGAGCCGGGCCGCGAGCCGGGCGGAGGCCCGGTCGCGGGCCGGCTGCTGGGCCGCGGCGGGCTTGCGGTCGGCGGACGGGGGCTCGGGCTCCGGCCGGGCCGAGGCGGGCTGCACTCCGAGCAGCAGTCCGCCCAGCAGGGCGGCGGAGAGGGTGGCCGCCGTCCAGCGGCCGCGTGGTGCGCGGGTACGGGTGCGGCTGCGGGAGCCGGGCGGGCCTCCCGCGGCGGGTGGGAACCATGACACAGGCACACTCCAGGGGTGATCGCCGGAACGGGACACTGTCCTTGGGTACGCACGTGCGCTCGGGCGGCGGCCCGCGCCGCGGTTCCGCACTCGGCGGATGCGGTGGCCCGTACGGTGACGTGGTGCCGTGGCGTGGTGCGGGGTGCCTGGTGCGGGGGCCTGGTGCGGGGGTGGACGCGGGGCCGCGCTGCTACGGCCGCCCGGGTCGGGCGGCAATGTACATGACTACGTCATGCGCGGGCGAGGCACCGGCCGTGGCCGCGTCCACGGCCGATTCCCGCCGACGAACGGCCGGTTCCGCCCTCCCCGGGCGGAGGGCTCCGGGCGGCTACCAGGCGGGGTCGTCCAGCACCTCGACGACGGCCGCCGCCAGCGAGATGCCGGCGCCGTTGCCGAGGAGCAGGACGTGGTCGCCCGGGCCGACCGCGCCGGTGTCCACCAGGTGGGCCAGCGACAGGAACTGGTCGCAGGCGCCCAGATGGCCGAGCGTGCGCCCGAGGTCGAGCATGCCGCGCCCGGGGTCGATGCCCAGCGGGCGCAGCAGGCCCTCCAGGTAGCGGGGGTGGCCGGTGAAGACATGGGCGACCCGGCTGATGTCCGCCGCGGTGACGCCCGCCTCCTCCATCGCCCGGCGGGCGAGGTCGGTGCGGGCCTGCGTGAGGTCGCGGGCCATGCTCAGGCGCAGGTCACGGTCGGTCACCCGGTCCGCGTAGGCGCCCATCCGCAGGCCCATGGGGATCCTGGTGCCGCCCGCCGGGCTCGGCGGGAACAGGTCCTCCGTCCCCCGGTAGACCCGCTCCCAGGAGGAGAGCGAGGACTGGGCGACGGAGCGGATCCGCAGCGGTCCCGCGGCGGCGGACAGCAGCACGGCGCAGCCCGCGTCGCCGAGGATCGAGCCGCGGCCGGCGCCGAAGCCGTGGGCGTAGGTGAACCGGTCGATGCCCGGGGCGCCGAAGTTGTCGGCCGCCGTGACCAGGACGGCGGACCGCTGCGGGGCGTGGACCAGGTGGCCGTGGGCCAGCCGGGCGGCGTCCAGCATCGCGGTGCAGCCCTGGTCCAGGCCGATCGCCGGCGCCGTGCCGCCGAGCACGTGGTGCTGCAGGTAGTGGGCGGCGTACCAGCCGTCCGGGCCCTGGTGGTAGGTGCCGGCGTGCAGCACCAGCCGGACGTCCTCGGCCCGCAGGCCGGAGCGTTTCAGGGCGAGCCGGGCGGCCTCGGCGGCGAGTTCCGGCGCCGGGGTGTCGTCGGCGACCGACACGCTCGTCCAGCCGTCGGCCAGGGCCTGTTCGGCGCCGGGCCGGCCGGCGGCGACCTCCTCGGTGAGCGGCCGGAGCCGGGGCAGGTGCGCGGCCAGGCCGGCGATGTACAGGTGGTCCGTCCTCATGAGGTGCTCCCCAGGCCGGTCAGCAGGTGGCAGACGAAGACGGCCGGCAGGTAGCCGGCCACCGCCGCGACGGGCCAGCGTGCCGCCCCGGTACGGGTGAAGCGGCGGGCGGCGAGCACGACGAGCACCGGCGGCAGCAGCACCGACCAGCCCCAGCCCGCCGCTCCGCCCGACCAGGGGCGCAGCACCACCAGGGAGACGGCGGCGGACCCGGCGGCGGAGCCGAGCGCCAGCGCGACGGTGGTCCGCAGGCCGAACACCCGGACGTAGCTGCGCTCGTGCGGGCCCGGCGTGCGCACGATCTTGCGGGCCAGTTCGTGGTGGGTGGCCGCCAGCATGATCACCGCGAGCAGCGGGAGCACGTGGCGGGCCTCCTGCCCGAGGGTGCCGGGGTCCGCGCCGGTGTCGTGCAGGAACACGGCGTAGAGGTAGAGGTTGAGCAGGATCTGCACCGGGGAGCTCAGCAGCACGCCGGTGACCATCGCGTCGCCGCGCGGCCACCCGAGCCGCAGCTCGGCCCCCACCAGCAGGGCGGTGTAGCCGAACTGGGCGGCGAGCAGGAGCAGGGCGGGGCGGTCGCCGGCGTTGAGCAGGAGCAGCAGCGCGGCTCCGGCGGCGGCGAGCGCGTACAGGTCGCGGGGCAGGACGGCGCCGCGGGCCAGCGGACGGGACGGGTTGTGGCGCCGGTCGTAGGGCAGGTCGCGCAGGTCGTCGGCGGCGCGCAGCAGGAGCAGGTCGACCAGGACGGTGAGGGCGGCCGTCGCCGTGCCCCACCCGGGCCGCCAGTGGGTGACGCGTTCGTCGGCGGCGGCGAACAGGCCGGTGGCGCCCAGCGCCCAGGCGGCGGCGAACACCAGGGAGAGCGGCAGCGGGAAGCTGCCGCGGACGAACGCGGCGAGCCGGGCGGCGAGCGGGGCCGGTGCGGCGGGCGCGGCGGGCGCGGCGGGCGAGGTGGAGGGGGCCGGGAGGGTGGGCCGGTGGGTCATGCCGGCCGCCCCGCGGCGGGTGCGGCGGCGCTCCAGCGGACCGGAAGCCGCCAGACGCCGTTGATGAACATCGTCCGACGCCACTCCAGCTCCTCCTCCGGGAGGGCGAGTTCCAGCTGGTCGAAGCGGCGGAGCAGCGCGCCGACGCCGATCCGCAGTTCGGCGCGGGCGAGTTCGGCCCCGAGGCAGAGGTGGCGGCCGTGGCCGAAGGCGAGGTGGGCGGCGACGTCCGGGCGGTCGGGGTCGAACGCGTCCGGGTCGGCGAAGACCGCCGGGTCGCGGTTGGCGGCGTCGGTGAGCGGGACGACGATCCGCCCCGCCGCCACCGGGCAGCCGCCCAGCTCGGTGTCCTCGGTCACCAGGTGGGGCGCGCCGCCGGTGTTGTTGAGGGAGGTGAAGCGGAGCATCTCCTCGACCGCGGCCGGGATCCGCTCGGGCCGCTCGCGCAGGGTCCTGACCAGCCCGGGGTGGCGCAGGAGCAGCAGGACGCACATGCCGAAGGAGTTGCCGGTGGTCTCGTAGCCGGCCATCAGCATCCCGGAGCCGAGGGCCACCACCTCGCGGTCGGACAGCCGTTGACCGGGGTCGTCGTCGGCGCGCAGGGCGAGCCTGGTGAGCAGGTCGTCGGCCGGGGTGCCGGCCGCGGCGGCGCGCCGCTTGTCCGCGACGAGGGCGGTGAAGTAGTCGTCCATCCGGGCCTGGGTGGCGGCGACCTCCTCGCGGGTGTGCCCGGAGGTGGACATCAGGACGTCGACCTCCGCGCGCAGCATCGCGCCGTCGTCGAGCGGGACGCCGAGCACCTCGCAGATGACCTGCATCGGGAACGGCACGGTGAAGCCGCCGACCAGGTCGGCCTCGCCGGAGGGGGCGCCGCCGGTCAGTTCGTCGAGCAGGTGCTCGGCGAGGGCCTCCAGGCGGGGGCGCAGCAGCCGGACCCGGCGCGCGGTGAAGGCGGGCAGGATCGCTCGGCGGCGGCGGGTGTGGTCGGGCGCGTCGGCGGTGGCCAGCAGGACGGACTCGGTCTTGCGGGCGAACAGCGGGCGGGCCAGCTCGGTGTAGCCGGCACGGCTGAAGCGGTCGTCGCCGAGCACGGCGGTGACGTCCTGGTGACGGGTGACCAGCAGGGCGGGCTGCCCGCTGGACAGTTGGACGGGGTGCGGGGTGCCGGTGCGCCGCAGGCCGTGGTAGGCGTCGGGCGGGCGGACGTCGCCGGCGGGCGGGAACGGGAAGCGGGCCGGGTCGGTCATGGCGTCTCGCCCTTCTCGGTGCTGACGGTGGGGCCGACCGGTTCGGCGAGCTGGTCGACCGGCTGCTCGGCGGGCTGCTCCGTGGCCGGTTCGGCGGGCTGTTCGGCGGGCTGTTCGGCCGGTGGGAGCAGGCGCACGGTCCCGGCGGTGCCGTCGATCTCGATCCAGGCGCCGTCCTGGATCGCGGTGGTGGCCTGCGGGACGGCGACCACGGTGGGCACGCCCAGCAGCCGGCCGGTGATCGCGGTGTGCGACAGCAGGGTGCCGCGCTCGACGACCATGCCGGCGGCGGACATCATCAGGAACAGCCAGCCGGGGTCGGTCTCCCGGGCGACCAGGATGCGCCCGGTGGCGAGGTCGGGGTCGGTGGACGGGTCGAGCACCACCGCCGCCCGGCCCCGGACCACGCCGCCGCTGGAGCCGATCCCGCGCAGCAGGCCGTCGCCGACGGCCCCGGCCGCGTCCACCGCCACGGCGTGCGGCAGGGCCCGGGCGAGCGGCAGGCCGGCCGGGGTGCCCAGCAGGGCGGGCCGCTGCGGGTTGCCGGCCCACTCCTCGCGCTGGGCGCGGCGCAGCGCCACCAGGGCGCGCAGGTCGCGGACCGTCCCGGTGCCGTCGAAGGCGCCGATGACCTCCTCGACGGTCAGATCGGCGACGTCGAGCCGGTCGTCCAGGACGCCGGTGCGGGCGAGTTCCGCGCCGAGCCGCCACATCACCTCCCGGGAGAGGCCGAACAGCTGGGTGCGGCAGAACCGGGTGTCCTCGCGGATCCGGGCGAGGTCCCGGGCGAGCGAGGTGAGGCCGAGCAGGACGGCGCGCTGCGCCGGGTTGGGGCACACCTCGCGCAGCCGCTCGCGGGCGCGCCGGGCGGCGGCCTGCTCGTCGGCGCGGTTGGCGGCCACGGTCGCCCCCTGGCGCACCAGCGGGCGGATCAGGGCGAGCACGGTCCACGGGCGCTGGCGGGGGGTGGGCTCCTCCAGCTTGAGGTCGTGCAGCGCGCGGTCGCCGTAGCGGGCGAGGTAGCCCCGGGCGGCGTCGGCGACGGCCACCCCGTGGCGGCCGGAGACGATCTGCTGCCAGAGCTGCTCGGGGTCGGCCGCGTCGTCGAGCACGGCGGCGCGCAACTCGGGGACACCGCCGACGAGTTCGGCCAGAGCCATGGCCGCGCGGACGGCCTCAAGGGAACGGTTCTCCCGCCCGCCGCCCATCAGTCCGACCAGGACCTGCGGGCCCTCGCCGGTCCAGCGGCGCAGCAGGGTGCCGCCCGCGCCGAGCACCACGAGGGCGAGGAAGGCGTTGACCAGGGTGACGCCCCAGCGCTCGCCGGCGCGTTCCCACAGCCGGCGGTAGAAGGCGATCAGCTCCTCGGGCGAGTCGCCGACGGTCTCCGCCTCCGCCATCTGCCGGTCCCACCAGCGCAGGAAGCCCTTCACCTGCCAGGGGTGCGCGACGCTGCGCCAGGCGAGGCGCGGCAGCGCGCGGGCGACCGCCGGGGCGGCCCAGCGGCGCTCGGCGCGGGCCGGGCCGGTGATGCCCATCGCCTGTTCCCAGCCCTTGCGCACCAGTTCGAACATCGGCATCTGCCCGTGCAGGGCCTGCCAGTCGTCCAGCCGATAGTAGACCTGGCCCTCCAGGTAGCCGACCATCCGGGCGAGGCGGTGCGCGTTGTCCCGCACCCAGGAGTCGGGCACGCCCATCCGCCGGTAGAGGTCGGCGAAGGAGCGGCGGTAGAACTCGCGGGACTGGGAGTAGGTGAGGGCGCCCGAGACGCCGGGGAAGCTCTCGGTGATGTTGTGGTTGCCCCAGTAGACCCGGGCGGGCTCCTCGGCGGGGGCGTCGGGCCCCTCGGCCCGGGCGTCGGGCGCGGCGTCGACGGGGGCGGCCGGGGCGGTGACCATCGGGCGGGCCTGGAGCAGGTGGACGGTGCCGTCCTCGGTGAGGGCGCCCTCGATGTCCTGCGGGACGCCGAAGAGCTCCTCCACCCGCGCGGCCAACTCCCCCACCGCGCGCACCTGGTCGTCGTCGAGGACCGGCACGTCCGCCAGCTCCCCGGCGACCGGCAGCAGGACCGGCGTACCGGAGGCGGCGCCCTCGGGCAGGCCCATCGACCACCGCTTGTGCACGGTCCGGGCGCTCACCGCGCCGGTGGCCGGGTCCTGGAAGAAGTGGTCGATGTCCGCCTTCTCCTGGACGACGCCCTCGCCGATGCCGTACGCGGCCGCGACCACCCGGCGCGCCGAGCCGTCCCGGGGGTCACGGGTGAACGCGACGAACGACCGGGTGCCGAGCACCATCCGCTGCACGCCGACCGCGACCCGGGCCCGGCGCGGGTCGAGTCCGCGCAGGATGCGGTAGCGGACCGCCTGGGCGTTGAAGGCCGAGGCCCAGCAGCGCACCACGGCGTCGGCCAGACCGTCCTCGTCGACGTAGAGGAAGCTGTCGCTCATGCCCGCGAACGGGTCGACGGCGCTGTCCTCCCCCATCTCCTCGTCCGGGCGGCCGGCCGGCGAGGCGGCTTCCGGCGGGTCGGCGTGCGGCGAGCCGGCGGGCACGACGCAGGCCCGGACCGCGACCAGGCCCTCCGGCCCGGCGATCGCGGCGAACTCCTTGCGGACCCGCTCGGCGAGCGCCGGGGGCAGGGCCGAGGAGGCCAGCGCTTCGCGGGCCGCCGCGCACCAGGCCTCGACGGCGTCCCGCGCGGCGCCGTCGGCCGGCAGCGGCGGCAGCGCGGGGCGCAGCGCGTCCAGGGCCCGGTCGAAGGCGGCGGCGGGCAGGCAGAAGAACTCCGGCACCCGGAACCCGGCCTGCCGCAGCAGCTCCTGACGGGCGAACTTGTGGCCCACCCGCGCGGCGTCGGCCAGCGCGGCGCCGTCGGCCGCCGCGGTCACCACGAGCTCAGTCATCCGACCCACCGCCCCATTCCGCGCCGCCCCAGCCGTCCAGGTGCAGCACACTGTCGACGGACCGGCGCGGCGCCGGTCCGAATCCGTCCCCCACCACGTGCGCGGTGGGGATCAGCGCCCCCTGGCGCACGCCGTCCGGCAGTCCGAGGATGTCGGCGACCTCCCGCTCCGCGTCCAGGTGCACCGTGGTCCACGTCGTGCCGAGGCCGCGGGCGCGCGCGGCGAGCATGTAGCTCCAGGCGGCCGGCAGCAGCGAGCCCCACACGCCCGCCTGGTTGCCCTCGGGCAGCGGCCGGCCGCCGAGGTCCAGGCAGGGGATCACCAGGACCGGCACCTCGTGCAGGTGCTCGGCCAGGTGCCGGCCGCCGGTCAGCATCCGGTCGGTCACCCCGACCCCGGACGTACCGGCGGAGGCCGACGGCGGGTAGCGGACCTCGAAGACCCGCCGGTAGACCTCCGCGACGCGCTTGCGCAGGTCGTCGTCGGCCACCACCAGCCAGTGCCAGCGCTGGGTGTTGCCCCCGTTGGGCGCCTGCAGCGCGATCTCCACGCAGGCGCGCACCAGGTCGAGGTCCACCGGGCGCGTCGGGTCCAGGCGCAGACGCACCGAGCGGGTGGTCGTCAGCAGTTCGTCCGGGGTCGCCGGCAGCCGGACCCGCGCCGGGCGGGCGGGCGCGCTCACCACAGCCCCGGCACGAGGCGGGCGTGGCCGTCCGCGTAGGCGCGGTAGCCGGGGATGTGCGCCAGCATCCGCTCCTCGGTGCGGATCCGGAAGGTGATCGCGGCGCAGAGCGCGACCAGCAGGACGGCGCTCAGCGGGTTCAGGAAGAACGCGACGAAGCCGAGGTGCGCCGACAGCATCCCGGCGTAGGCGGGGTGGCGGATGAAGCGGTAGACGCCCCAGGTGACCACCTGGTGGTCGCTCTGGCGGGTGACGTGGTGGGAGTAGAACCGGCCCAGGGTGTGGATCGCGACCTGGCGCAGCACGACTCCGCCGACGAACACCGCCGCCGGGACCAGCAGCAGCGGCGACCAGTCGTCCCAGGGCAGCGGACCGAGCACGGCCGCGGAGACCGTCGCGATCCGGGCCGCCGCGTAGAGCAGCAGGGTCGCCGACTCGCGCGGCGCGGCGCCGGAGCTGCGGAAGGTCACCGGGATCTCGACCGCCAGCCAGCCCAGGTAGCAGGCGGCCAGCACGGCCGCGACCAGGTCCACCGGGTCGCCCGCGTGCCGCAGGTGGACCACCAGACCGGTACCGACCGCGAGGACCGCGAGCACGAACAGCAGTCGCGGCGCGCGCACCGCCCAGGGCGATCCCGCGCCGCCCGCCATCGGTTCCACCGTACTCATCGGGCCGCCCTCCGCTTCAGATAACCGGCACGGCTGAGGGTCTGGACACCGATCTCCAGGCGTCCGTGCCGTTCGCCGCTCTCCACGTCCACCACCACGAACCGGAACACCGACCGCAGGCCGCGCGCCGGTACGAACTCCCACCACAGCTCCAGCGGCACCGTCGCCGGCAGGCCGGTCGGCAGGTCCGCCTCCAGCGACAGCCAGAGCATCTGCGCGTCGGCGTCCCGGCCGTGGGCCGTGTGGCCCAGCAGTGTCGCCAGTTGCCGGGCCGACTCGATCAGCGCGGCCGGGGTGTGCGCCCCGGCGCCCGCCAGCCGGTGTCCCGGCGGGGGCACCAGCACGGCCGCCCGTTCGACCCGCGCCGGCCCGCCCACCAGCACGTTCTCCGGCCGCCGGCGGTGGACCAGGGCCTGGTCCGCGGGCGCGCCGCCCTCCCGGCCGGGGCCGGCGAGCAGGGCCCGGACGGCCCCGGCCGGGACGACCGGCCCGCCGCCTTCGAGCGCGACCGAGGCCCGGCAGACGGTCGCCCCGTCCTGCACGGCCAGCAGCCGCCACGCCGGTCCGCCGTCGGCCGCGGCGGGCTCGCTGTGCAGCCAGACCGGCCGGCCCAGCTCACACATCCGGTCGAAGGTCAGCGACAGCCGCATCCGCCCGTCGGCCGCGCCCGCCCGCCGCGGTGCCAGCGCCCGGACCTCGTCCAGGATCGCGGCCACCAGCACCATCCCGGGCACATGGTCGAGCGGGTGGTCGAAGAAGCACCGGTCCCGCTCGTCCACCGCCACCGGGACGGCCTCCTCCGGGCGCACCCGGGGGCCGAGTGGGTTTCCTGATGCTTCATCAGGACTCGATCTTGAACCCTTGTGCCGCACGTTTCTTGACGGCCCGTCCGCTTCTGACGTGACGTCAGTTCTGAATGATTTGCCTGATACCAACGATGTCACGAGGACCGAGGTAACCATCGATCACCGAACCGGACAACCCGGACGTCACAACACCGGCAAGTCCCGACCCGACCTGCCGGAAACACGCCCTTCGGTGGCCAAAAACCCATCGCGCCGCCCTCCCGGCGGTGCCCGGGGGACGGCTCAGGACGACGGGTCGGCAGGGCCCGCCGCCATGTCCTGCGCGTGCGCACCGGAGCGCGGCGAGGTCGTCGGCGTGGCGGCCGAGGCGGCGGCGGGCGCCGGGGGCTGCGGTCAGACGGTGGCCTCCGCCGCGGCGCGGCCGGCCGCGCGACCGGAGAACAGGCAGCCCCCGAGGAAGGTGCCTTCCAGCGCGTTGTAGCCGTGGACGCCGCCGCCGCCGAACCCGGCGGCCTCACCGACCGCGTAGAGCCCCGGCACCGGCGTGCCGTCGGCGCCGAGCGCACGGGAGGCCAGGTCGGTCTGGATGCCGCCGAGCGTCTTGCGGGTGAGCACATGCAGCTTGACGCCGATCAGCGGGCCCGCGGCCCGGTCGAGCAGCCGGTGCGGCGCGGCGGTGCGGCCGAGCCGGTCGCCGAGGTAGCGGCGGGAGTTGTGGATCCCCTGGATCTGGGCGTCCTTGCCGAAGGGGTTGGCCAACTGCCGGTCCCGGGCCTCGATCTGACGGCGCATCGTCGTCGCGTCCAGCAGCGGGCGCTCGGTCAGCGCGTTCATCCTCGCGACCAGGTCCTCCAGCGTCGCGGCGGTGACGAAGTCCTCGCCGTGCCGTTTGAACGCCTCGACCGGGGCGGGCGCGCCCTTGCTCAGCAGGCGCTCGCGCACGAAGGCCGTGCGGTCGCCGGCGGTGATGTCGGGGTTCTGTTCGGAGCCGGAGAGGGCGAACTCCTTCTCGATGATCTTCTGGGTGAGCACGAACCAGGAGTGGTCGTGCCCGGCCAGTTCGGGGTCGGTGCGCAGGTGGCGCAGGGTGCCCAGGGTGTCGTAGCCGGGCAGGCAGGGCTCGGGCAGCCGGCGGCCCAGCGCGTCGAACCACATCGAGGAGGGGCCGGGCAGGATCCGGATGCCGTGGCCGGGCCAGACGGGGTTCCAGTTGTGTAGGCCCTCGGTGTAGTGCCACATCCGGTCGCTGTTGACCAGGCGCGCCCCGGCCTCGGCGGTGATGGCGAGCATCCGGCCGTCCACGTAGGCGGGGACGCCGGTGACCATGTGCCGGGGCGGGGCGCCCAGCCGGGCGGGCCAGTGGGCGCGGACCAGGTCGTGGTTGGCGCCGATACCGCCGGCGGCCACCACGACGGCCTGGGCGGTGAGTTCGAAGTCGCGGACTTCGTCACGGTTGGAGGCCGCGCCGCGCACCGAGTCGTCGTCGGCCAGGACACGACCGCGCACACCCGTCACCGCGCCGTCGGTGACGACGAGTGCGTCGACCCGGTGCCGGTGGCGGAAGGTCAGCAGCCCGTCGGCGGCGGCCTGCCGGGCGTAGCGGGCGAAGGGCTCGACGACGCCGGTCCCGGTGCCCCAGGCGACATGGAAGCGGGGGACGGAGTTGCCGTGCCCGTCGGCGCGCAGGTCGCCGCGTTCGGCCCAGCCGACCGTGGGCAGGAAGCGCAGCCCGTGTCCGGCCAGCCAGGAACGCTTCTCGCCGGCCGCGAACTCGACGTACGCCCGGGCCCAGCGCACCGCCCAGCTGTCCTCGTCCTCCTGCCGGTCGAACCGCGCACTGCCCCGCCAGTCGCTCCAGGCGAGCTCGAAGGAGTCCTTGACCCGCATCCGGCGCTGTTCGGGCGAGTCCACCAGGAACAGTCCGCCGAACGACCACCAGGCCTGGCCACCGAGGTTGGCGGCGTTCTCCTGGTCGACCAGGATCACCCGGCGTCCCCGGGAGGTGAGTTCGTGGGCGGCGGTGAGTCCGGCCAGGCCGGCTCCGACGATGATGACGTCCGTGTCCATGGGTGTCCTCGGGGAAGTGCCGTCACGGGCCCGCTCGGGGGGCGGGGCGGTGGGCGCGGGTGGTGAGGGAGGGTGGTGAGGGGGCGGCGCACCGCCGAAGGAGGGCTGCTGCGGCGTGCGGTCAGCCCGCCGGGCGGTCGCGGTCCCCCGGGGCGTTCAGCAGCACGTCGGCGAGGCGGCGGATGTCGTCGGCCATGTCGATCCGGGGGTCGAGCAGCCACTGGAGTTGCAGGCCGTCCGTCGCGGCGATCAGGATCCGGGCCGCCCAGGCGGCTTCGGCCGCGCGGTCCGCGTCCACGGCGCCCGCCCACTCGTCGGGGACCGGTCCGTCGGCGACCGGTCCGTCCGGGGCCGGCCCGGCGGAGGCCTGCGCGACGAGCTGCTCGGCGAACCGCCGGCGGTAGCGGTCGTAGCGCTCGCCGAAGTAGTCATGGGCCGGGTGGTCCGGCTCGGCGGCGGCCGCGGCGAGGTCCACGAAGAGCTTGACCAGACCGGGGGTCGACGCGTTGGCCGCCAGGACCTGCAGGAAGTCGCCCGCGCTGCGGGCCTCGAACGCGCCGAACCGCTCCTCCGCGGCGGCGTCGCGGGCGGCGAGCACGGCCGTGAGCAGGGCCTCCCGGCCGCCGAAGTGGTGCAGGACCCCGGCATCGGTCATCCCGACCCGCTGGGCGATGTCGCGCACCGACACCTTGCGGCTGCCCGCCTCGGCGTAGGCGGCGAGCGCGGCCTCGATGATCTGCTGCCGCTTCGAGGAGGTTTTGGCGTAATGGCCTCTCGGCTTGGTCATGAGCGGAGTCTACGAGGCACCCGGAGCGCCGGGAACCCCAAAACCTTGAGTTTCTAAGTTTTTGTGGGACGGCCCGGCACGGCCCTGCCGGGAAGGACCCGACGGGGCCAACCGCCGTACGCCGAAAGGCCAACACGCGGGGCGGTGCCTCCCTAGGCTGAGACGACTCCACACGTGGCGTCGATTCCTGATTCCCCGTCCGCCCGAACGCAAAGGAACCGCACCATGCGTACCACTCCCCTCCTCCGGGTCGCCGCGGTGGCGCTGGCCGCGACGGCCTCGACCGTCGCCGTGACGCCCGCCCGGGCCGCCGCTCCCCCGCTGAGCACCCCCACGGCGATAGCCCACCTCGACCTCGCCCGGGGCCAGCAGCCGGAGAACATCACCGTGCTGCCGAACGGCAACACCGTCGTGACCTTCGCCTTCTCCCGTCAGCTGGCCGAGATCGACCGCCACGGCGCCGTCCGCGTCCTCGCCACCCTGCCCGCCCCGGCCCCGGGTTCGGCCACCCCGGCCCTGACGGCCCCGTTCCTCGGCGGCGTCGTGCGCGCGGACGACGGCGTCCTCTCCTTCATCTACGCGACCGGGACCGCCGACCTCACCGGCATCTGGCGGCTCGCCCCCGGCGGCACCCCCGAGCGCGTCACCGCCCTGCCCGCCGACGCCCTGCCCAACGGCCTCGCCCGGGACGGGCGCACCGGTTTCCTGTACGCCGCGGACTCCGTCCTCGGCACCGTCTGGCGGATCCCCCCGGGCGGGGGCACCGCCGTCCGGTGGGCCACCGGCACCGCCCTGCAGCCGAACGGCTTCCTCGGCGCCAACGGCATCAAGATCCACGACCACGCCGCCTGGGTCTCCAACCTCGACAACGGCACCCTGCTGCGCATCCCGATCCGGGGCGACGGCACCGCCGGCCCGGCCCGGGTCGTCGCCACCGGTCTGCCCAGCATCGACGACTTCGCCTTCACCGGCCGCGGCGACCAGATCCTGGCCGCCCTCAACGGCAGCAGCGAGATCGCGCTGATCGCCGGCGACGGCACCCACACCATCGCGCTCGACCACTCGGACGGCCTGCAGAACCCCACCTCCCTCGCCGTCCGCGGCGACCGCGTCTGGATCGCGGACGCCGCGTACGTCACCCAGCAGGACCCGAACCTCCTGACCGCCCGCCTGGGCCGGACCACCTCGCACTGACCCGGGTCCGGCGTCGGCCGCACCGGGGCTGCGCCCGGTCGGTGCGGCCGACGCCGGACCACGGCCGACGGTCCGTCCACCCGAAACCCTTCACGAAACAACCCCCGAACACCCCCGTCAGGTCCTTGACCGGCGGGGGTCGTTAGTATGTGTCCGCACGCAAGGCCCCGGCAGAGCCCTGCCGCCCCCGTGGCACCGCCCGTGACCCTCGACTCCGGGCGTACCACGAGGTTCACCGAACCGGGGCCTTCGAGCAGCGAGGTGACGGCACACCGACCGGAGCGGGTGCGGCCGCGGCCCGGGTACCCGGGCCCCGCCGACCGGTGGACCACTCCCCTTCAACCCGGCTTCCCCGGGGGTTCGAATCCTTCGTGTACCCCTGGAACCGGAAGCCCGCGCCGCCCCTCCCCCGGCGCGGTCCATTCCCGTCCGCATCCGCCAACGAACGTCAGCCCAGGTACCTCCATGCACCCCCACACCGCCCCCATCGACGGCTTCCACTACGGCTGGATCAACCCGGTCCTGTCCTACCTGGTCGCCTGCCTCGGAGCCGCACTCGGCCTCCGCTGCACCGTCCGCGCCCTGGACCTGCCGCCGCGCCGTCGGCTCGGCTGGCTGCTGCTCGGCGCCGCCGAGATCGGCTGCGGCATCTGGACGATGCACTTCATCGCGATGCTCGGCTTCACCGTCACAGGCTCGACCATCCTCTACAACGTGCCGCTGACGCTGTGCAGCCTGCTGCTGGCGATCGCGGTCTGCGGTCTCGGCATCCTCTACGTCGGCTACCGGCCGCGCGGCCTGTCCACCCTGCTGGTCGGCGGGACGGTGATGGGCCTGGGCGTGGCGGCGATGCACTACCTCGGCATGACCGCGATGCACGTCCAGGGGCAGGTCTCCTACGACCCGGCCACCGTGGCCGCCTCGGTCGCGATCGCGGTGGCCGCGTCCACCGTCGCCCTGTGGATGACGCTGAACATCACCGGCCTGCTCGCCTCGCTGGCCTCGGCGCTGATCGCCGGAGTCGCCGTGGTCTCCATGCACTACACCGGCATGGCGGCGGTCTCGGTCGTACTGGACGACCGCACTCCGATCGGTGGCCTGCCGGCCTCACAGTTCATCACTCCGCTCGCGGTGGCGATCCTGGTGCTGCTCGCCCTCGGCGGCATCGCGCTGATGCTGTCGCCGCAGGACTCCTCGCTGTCGGGCCGGGCCGGCGCCGCCCGACCGGAACCGGTGCGGGTGCCACTGTTCGACCGGCGCGGGTGATCCGTCGCCGGACGGACCGGACGGCCCGGCGCGGGGGGCTTCCCGCGCCGGGCCGTCGCGTCGTCACATCCGCCACCGGTACCGCGATCCCCCGCCGAGGTGCCCCTCCACCGCGACGACTTCAGGACCACCCACGGCCGGGCACGACACGCGCCGTACCGCCGGGCGGAGGTGGTTTCCAGACGAACGGCCTAGCCGCGGGCGCGGTTCTCCGCTGATCGGGACGTACTGGTGAGGGCGCAGCAGCGCCGGAGAACCCCACCGTGCGGAAGGACGCCAGGACGTGACCTCGCAGAACATCAAGGAGTTCAAGGAGAAGGTCGAGAAGCTCTACGATGACGAAAAGAGCGACTTCAGGAAGAAGTTCGACGCGGCGATCAGGGGTCTGACGCCGCCCACGGTCTACCCGGACTCGGACGTCTACAAGGACTGGCGGGGAGCGAACGGAAAGACCCTGGCCGAATTCTTCGTCGAGTGGTACGACTGGGGCTGGAAGCAGCCCATCTCCGACGGCCTGAAGTACATCCGGAAATTCAGCTGGATCAGCTACGAGAACGCCGCCGGGCTCGCGTTCGTGACCAGCGAATCAGGGCGTGACGTGCTGGCCGACTTCACGCAGCTGCAGGGCAAGCAGATGGATTCCGAGGATTCCGAGAAACTGGTCCAGCAGTGGATCGACGAACTCGGCCCGAAGCGGATGGCCGACTTCAAGAAGGGCGACTGGTCGACCCTCAACAAGTTCTTCATCAGGGAACTGAAGCCCGGTGCCCGGCCGATCGACCACCCCGACGACCCCAGCGTCGTGACCGCTCCGACCGACTGCGTCATCAACATGGTCGTCGACAACCTGGCGCCCGACACACCGCTCCCGATCAAGGCCGCCGTCACCATGAGCGTGAGCAGACTGCTCAACGGCTCCAAGTACGCCGAGAACTTCATCGGCGGCACGGCCGTGTCGTGCATCCTCATGCCCGACACCTACCACCGCTACCACGCCCCGGTCGGCGGCAAGGTGGTGGAGTCCAGCGAGGACGTCCACGGCGTCTACTACGGGATCCGGGACTTCCCGGACCTGCTCAACAAGGGGAACGTCGGCTACGGGTACGACTACAGCCTCTTCGAGGACTTCCGCCGCGGCTACGCCATCATCGAGACACCGTACCTGGACCACGAGGGAAAGCCGAACGGCGACGGCTACGTCGCCCTGGTACCCGTCGGCCTCAACTCGATCGGCTCCGTGAAGTTCCAGGAGAAGTTCCGGAGGATCGACGAGAAGTCGGCCCCGGTCGAGGTGAAGAAGGGCGAGGAGATCGGCTACTTCCAGTACGGCGGCTCGCTGAACATCCTGCTGTTCGAGGCGGGTCGGTTCCCCGCGCTCCAGCTGCTCATGGGCCAGCGCATCGGGGTCCTCCAGGAGGTCGAGCACACCAAGCGCCACTTCGAGCGCTACGTCCGCCCGCTGCCCGGGCGCGTCACGCCGGCGTCCTGACCCCCCACCCCGCAACGGAAGGTGCCCCATGCCCCGTCAGCCCGTGTACTCGATCCCGGCGAACGTCGCCAACACCCAGACGCTCCACTTCTACCCCGACCCGGAGAAGAAGGAGGAGGAAGGACTCCCGAAGACCGTCCGGTCCTACGCCGGGTACGCGGACGTCAGCATCCCGGACATTCCGGAGAGCCATTTGTTCTACTGGTTCTTCGAGAGCCAGACCTGTGACCCCGACATCGACGCGGACAAGCAGAAGGAGCTGATCGAGCAGACGCCCCTGTTGATCTGGCTCAACGGCGGGCCCGGCGCCTCCTCGCTCGCGGGACTGTTCCTCGAGAACGGCCCGCTGCGCATCGGCGACGACGCGGCCGGATCCATCTCGGTCAGCCCCGACACCTGGAACCAGGAGGCCCACGTCCTCTACTGGGACCAGCCCATCGGCTCGGGATACAGCTACTGCGCCGGCGACAAGACGTACGTCAAGGACGAGGAGACCCTCAGCCAGATGTTCTGGCTGGCGCTGCAGCAGTTCTTCGCGACGTACCCGGAGTACCTGAAGTGTCCCCTGTACGTCTGCGGTGAGAGCTACGCCGGCAAGTACGTGCCCTACATCGCCAAGAAGATCCACGAGCAGAACCGCAGCAGCACCGGAACGCACCTCAACCTGGCCGGCATCGCCGTGGGCAACGGCTGGATCAGGCCGGAGCTCTCCATCCGCGTCATGATCGACTACGCCTACGCGTCCGGATTCCTCGGCCTGGGCCAGAAGGACGTCCTGGACTTCGGCTACGCCAACTTCCAGGAGGCCCTCAGGGCCGGCAAGATGAAGAAGGCCACCGATCTCGGGAACGGCCTGGTCAACGCCGTGCTGGCGTTCGGGGGCAACTTCTACCTCTACGACGTGCGCAGCTGGGACGGCCTGTCGGTGGGTGCGTTGCCCGCCTACCTGAACAGCGACGCCGTCAAGACGGCCCTGCACGTCGACCACGAGTGGCAGTTCGCGGACAACTCCGGTCCGGTGGCCGACGCGCTGAAGGCCGACATCATGGCGGACGCCTCCCCGCTGTACACCAAGCTCATCGAGGCGCAGGAGAAGTACAAGGTCCTGCTCTACACGGGGGACTTCGACACCGCCTGCGGCTACCAGAGCACCGAAGAGATCCTCGACGAGATCATGAAGGACGGCTGGCGCAACGCCAAGCGGTTGATCTGGAAGCAGGCGCAGGGGCACCCGAAGGGCTTCGTCCGCACCCTGAACAACGTCACCCAGGTCGCCGTGCCCGACTCCGGACACGAGGTACCGACCTACCAGCCGCAGATCTCCCGGGAGATGCTCTACAACTGGCTCTTCGACCGCCCCTTCCACGGCCAGGACCCCACGAGCGCGGTCCAGGCGATCCTCGACAAGGCCCAACAGGACGCCGACCAGGAGAAGGAGTGAGCGGGAACTTCAAGCGGACGAAGGATTCGGAGGACCTGGCGGCGGCCACCGCCATCCTCAAGGAGGGCTACGTCTGCACCCTCGCCCACGTCGACCCGGACACGGGCAGGCCGAGGTGCGTGCCGATGGTTCACGCGTACCACGAGGAGGGGAACGAGAAGCTGCTCTATCTGCACGGCTCCCTCGACTGGCCGCCGGCGCTGAAGCTGAAGCCCTCGCTGCGACAGCTCTGGAAGGACGACGGAGTCCCCGTCTGTCTGACCGTCACCCTCCTCGACAGCCTCCTGGTCGGACGCGCGGCGATCAGTACCTCCCTCAACTACCGCTCCGTGGTGGTGGACGGAACCGCGAGGAAGGTCGATCCGAAGGACCGCGCGAAGGCGTTCGAGGCGCTCAGCAACCAGGTCATCCCGGGCCGGTGGCCCGAGCTCCGCCCGCTCAAGGACGGCCAGGGCGGAAAGGAGAGCGAACTGGACACGGACGGCAAGAACACCCCCACCGTCGGGGTCCTCTCCGTCAGCCTCACGCAGAACGCGACGGTGCGGGTCAAGAGGCACCACGCCCCCGAGCCGGAGCACGAGAACCAGCAGGACTGGGACTGGGACAGCGGCAACGCGTGGGGTGGCCTGCTCCCGATCCGCCAGGTCTACGGGCCGGCCGTCCCCGACTCGCACGTCAAGGACCTCGGCGCCGACCCGCCCGCCTCCGTCCAGAGGCTCATCCACAGAGGCACGTAAGCCGCCGACGCCACGTCCTGCGAGCCGGGAACCGCTCGCAGGACGTGGCCGTGGCCGGTTACGCCTTGGTGGAGGAGGTGGCGTCGTTGCGGCCCTCCAGGACGACGGCCGGCTCCAGCGGGGAGGCGATCTCCTGGCCCTTGCTGTGCGAGGCCCAGTCGCGGATGCCGACGAGGACCATGATGAAGAAGATCCCGTAGACGATGCCGGAGAAGTACAGCTCGGAGTGGATGGCGAGCGGCACGCCGACCAGGTCGACGGCCAGCCAGACGAACCAGAACTCCACGTACCGGCGGGCCTGGGTGTACATCGCCAGGATCGAGCCGACGAAGATCCAGGCGTCGGCGAGGACCATCCACCAGGGGGCGCCCGGGTAGAAGGAGGCGTCGGTCGCCTTGAGCAGCGCGGCGAACCCGAAGGTGCCGACGGCCATGACGCCGATCAGGGCCGAGCGCTCCTGCCAGGAGGCCCAGCGGACGTTGATCGTGCCCTCCTGCTGGCGGCTGCGCCGCCAGGTGGCCCAGCCCCAGGACGCCGAGGCGATGATGACGACCTGTCGGGCGGCGTTGCCGCCGAGGTGGACGTTGAGGCTGGCGATCAGCAGCAGGACCGATCCGAGGATCTGCACCGGCCAGGCGACGAGCGAGCGGCGCAGGGCGAGCCAGACGGTCGCGAGCGCCAGGAGGTTGCCGAAGAAGTCGGACCAGTAGACGGGGATGCCGAAGAAGCTGAACTGCTCGTTCAGCCACTGGAGTGCGCTCATGACCAAACACCTTTGTTTGCTGGGGGAACAAGCCTGGGTGTGAGCTGCGGCCCGGGACGGGGCCGGTGACGAGGCGTGGAGCGACGGTGGTGGGGGGAAGGACCGTGCGCGGGTGCCTCAGGGAGCGGTGCCGCGGTGCGCGGCGAGCGCGTCCTCGCGGACGCGCCGCCCGTGGTCCGAGGCGAGGAGGGCCTCGGAGCGCCGGACGTCCTCCCGCACGGCCCGTACCAGGGCGGCGGGAGAGGGGAACTTGACGGTGTCGCGGATCCGTTCGGCGAACCAGACGGTGACCCGCTCGCCGTAGACGTCCTCGTCGAGGTCGTGGCAGTACGCCTCGACGTGGACGTCGGCGGTGTCGCAGAAGGTGGGGTTGGAGCCGACGCTGATCGTCGCGGGGTGGACGGCGCCGGTGCGGTGGCGGACCACCCAGCCGCTGTACACCGCGGCCGGCGGGACCGGGGAGTCCGGGCCGGCCGCGATGTTGGCGGTGGGGAACCCGAGCCCGTGGCCCCGGCCGGCGCCATGCACCACCGTGCCGGTGAGGTGCGGGCGGGCGTCCGGGGTCACGGGCACGGGGGTCTCACGCATGGGGCAGGAGCTCGCGGAACTGGCTGGTGTGGAAGACGAGCGGCTCCACGCCGGCGAAGAGTTCGGCGCTCAGCAGCTCCAGGAGCACGATCTCGTGGTCGCCGCCGTCGTACGTCGCGCCGACCCTGGCGGTCAGCCACAGCGCGGCGTCCTCGATGAGCACGGCGCCCTCGGGCGTCGCCGTCCACCCGACGCCGTCGAAGCGCTTGCCCTCGCGGGAGGCCAGGCGCCGGCACAGCGCGCCCTGGCTGTGGCTGAGCACGCTCAGCCCCACGACCGGGGCCGGCGCCAGCCGCGGCCAGGTGGTGGAGGTGCGGGCGACGCTGACGGCGACCATGGGCGGCTCCAGCGAGATCGAGACGAAGGAGCTCGCCGCGAACCCGACCGGCTCGTCCCCGCGCAGCGCGCTGATCGCGACCACGCCGGTGGGGTAGGCCCCGAAGGCCTGTCGCAGGGTCGCGGCGTCCAGTTCCGCCGGCGTGGACGTGCCGGCCGGATCGTGGGCAAGGGTGGCCATGGTCATCGACATCCTCTCGTCATCGTCTGGTCGCGGGTGCTGTTCTCAGTGCCGGTAGCGGGCGGCCGGGTGGCTGGCCGGCAGCGCCCGGTCGTCCGCGCCGGTGAGCCGCTCGCGCAGGCTCTCGCCCGCCGTGTACTCGCCGCGGAAGACGCCGCGCTTGCGCAGGATCGGCAGCACCGACTCGACGAACTCGACCGTCGAGGCCGGCTGGACGGCCGGGGAGAGCAGGAACCCGTCGAGGTCGGCGCCCTCGGCGAGCGCGCAGATCTCGTCGGCGATCTCCTCGGCCGTGCCGACGACCGGGCGGGCGCCGACGCCGTGGGTGTGCCAGTCGGCGAGGACGTCGCCGACCGTCTTGCCGGCGAAGCGGGCCACCTGGGTCTGCGACATCTCGGTGGACAGCTCGGTCATGGGCGTGTCGGGCGCGTAGGAGGAGAGGTCGAGCCCAGTGAACATGGCGTAGCTGGCGACGGTGACCTCGGGCCGCTGGGCGTCCAGGATCCGCTGGTAGCGGCGCTCGGCGTCGGAGGTGCTGGCGCCGACGACGCAGGAGAACGCCGACATCACCTTCACCTGGTCGGCCCGGCGGCCGGCCTTGACCGCCTCCTCGCGGATGGAGGCGGTGTGCCCGGCGAGCTGCTCGACGGAGCCGCTGCCGACGAACATGCACTCACCGTGCCGACCGCCGACCCGGCGGCCGGCGGGCGAGGCGCCGGCCTGGAAGAGGACCGGGGTGCCCTGCGGGGAGCGCGCGGTGTTGCCGTAGCCCTGCGAGCGGAAGAAGGGTCCCTCGTGACTGATCAGGTGGACCTTGGCGGGGTCGGCGAAGCGGCCCTCCTTGTCCTTCTCCAGCGCGTCCGGCTCCCAGGCGCCCTCCCAGTACTTGTAGACGAGGTCGAGGAAGTCCTCGGCCATCCGGTAGCGGTCGTCGTGCGCCACCATCTCCATGCCGAAGGCCTTGACGGCGGTGTCGGCGGTCCCCGTGGTCACCACGTTCCAGCCGATCCGGCCGCCGGAGAGCTGGTCCAGGGTCGCCATCCGGCGGGCGAAGGCGTACGGCGGCTCGACGAGGACGGAGCCGGTCATCACCAGGCCGAGGTTGGTGGTCGTCGACAGCAGTGCGGAGGCCACCACCACCGGGTCGAGCCGCGGCAGGTCGAGGGTCTCCTCGGTGGCGATCGGCGGGCGGGTGCCGTCGATCTCCGACCAGCCCCAGGCGTCGGCCAGGAACAGGAAGTCCAGCTTGGCGTCCTCACAGAGGGTGGCGAGCTCGCGCCAGTAGCCGAGGGTGTCGAAGAGGTGCCGCCGGCTGTCGGGGTGGCGCCAGGTGGCGGTGCCGCTCGCGTTGGTCTGGGCGTTCTCGAACAGGCCGATCTTGAGGTTCTTCATGGGGTGGTTCTCCGTAGTGCTGGTGAGGGACCCGTGGGGGGAGTTGTCAGGAAGCGGAAGGGAGGGCGGGGGCGTCGAGCTGGGCCGCGTAGGGCATGGAGGACTGCGCCCCGAGGCCGGTGACGGCGTGCGAGGCGGCGCGCACGGCGCGCCGGACGGCGGCCGGCAGGGTGGCGCCGCGGCCGAGGGAGTCGGCGAGGGCGCCGCAGAAGGTGTCGCCGGCGCCCACCGTGTCGACCGCGTGCACACGCGGCGCGGGCACGTGGGTGACGCCGGCGCCGCGGGCCTCCCTGAGCAGGGCGCCGTCCGCCCCGAGCGTCACCACGACGGCCCGGGCCGGGAGCGCGGCGTGCTCCAGCAGTTCCCGCGCCTCGGACAGGCCGGCGGGCCGGGCGGTCCCGAGCAGGGAGGCGAGTTCACCGAGGTTGGGCACCAGGACGTCGACCGCCGCGAGCACCCCGGGGTCGACCGGGCGGGCCGGCGCGGGGTTGAACACGACGGTCCCGCCCTGCTCACGGGCGCGCAGGACCGCCAGGTCGACCACCTCGGGGACGATCTCGTTCTGCACCAGGACGACCTCGCCCGGCGAGCGGACCAGCCGCGCGGGCAGGTCCTCGACGCCGAGCGCGGCGTTGGCGCCGGGGTTCACGACGATGGTGTTCTCGCCCGCGCCGTCGACGACCACCGCGGCGAGCCCGGTCGGGTGCTTCTCGTCGGAGCGCACCGCGGTGACGTCGATGCCCTCGGCGGCGAGCGCCGCCAGGATGGCGGCCGCGTCGGCACCGACCCGGGCCACCAGCCGCACCCGCGATCCGAGCCGGGCGGCGGCGACCGCCTGGTTGGCGCCCTTGCCGCCGGCGCCCTCGGCGAAGTGCCGTGCGAGCACGGTCTCGCCGGGGTGCGGCAGGCCCTCGACGCTCAGCACGAGGTCGCGGTTCACCGAACCGACGACGGTGATGGACGGCATTGGCGCTCCTTTGGGAGATCGATTTCCGACATGCTGTACCAGCACCCCCCGGCCGTCAAGTAGCCTCCTCGTGAAAAGACCGCCCCGATGTCGTGGCCCCCACCATCCCCCCACCCCGAAGGACACTCCACGTGACTGCGCCCCGACTCCTCGACGTGGCCGAGGCCGCCGGCGTCTCCCGCGCGACGGCATCACGGGTCCTCGCCGGCACGCCGCGCAACGTCGACCCCGAGCTCGCCCGCCGCGTCGAGGAGGCCGCCCACCGGCTCGGCTACCAGGCCAACCACTCCGCGCGGGCCCTGCGCACCGGTACCACCGGCACCGTCGGCGTCGTCGTCCCCACGCTCGCCAACCCGTACTTCGTCCAGCTCGCCGACGCCATCGCCCAGCACGTCCGTGCCGCCGGCGGCACGCTGATGGTCTCCGACGCGGCGAACGACCCCGCGATCGAGGCCGAGCAAATCGACACCCTGCTCGCCGGCCGGGTCGACGGCCTGTTCGTCGTCCCGGTGTCGGCCACCGAGTCCGGACCCGCGATCCGCAAGGCCGCCGCCCGCCGCCCGGTGGTGCTGTTCGACCGGTGGGCCACCGGCTCCGGCACCGTCGCCGTCACCCTCGACAACGCGGCCGCCGTCCGACTGCTCGTCGACCACCTGGAACGGACGGGCCGTCACCGGATCGCGCTGGTCGCCGCGGGGCAGGCCTCCTCCTCCGGCGCCGAGCGGCTCGCGGCCTTCACCGAGCTGCAGGGCGACGGCGCCACCACCGTCCTGCTGCCCAACTTCACCACCGACGCCGGGCGGACGGCGGGGCGGCGGATCGTCGAGCAGCGCGACCGGATCGACGCGGTGGTCTGCGGCGCGGACGTGCTCGCCGTCGGCCTGGTGAGCACGCTGCACCGCTGCTCGGTCGCGGTGCCCGGGAAGATCGCCGTCACCGGCTTCGACGACACCGAGATACTCGAACTCTTCGACCCGCCCATCACGTCCATCCGCCACCCGCTGTCCGCCATGGCCGAGCGCGCGCTGACGCTGCTTCAGGCTCCCAGCCGCGAACGGACCGAGCGGGTGGAGCGCTTCCAGCCCCAGCTCGTCGTCCGCGCCTCGACGGACGTCACCGCCTCCTGACCCCCGCCGCGCTGACCCCGCGTCACGCGGCAGGGCCCGCCGGACGGGCACGGGCCGCACGGGCCGGCAGCTTGCCCAGCTCCCACAGCAGGAGCAGCGCGACGGCGGCCAGCAGCGCCCAGCCGAACTGCCGGGCGTCGAGGTCGGTGGTCCCGAGGATGCGGTGGAACGCGTCCATCTGGGTGACCAGCACGGCCAGGACGAACTCCGCCAGGGCCGCGATGTTCATCTGCCGGCTGTCGAAGGTACTGACGGCCAGCACCGATCCGCGCTCACTGCGGCACTCGTAGGCGGCCACGATCAGGCAGAGCGCGAAGGCGGTGAACGCGATCGAGTTGCCGACCGGCAGGCTGTCGTAGTGCGACTCGCCCAGCTTGATCAGCCCGAGCAGGGCGATCGAGATCGCCAGCCCGGCGAGCCCCACGGTGAGCACGACGGGCCCGGTCAGCACCGACTCGCCGCGCGGACGCGGGACGCGCCGCATCAGGCCGGGGCTCTCCCGGTCGAAGCCCAGGGCGAAGCCGAACGGGGCGTTGACCACGAAGTGGATCCACAGCACCTGCGCCGGGGTGAACGGCTCCCCCGCCGCGAGGTTGAACACCGTGGCGCCGAGGAAGGTCAGCACGAAGGTCACCAGGAGCACCAGCACGAAGCGGATGTACTTGGTGAGGTTGTCGTAGAGCTTCCGGCCCTCCGCCACGGCGTGCACGATGGTGGCGAAGTTGTCGTCGGCGAGCACCATGCGGCTCGCGTTCTTCGCGACGTCGGTGCCGCTGCCCATGGCGATGCCGATGTCGGCGGCCTTGATGGCCGGGGCGTCGTTCACCCCGTCGCCGGTCATCGCGACGACGTCGCCCTTGCGCTTGAGCGTGTCGGCGAGCAGGACCTTGTGCTCCGGCGCGACCCGGCCGACCACGCCGATGGCGTCGATCCGCGCCAGCCGTTCGCCCTCGGGCAGGGCCGCGAAGTCCGCGCCGAGCATCGCCTCGCCGTCGATGCCGAGTTGGCGGGCGATGGCCGCGCCGGTGGTGACGTCGTCGCCCGTCACCATGCGGACCCGGATGTGCGCGGCCTGCGCGCTGGCGACCGCGGCCCTGGACTCCTCGCGCGGCGGGTCGACCATGCCGACCAGGCTGGTCATCCGCAGGTCGGTGACGAGCGCCAGCAGGTCGCCGTCCGGGTCGAAACCGGCCGGGTCCAGGTCGCGCACGGCCCCGGCCATCACCCGCAGGCCCTCACCGCCCATCCGCTCGGTCTGCGCCCGGGCGCGGGCCTCCAGGTCCCCGTCCCAGGGGACGCCCGCCCCGGCCGCGAGCGCGGTGGTGGCGCGGGCCGTCACGGCCGGGGCCGCGCCCTTCACGAAGCACCGCACCACCGGCCGGCCGGCCGCGTCCTTCGCCGCGTTGAAGGTGGCCATCAGCTTGTAGCCCGGGTCGAACGGCAGCGTGGCGAGCCGGGGGAAGCGCTCCCGGGTGGCCTCGATGTCCAGCCCGGCCTTGTGGCCGAGGACGAGCAGGGCCCCCTCGGTCGGGTCTCCGACGACCTGGCCCTCCACCAGCTTGGCGTCGTTGGCGATCAGGTAGGGCAGGACGGCGTCCTCGATGCCCGCCGAGGTGCCCACCGCGTGGTGGACCTTGCCGTCGAGGCGGTAGCCGGTGCCGGAGACGGTGTAGCGGTCGGTGGGGCTGAGGACCTCGACGACGGTCATCTGGTTCATCGTCAGGGTGCCGGTCTTGTCGGAGTTGATGGCCGAGGTGAAGCCCAGGGTCTCGACGGACGGCAGCTCCTTGACGATCGCGTGGCGCCTGGCCAGGTTGAGGCTGCCGACCGAGAGGATCACCTGGCTGACCGTCGGCAGCGCCTCCGGGATGGCGGCGACGGCCAGCGAGACCGCGCTGACGAACAGGGCGTCCCAGGGCTGGTCGCGGCTGCGGCCGAGGGCGAACATCACGACCATGGTCAGGCCGGCCGCCGCCGCGATCCACAGCGTCAGGGTGTTGAGCTCCCGGGTGAGCGGCGACTGCTCCTTCTCGGTGGCCGAGAGCATCCCGGAGATCTTCCCCAGCTCGGTGCCGGATCCCGTCGCGGTGACGACGAGCAGTCCGCTGCCGTGCGTGACCGGGGTGTTCATGAACGCCATGTTGGTCTGGTCGCCGGGCCCCAGCCGCCCGGCGGTGAGCGTGCCCGCGTCCTTCACCGCCGGGACGCTCTCGCCGGTCAGCGCCGACTCGTCGATCTGCAGGGCGCTGGCGGCGACGATCCGCCCGTCCGCCGGGACCTCGTCGCCGGCCGAGACGAGCACGACGTCGCCGACGACCAGCCGCTCCGCCGGGATCTCGGTCTCGGTACCGTCTCGCCGGACCCGGGCGGTCGCCTCCATCATCGACTTCAGCGCGTTCATCGCGCTCTCCGCCTTGCCCTCCTGGCGCAGGCCCACCACCGCGTTGAACAGCGTCAGCACCAGGAGCAGGACGGCGGTGGTCCACTCCCCGATCGCCAGCGAGACCACCGCCGACGCCACCAGGATGATCTGCATGTAGCTGCGGTACTGGTCCAGGAAGCGCAGCCAGCCGGGCCTCGGCTTCTCCTCGGGGAGCGCGTTCGGCCCGTTGGCGGCGAGCAGTTCGGCCGCCCGGGCGGCCGTGAGCCCCACCGCCGGGTCGACCCCGAGCCGGTCGGCGACCTCCTGCGGGGACCGCGCGTACCACGGGCCGGGCGCTTCGCGCCCCGAGGGACCGGCCTGCTCCGCCATCGCTGCTCCTCAAGGTCCGCGGTCGGTCCGCCGGCGCCCCCGCCCGGGTCCGGCACTCCTCCGTCCGGCGCTCCTCCCGCGGGCCGCCGCGCCGCCCGGCCCGCGGGAGGGCTTCCTGCCACGCTGCGGCCACCGGGTGCCCCCGGCAATCCGGTGGCGTCCTTCCGGTGGCACCGGTCGCTCGTCCGGTGCCCGTGTGTGGCGGCGCCCGGGGTCCGGGCCGACGATGGGGCTGTCCCACGTCCCCCCTTCGGCCGGAGGCCCTGATGGCGACCCTGACGGTATGGCGCTTCCCCACCGCGGCGGGAGCCGACGAAGCCCTCGACACGCTGAAGCGGCTGCAGCGCCAGGAGCTGATCACGCTCCAGGACGGAGCCGTGGTCAGCTGGCCGGGGGACGCCCGCAAGCCCAGGACCCGCCACCTGGGCGACATGACCGGCATGGGCGCCCTGGGCGGGGCCTTCTGGGGCTTCCTGCTCGGGATGATCTTCTTTGTCCCGGTGCTCGGCGCCGCGATGGGCGCGGCCGGCGGCGCCCTGGGCGGCCACCTCGCCCATGTCGGCATCGACGAGGGCTTCATCCGGCAGGTGCGGAGCAAGGTGACGCCCGGCAGCTCCGCGCTGTTCGTCCTCAGCTCGGACGCCGTGCTCGACCCGGTCAGGGCCGCGCTCGAAGGGCTGCACGCCGAGCTCATCGAGACCGACCTGTCGGCGGACGAGGAGGCCCGGCTGCGCGAGGCGTTCACCGAGGGCGGGTGACCCCCGCCCCCGGATGTGACGCGGGACACAGGCCGGGACCTGTCACACTTCGCGGGGCCGTCCCGTCGGACAGGTGAATCCGTTCCACGACGAGGAGCACACCATGGATGCCCGTCTCGACTACTTCGGCAACGCCGTCGGGGCCAAGGTCCTGCGGCACATCAACTCGGCCGGCCGGGCGCTGTCCGACTCCGGGCTGCCGCACGCGACGCAGGAGCTGGTGAAGATCCGCGCGAGCCAGATCAACGGCTGCGGCTTCTGCACCGACATGCACACCAAGGACGCCGCGCACGCGGGCGAGAGCCCGCTGCGGCTGAACCTGGTGGCGACCTGGCGGGAGGCCACCGTCTTCACCGAGGCCGAGCGCGCCGCGCTGGAGCTGACGGAGGAGGGCACCCGGATCGCGGACGCCGCCGGCGGCGTCTCCGACGAGGTCTGGGCGAAGGCCGCCGAGCACTACGACCAGGACCAGCTGGCCGCGCTGATCTCGCTGATCGCCGTGATCAACGCCTACAACCGGATCAACGTGATCAACCGGCAGCCCGCCGGGGACTACCGGCCCGGCCAGTTCGGCTGAGCCGGCTCCGACCGGGCGGACCGGCCGGCCGCGGTGCCCGCGCTTCCCGCGGGGCCGCGGCCGGCCGGCGCGCGCGTCAGGGCAGGTGGTCGGTCACCAGGGCGAGGTGGCCGGTGGGGTCCACGCCGCCGGGGCGGCCGAGCCGGGCGGCGAGGTCGTTGATCAGCAGGGTGCCCAGGAGGTAGTGGCCGAGCGCGAGTTCGGCGGGGGTGGAGTTCCCGCCCCGCAGGTCGGGCTTGGGCTTGCGGTCGGAGAGGCGGCACGGCGCCTCCGCCAGGACGTGCAGGTCGTGGGTCAGCAGCAGCCGCTCCCACCAGCCGGGGTCGTCGCGGAACAGCGCGCGCAGGCCCTCGTGGGCGGCCAGCCGGGGCAGGAAGTCGTGGATCGCCGCGCGGTAGCCCGGGTACACCGGCTGCCGGAAGCCCACCTGGTAGCGGTGGTCCGGCCCGCGGCGCACCGAGAAGCCGGTGCGCAGCGCGGGATCCCAGACGGTGAGGCTGAAGAGTGTCTTCGCCAGGTCGTAGACCGGGTCCCAGGGCTCGACGGAGCCGCGCGGGTCGATGAGGCGGAAGTCCTCGGCCGCCGCGCCGGCGCGGGTGGACAGCAGGACGTTGCGGGTGTTGGCGTCGCCGTGGGCGGGGGCCATCAGACGGGCGGGGGCCAGCCGCGCCAGCCGGCCGCTCAGCCGTTCCAGCACCAGGTGCGGGGCCCGGCACGGCACGCCGTTGACGGTGATCCGCTCAGCGGCCGTCAGCTCCCCCGGCAGGGCGCGGGCCAGGAGCGGCAGCCGCCGCAGGAACCGGCCCACGACGACGTCCGCGAGGTGGGCGGCCGGGGCGGGGTGGGTGCGCGCGGCGTAGCCGTCCAGGACCAGGGCCTGGAGCAGCGCCGGGTAGCGGCGGAAGAACTCCCGGGTGCCCTGCGGCGACTCCCGCAGGGGGGCCGCCAGGTCCGCGGAGGCGTAGAACGGCGTGGTGCAGGCCGCCCAGCCGTCGCCGTCGAGGACGTGCGGGACCGGCAGGTAGTGCGCGGCCAGCCGCGGGGCCACGGTGCGCAGCAGTTCGATCTGGCGCAGCTTCTGGCGGAAGGAGACCAGGTCGTGGCCGTCCACGGCGCCGGGTGCGGGCACCAGGACCTTGACCACCAGTTCCTCCCCGCCGGAGGTGGTGGCCCGGTGGACCCGGGCCGGTGAGCCGCCGTCCAGGATCTCCTGCCCGACCGTGAGGCCGAGGGTGTCGGCGACGGCGGCCAGGGCCTCCTCGTCGGTCCACCCGCCGGGCGGGCGGGGGCGGGTGACGTGCCGGTGGTCGGTCATCGCGGCCGCCTCCTCGGTGTCCGCTACCAGCGGATCGAGTCGATCAGCGCCGCGTGCAGCTGGGGGGTGCAGGCGGCGATGCAGGAACGCTGGTTCAGCGGGCCGATGTCCAGCAGCAGGGTGTCCCGCAGCGGTTTGCCGTAGGCGTCGGTGATGGTGACCCCGGCGCGTTCCGCCAGGTACACCGAGGCGGCGATGTCGTACGGGAACAGGTGCAGGATGCTCCCGCGGCCGACCCGGCGGAAGTCCGCCTCGGTGGCGGGGCGGTCGCGCAGCAGCCGGTTGCCGATGTCGACGTAGGCGTCCATCTGGCCGGTGATGATGCGGGAGATGGAGAAGGAGGCGCTGTTGAACACGTACACGCCGCCGGTGTTGGCCGAGGCGTCGATCAGGTGGCCGTAGGCGTCGGTCATCAGCGCCGCCGGGTGGCCGTTGAACTCCAGCGACCAGAACATCCGCTCGGGCTCGGTGACGGCGGACAGCCGGGGCACCGGCGCGGGGAAGCCGCCGGACTCGACGCCGGTGCCGTCGGCGTCGGCGTACAGCCAGTGGCCGGTCTTGATCTCCTGGAGCATCGCGTACCGGATGTCGCCGATGGTGGGCGCCTCGGTGAAGGGGGCCGCGGCGATGGAGACGCAGGCCATCTCCAGGTCGGCGGCGGCGCCGCGGGTGCCGTCGATGGGGTCGATGACCAGCACGTGCCCGGGTGCCCGGCCGATGGTGCGCAGCCCCTCGCTCTCGGTGTAGACGGCCACGGGCTCGCCGCGCTCGCGCAGGAAGTCCCAGGCGGCCCGTTCGGCGAGCACGTCGACCGGGAACTCGGCGTCCCCGCCCTTCGCCGTGCCCGCCACGTAGCGGCTGCCGACCTCGTGCAGCCCGTCGCGCACGGCCGTCCGGATCCGCCCGGACAGCTCCTGGACGAGGCCCCTCATGAGACGACCGACAGGAAGAGCCGTTCCAGCAGATCGCACATCTCGTCCGCCTCCTGACGGGTCATGATCAGTGCCGGGCGGACCTTGAGCACGTTGCCGTGCCCGTAGAGCGAGGTCCGCAGCAGCAGTCCGTGGTCCAGGCCGCGTTCGGCGAGGTGGTTGGTGAGCCCGGGGTCGGGGCGGCCGTCGCGGTCCACGATGTCGATGCCGATCATCAGCCCGACGCCGCGGACCTCCCGGACGAACGGCACCCTGGTGGCGAGGTCGCGCAGCCGCTCCAGGACGTGGCCGCCGACGTCGCGCACGTTCTCCAGGAAGCCGGGGCGGCCGATGATCTCGACGGTCTTCAGGGCGGCCGCGGCGGCCAGCACGTTGCCGCCGAAGGTCGAGTTGATGTGGTGTCCCTCCACCCCGGTCAGCCGCTCCTCGGTCAGGATGCCGGCGATGGGCATCCCCGCGCCGCCGAGGCCCTTGCCGAAGGTCATCAGGTGCGGGGCGACCCCGAAGTGGTCGGCGGCGAACATCCGCCCGGTGCGGCCGAACCCGGTCTGGATCTCGTCGAAGACCAGCAGGATGCCGCGCTCCTCGCAGAGGTCCTTGAGCGCCTGCAGATAGCCGTCCGGCGGGACGACGTTGCCGCCGTTGCCGCTGATCGGCTCCAGCACCACACAGGCCACCCGGCCGGTGCTCGCGTAGTCGATGAAGTCGTTGATCCGCTCGACGCACAGCAGGCCGCAGGTGGCCCGCTCCTGCCGGTAGAAGCAGCGCAGGCAGTGCGGGTCGGGGACGTGCACGACGCCGGGCAGGTGGGAGGGGAAGGGGGCGCGCCGGAAGGCGGCGCCGGAGGCACCGATCATGCCGAGGGTCTGGCCGAGGTGACCGCGGAAGAGCGTGACCACGTCGGACTTGCCGGTGTGCACCTGGGCGATCTTGACGGCGCTCTCGTTGGCGTCGGAGCCGCTCGCCGACTTCAGGTGCACCCGGGTGAGGTTGGGCGGCGAGACCTCGGCCAGCTTCGCCACCAGGGCGTTCAGCGGCTCGGTCTGGAACTTGGAGGTGACGTGGATCAGCCGGCCGGCCTGTTCGCGGACCACCTCCACGATCTCGGGGTGGGCGTAGCCCAGGCTCAGGTTGAACGTCCCCGAGGAGCAGTCGAGATAGCGCCGGCCGTCGTCGGCCCGGAGGTACACGCCCTCGCCGCCGACCACCCGGAGGTCGTCGGGCCGGTAGTAGTAGTGCCGCAGCGCCGATCCGGCCTCCCCGCCGGACGGAGCCTTGGGTGCGGCGGTGCGTGCGGCGGTCCTCGTCTGTCGCATCGGTCTTCCTCCGGTAGCTCCGACAATTCCTGGCAGATCGACCTGCTCGAACGATTCGAACCGCATATCCGCCTCGTGGAGATCGAGCGCGGCGGTCATCGCGTTCGGTATCGCGACGCACCGGATTCCGGCCCTTTTCGCGGCGCGCACTCCGCTGGGGGAATCCTCGAACGCCACCGCCCGCTCGGCGGGAATTCCGAGCGCGGCCAGCGCCGCGACATAGAGATCCGGCTCCGGTTTCGCGCCGGCGCGGTCCCCGTCGGCGCACTGCACGGTGCTCCAACCCTCGGCCATACCGCACTGCCGCGCATATCTGGCGACCCATTCCCGGGTGGAGTTGCTGACGATCCCCCGGGAGATCCCCAGGGCGTCGACCGCCCCGAGGATCCGGTGCACGCCGGGCCTGCCGCAGAGCCCGCCGAGCAGTTCGCGCTGCCGCCGGTGGACGCGTTCCTGCAGCTCACGGCGGTCGGCCGTGCATCCGGTGGCCCGTTCGAGCCGCGTCCACAGCTCGGACCCGATGGTGCCGACGAGCGACGACCACACCTCGACCGGGAGCCGGTGGCCGAATTCCAGGAAAACCTCCGCGTGCGCGCGGAATATCTCGGACTCCGGATCCCACAGCGTCCCGTCGAAATCGAAGAGAAACGCATCCACGTCCTTCATCCACGGACACCTCCGTCGGGCGGCGGACGGCCGCGCGGCCAGGGGTCGGTGCACGGAGCCGAGGCACCGAGCGTCCATCATCGCCGAGCCGCTCCGCTCCCGCCATTCATGGTTCGTCAACGCACCCACGATCGGCGGACAAAACGGTGCGGGGGCGGGCGGATGGTGTTCGGCTGGGAGTGGCGCCGGCGACGGGCCGTCGCGAGAGTCGAGGAACGATGGACGAGGACACCCGCTCCGCCGGTACGGCGGCTCCCCCGACCGGAACGGCGGCTCCCCCGGGCAGCGGACCACGGGTCGCCGTGGTGGGGCACGTCGAATGGACCACGATCGCCGGTCTCGACGAGGTCCCCGCCGCCGGCGAGGTGACCCACGCCCACCGGCTCTGGCAGGGCCCGGCCGGCGGTGGCGCGGTGGCGGCCGTCCGGCTCGCCGAACTGGCCGGCACCTGCACCTTCTTCACCGCCCTCGGCGACGACCACGCCGGGCGGCGGTCGCGCGCCGAACTCGAACGGCGCGGCGTACGGGTCCTGGCCGCCGCCAGGCCAGGACCCACCCGGACGGCGGTGAGCATGGTCGACCGCTCCGGGGAACGCACCACCGTCACCCTCGGCGAACGCCTGCAGCCGGCCGCGGCCGATCCCGTCGACTGGGGGCAACTGTCCCACTACGACGCGGTGTTCTTCACCGCCGGGGACGCCGCCCTGCTGCGCCGGGCACGCCGGGCCTCGGTCCTCGTGGTGACCGCGCGGGAGTTCGGCACCGTACGCGAGTCCGGTGTCAGGGTCGACGCGCTGATCGGCAGCGGCGCCGACCCGGCGGAGCGCTGCGACCCGGCGCTGCTGCGCAGCCTGCCGGGCCTGGTGGTCAGCACGGAGGGCCGGCGCGGCGGCGTCTTCACCCGCAACGACCAGCCGCCCCGGCGCTACCGGCCCGCCCGCGCACCGGGCCCCCTGGTGGACACCTACGGGGTCGGGGACAACTTCGCGGCCGTCCTCACCTACGCGCTCGCCACCGGCGCGACCCCGGCCGACGCCCTCGACCTCGCCGCCCGGCACGGCGCGGCCTGCACCACGCAGCGCGGCCCGTTCGCGGCCCGGCCCGCCCCTCGGCGACGGGCGGTCGGAGTATGAGGACGGGCGCGCGGGAGGTGCCCACGGGCAAGCGGATCCTGCTGCTGTGGGACATCGACGGCACGCTGATCGACGGCGCCCACGTCGTCGCGTCGATCTACCCGCTCGCCTTCGAACGGCTCACCGGCCGGCCGGCCCGGCACCGCGTCGACATCGCCGGGCGGACCGAACTCGACATCATGGACGAGCTGTTCGCCCGGCACGGCGTCGACGCGCCCGCACCGGAACGGGTCGGCGCCGAGCTCTCCGCCCAGCTGCGCCGGCGGGCCTCCGAGCTGCGGACCGTCGGACGGGCCCTGCCCGGCGCCGCCGAGGCCCTGCGGGCCCTGGGCGCCCGGCCCGAGGTGGCCCAGTCCGTGCTGACCGGGAACCTGCGGGACAACGCCGCGCTCAAACTGGGGCTGTTCGGACTGGCGGGGTTCGTCGATCCCGCCGTCGGCGCGTACGGCGACGACGCCCGCGAGCGGGCCGCGCTGCTCCCGGTCGCCCGGCGGCGCGCGGCGGCCGTCCACGGAACCGACTTCGCCGCCCATGCCACCGTCCTGATCGGCGACACCCCTCGGGACGTGCACACGGGGCGCAGCGGCGGGGCACGGGTGATCGCCGTCGCCTCCGGCGCGAGCAGCGCCGAGGTGCTGCGGGAGGCAGGGGCGGACGTGGTGCTGGCGGACCTGCGCGACACCGCCGCGGTGGTCCGGGCCGTCCGGGCGCCGGGGCCGGCCGTGCGGAGCCCGCGATGAACGGCGTCCCCCGCCCGGTCGGCCTGGTCTCGGTCGTCATGCCCGCGCGCAACGCCGAGACGACGCTGGCCGCGCAGCTCGAGGCGCTGTGCGCGCAGACCTATCCGGACCCGTGGGAGGTGGTCGTCGTCGAGAACGGATCCGGCGACGGCACCCGCGCGCTGCTGCGGCGCTGGCAGCGGCGGATGCCGCGGCTACGGGTGGCCGTCACCGAGGAGCCCGGCGTCAACCGCGCCCGCAACCTCGGCTGCCGGCGGGCCGACGGCGAGTTCGTGCTGCTCTGCGACGCGGACGACGTGGCGGCCCCCGGCTGGGTGGCGGGCCTGGTCGACGCCCTGCGTTCCAGCCCGGCCGTCGGCGGCGCGCTGGAACGCCGGCTGCTCAACGGGCCGGTGGCCCTCGCCGCGCGGCCCCCGAAGAAGTCCCCCGCGCTGCTCGACACCTTCGGCTTCCTGCCCTACCCGGCGGGCGCCAACTGCGGGTTCCACAAGGAGCTGTGGAGCCGGCTGGGCGGCTTCGACGAGAGCTACCGGGGCGGCGGTGACGACACCGAATTCTTCTGGCGCGCCCAACTGGCCGGGTACCGGCTGGCCTTCGCCCCGCACGCCGTCGTGCACTACCGGCACCGCGGCGACACCCGGTCCATCGTCCGCCAGTCCTACGGCTACGGGCGCTCGCACCCCAAGCTCTACCGCGACTTCGCCGCCCACGGCATGCCCTGCTCGCGGCCGGGCGACGCGGCCGGCGCCTGGTGGGCCCTGCTGCGCCGCTCCGTCGACCTGCTCGGCCCCGCCGACCGGCGCGCCGCCCTGCTGGCCCAGCTCGCCCTGCGCGCGGGCCGCGCCGTCGGCAGCGCCAGGCACCGGCGGTGCTACCTGTGACCCGCCCCCGGTCGGGTGAACGGGTGCCGGTCCGCCGGCCTTCCGGCCGGGACGGCACCGTGCGACGACAGCGTGTGGAGGAACCATGACAGCCACGACCCCCGGCCCCGCGAGCGGCCCGATCGTCCTCGGTGTGGACCCGGAGCCCGGGCCGATGGCCACCGCCTGGGCCGCCGACGAGGCCGAGCGCCGCAGGCTCCCGCTGCGGCTGGTGCACGCCGTCCCGTCGGCGGCCCGGGAGTTCCGCCCCTCCGACGAGGGCTCGTACCACAAGGCGCTGCGCGCCCGCGCCGACGAGGCGCTCGACCGGGCGGCCGCCGAGGCCCGGGCGCGCCATCCCGGGCTGGCGGTGACCACGGTGGTCGAGGAGGACGTCCCGGCGCCGGCGCTGTGCCGGGAGTCGGCGCGCGCCTCGCTGGTGGTGCTCGGCACCCGGCGGCTGAGCCGGGTCGCGGAGGTGCTCAGCCTGGCCTCGGTGACCGTCCCGGTGAGCGCGCAGGCCCGCTGTCCGGTGGTGGTCGTCCTCGGGCCGGAGCACTCCACCCAGGAGCCGCCCGTCGTGGTGGCCGGTGTGGACGGCAGCCCCGCCTCGATGACCGCCCTGCGGTTCGCGCTGGACCTCGCCGCGCGGCGCGGGGCCGCGCTGCGCGCCGTCCGGGTCCGGCCGCGCGCCGCATTCGACCGGACCGATCCGTTCACCGCCGAGGGGGAGCTGCGGCGGGCGCTGATCGCCGCCACCGAGGAACCGCACGCGCTGCACCCCGAGGTCGACCTCACCCACGAGGTGGTGCACGGCCACCCCGTGGAGGAACTCGCGCGGGTGTCCGAGCACGCGCTCGCCGTCGTGGTCGGCCGGCGCGGCGACGGCGGGTTCACCGGCATGCGGATGGGCTCCGTCCCGCACGGGCTGCTGCGGCGGGCCCGCTGCCCCGTGATCACCGTCCCGGGACCGCCGGAGGACGGACACTGACCGGTGCGGCGCCCGCCCCGCGGCGGCGGCGAACCCTCAGATCGCCAGGTCGCGGCGGTCCAGCAGGGCGAACGCGGCGACCAGCCCGGCGACACCCACGCCGCAGAGGACGGCGAGCGAGGACCAGGGGACGGTGCCGTGGGCCAGCGCGTCGCCGGGCGTGGAGTAGTGGAAGGGGCTGAGGTAGCGCAGCGGCGCGGCCGGCTCCCAGGCGAGGGCCACGAAGTTGAGCGCGAAGCCGACCGCGCCGAACGCGACGGCGGCCCCGATCACGTGCGCCCGGCGCCGGCTCACCGCCGAGACGGCCAGCACCGGCCCGGTCAGGCAGAGCGTGAAGCCGCACCCGAGCAGTCCCGCGGCGAACACCCCGCCGATCGGGACGGCGGCCCGCAGGTCGGCCGAGAGCGCGACCCCGAGCGCCACCGTGGCGGTGGCCGCCGCGTTCAGCAGGACGGAGGCGGCGGCGAGCGCGGCGGTGCGCTCGGCCAGCAGCCGGCGGCGGGAGACCGGGCGGGTCATCAGCAGCTCGATGGTGCCGGACTCGACGTCGGCGGCGACGGCGGCCGCGCCCAGCGCTCCGATGGCGGTCAGCTGGAGCGCGATCCAGAACGGGTGGGTGAGCCCGGCGCCGAGCAGGCCGGCGTAGCTGGCGATGGAGACGTCGCCGTTGGAGCCGCTGAACGCCTTGAAGGCGTCCGGCGGGTTCTTCCCGCCGCCGAACAGGTCGGTGGGCGGCACGGTCCCGGTGATGACGACGATCAGGGCCTCGAAGACGACCATGCCGAACACCAGCGAGAGCAGCATCCGGCGGCGGCGGTGCAGGGCGAGCCAGACCAGGGGAAGCCGTCGGCTGACGGTGGCCCGGCTCATGACCGCTGCTCCGGGTCGGTGCCGGCGTCGGCGCCGGGCGCGGCAGGTGGTCCGGACGGACCGGGCGGCGCGGGCGGGTCCTCCGGCTCCTCGCGGGTGCGGTAGAGGTCGAGGAAGGCCTCGTCCAGACCGGCCTCCTCGACGGTGAGGTCGCCGACCGGCAGGGCCGCGAGCAGCTCGCGGACCGCCCGCACGACGTCGTCCGGCGGCACCAGGAGCTCCACCCGCGAACCGTCCCAGCGCGGGGACCAGCGTTCGGCCGCGCCCAGCGGCCGTTCGCCCCGCCCGTCGGTCAGCACCAGCCGGATCCGCCGGGCCCGGGCCCTGCGCAGGGCGGCCACCGACTGGACCGCGACCAGCCGCCCGCCGCGGATGATCGCCACCCGGCCGCAGGCCCGCTGCACCTCGGGCAGGACGTGGCTGGAGAGCAGCACCGTGCGGCCGGCCGCCGTCTCCTCGGCGAGGAGTTCGAAGAAGACCTCCTGGACGAGCGGGTCCAGCCCCTCGGTGGGCTCGTCGAGCACGGTGAGGGCCGGCCGGTGCTGCAGCGCCTGGACGAGGCCCAGCTTCTGCTTCATGCCCCGCGAGTACGCCCCCACCGTCTTGTCCAGGTCGGCCCGGCTCAGCTTCAGCCGGGCGCAGAGCTCGGCCTGCCGCGGCGCGCTCGCGCCCTGGAGGTTCGCCAGCAGGTCCAGCGTCTGGCGGCCGGTGAGTTCGGGGTAGAGCCGCAGCTCGCCCGGGAGGTAGCCGATGGACGGCGACACCCGGCGGTGGTCGGCCACCGGGTCCAGGCCCAGGACCCGGACCGCGCCGGCGCTCGGCTTCAGCAGCCCGACCAGGCAGCGCAGCGTGGTGGTCTTCCCCGCGCCGTTGGGCCCGAGCAGGCCGAACACCTCGCCCGCGCCGATGTCGAGGTCCAGGCCGTCGACGCCGGTGCTGCGGCCGTAGCGCTTGGTCAGCGATCTGAGCTCGATCACCGCCGTACCCTCAGCGGACATGCTCCACCTCCCGTGATGAGCGCGGCTCCATGGTTCCCGCGCCAGGCCGCCGCGAACCGGGCTGCCGCTCCCCCACCCTGCCCTGCGTACGGCCCGCGCGCACGGGCCGAACGGCCCCGCCCAGCGGGCCGGTGGTACCGGGCGGCGGGCCGGCGGGGCGCCGTCGGGCGCGGGACGGCCGGTGGTCCTTCGACCTGCGCCGCCTCGGCCACGGCCGCTACGACGAGACGGAGGACTGACCGCTCCTCCTCTTCCCCGGTCCGGCCCGCGGAGCGTTCGAGCGCCCCGCGGGCCGGACCGCCGTGCTGCCCTGCGCGGGCGCGACAGTGACCGTACGCATCGGGGCAAGTGCGGCTCCGCATCCGCTCATAGCCTCGTGGGCCGAGTACCCGGGTACCCGAGTACCACCGAGAGCAGGGAGCGAGACCATGGCGGCAGTGGCGACGGAGGAGACCCCGGTGCGGGGACCGGAACCGGAGGTGGCCGCGGCGGCGGCGCGCACGGGCGCGACGGAGGCAGGCGGCGCCGCGCCCGACCTGGACGCGATGACACGGATCACCCTGCGGCCCATCGCCTCCCCGATGCCGCTGGGCTTCTTCACGGTGGCCATCTCCTCGGCCGTGACCAGCAGCCTGCAGCTGGGCCTGATCGACGGGGCGTACCGGCAGGCCGTGGGGCTCACCGTCTTCGCCGCCTTCGTGCTCCAACTGCTGGTCAGCATCCTCGCGTTCGGCGCGCGGGACGTCATCGCGGCGACGCTGATGGCGGGCTTCGCCGGTGCCTGGCTGTCCAACGGCCTGGTGATGGCGGCCAACGCCCCCGGCGGGGCGCAGGTGCTGGGGGTGATGAACCTGGTGTTCACGGTCTTCGCCGCGCTGATGGCCTCGGTGGCACGGCCGAAGCGGGTGCTGTGGGTGCTCCTGATGATCGCCGTGCCGCGCTACTTCGTCGCCGGCCTCCACGGGGTCACGGGCGTGCACTGGCTGGGCCAGGCCGCCGGGGCGCTCGGCATGCTGCTCGCGGCGGTCGCCATGTACGCCGCCCACGCCCTGCTGCTGGAGGAGCTCCGGGGCAAGGAGGTCCTGTGGATCGGGCGCAGCGGTCCGGTGCAGGAGGCCATGCACGCGGCGCTGCCCGGCCAGCTGCGGCGGCTGGAGACGCAGGCGGGAGTGCGCCGGACCCTGTAGCGGGCGGCGCGGGACGGGCCCCGGTCGGCCCGGAGCGGGCGGTGCCGCTCCGGGCCGTCAGGTGGTGGGGCCCGGCACTCAGGGGGCGGTCAGGCGGTCGGTCATCACCTTGATCACCGCGGCCTGGTGGTCGGCCAGGTAGAAGTGGCCGCCGGGGAAGACCCGCAGGTCGAAGCGGTCCTCGGTGTGGTCGGCCCAGGCGGCGGCCTCGTCGACGGTGACCTTGGGGTCGTCGTCGCCGACCAGGGCGACCAGCGGGCAGCGCAGGGCCTCGCCGGGCTCGTAGACGTAGGTCTCGGCGGCCCGGTAGTCGGCGCGGGTGGCGGGAAGGATCATGCGCAGGATCTCCTCGTCGCCGAGCAGCCGGGCGTCGGTGCCGCTGAGGCCGCGCATCTCGGCGATCAGGCCGTCGTCGTCGCGCAGGTGCACCGTCTCGGTGCGGTGGGTGGAGGGGGCGCGGCGGCCGGAGGCGAAGAGCGCCGCCGCGACCAGTCCCTTCTCCCGTTCCAGGCGCCGGGCGACCTCGAACGCCAGGGTGGCGCCCAGGCTGTGGCCGAAGAACGCCAGCGGCCGGTCGGTCCACGGCAGGAGCGCGGCGGCGACCTGGTCGGCGAGCTCGGGGACGGTGTCGAGCAGCGGTTCGGTGCGGCGGTCCTGGCGTCCGGGGTACTGGACGCACAGGACGTCCACGGACGGCGGCATCGCCCGGGCGACCGGGAGGAAGAAGCTCGCGGAGCCGCCGGCGTGCGGCAGGCAGACCAGGCGGACCCCGGCGTCCGGGCGCGGGTCGAACCTGCGGATCCACCGGTCGTCGTCAACGGGAGGGTTCACGGGAGGTGTTGTTCCTTCGGTCGTGGGTGGAAGGGGGGTGCGGGCAAAGGGCGCGCGGTCGGCGGTGGTCACTCGTCCACCGGGCCGAGCCGGCCCAGCCACGCCTCGACCGCCGCGGCGGCCTCGTGAGCATGACGCTCCATCAGGGTGTAGTGGTTGCCCGGCACTTCGGTCACGGTCTCGGCGTGTTCGGGAGCGGCGGGGCGGTCGTCGGTGTCCGCGTTCTCCCGGGCCATCCACTCCGCGGCCCGGACCACCAGCGTCGGGGCGGCGGCCCGCGGGGCGTCCCAGTCCTCGAAGATCCGCAGGTAGCCGCCCATCGCGGTGAGCTGGGTGCTCGGCGCGGAGACGAAGCCGAAGCGCTCCGACTGCCCCTCCACCACCGCCGACTGGAAGCGTTCGCCCATCCGTTCGCGCCGGGTGAAGCTGTCCAGCATGACGATTCCGGCCACCGGACGGCCGAGCCGCTCCAGGTGGCAGGCGACGGCGTGCGCGACCCAGCCGCCGGAGGAGTAGCCGAGCAGCACGACCGGCCCGCGGCCCACGGAACGTTCGATGGCCGTGGTGTGCACCTCGACCAGCGCGGCGATGTCCTCCGGCAGCGCCTCGCCCGGGGCGAAGCCCGGCTCGGGCAGCGCCCAGATGCCGCGCCGGCCGCCGAACGCGGCGGCGAACCGGGCGTACTGGTGGACCCCCGAAGGCGCCATGTACGGGCCCAGGCAGACGAGTTGCGGCCCGTCCTGGCCCTGGGCGAAGCGTACCGGCGCGGGCAGGTGGTCGGCGGCCGACGCGGCGGTGAAGACCGGGCGCAGCCGGGCGGCGGCGGTGACCAGCTCGATCCCCTCGGCCATCCGGCCGAGTTCACCGGCCCGGCGGTAGAGCGAGACGAGGAGGTCCTGCGACTCCTGCGACTGCGGCGACTCCGGCTCCCGGGGCGCCCGGGGGTCCGCGGGCTCCCGGGTCCGGGGCTGCGGCGACTCCGGCCCGCCGCGCTCCGCCAGCAGCGACAGCAACCGGCGTCCGACCTCGGCCGGGGTGCGGTGGTCGAAGGCCAGTGTGCTCGGCAGCCGCAGGCCGCTGGCCCGGCTGAGCCGCTTGCCGAACTCGACCGCGGTGAGCGAGTCGAAGCCCAGCTCCAGGAAGACGTGCTGGGCCTGGACCGCCTCCTTCGAGGGGTGGCCGAGCACGGCGGCGGCCTCGCCGCGGACGAACTCCACGATCTCCGAGGCGTGTTCGGTGACCGCCAGCCCGGCCAGCCGGCGCAGCAGGGGCGGCTCGGCGCCGTCCTCGGCGGTGTCCGCGCTCTCCCGGGCGGCGAGCAGCCGGGCCACCTCGGGCAGTTCACCGATCAGCGGACTGGGCCGGGCCGCCGTGAAGCCCGGGACGAAGCGCTCCCAGTCCACGGCGGCCACCACCAGCGTGGTGTCCTCGTTCTCCACCGCGCGGCGCAGCGCCAGCACCGCCGGCTCGGGGCTCATCGGCTCCAGGCCGCGCAGCCGCAGGCGCTCCCCCGCGGCCGCGTCGACCATGCCGCCGCCGCCCCAGGCGCCCCAGGCGACGGAGGTGGCGGCCAGTCCGCGGGCGCGGCGGTCCTCGGCCAGCGCGTCCACGAAGGCGTTGGCGGCGGCGTAGCCGGCCTGGGCGCCGCTGCCCCAGGCGGCGGCGCCGGAGGAGAACAGCACGAACGCGTCCAGCGGGCGCTCGCCCAGCAGTTCGTCCAGGTGCGCGGCGCCCAGCGCCTTCGCGCCCAGCACGGCGGCGAGGTCCGCCTCGGTGGTGTCCTCGAGCAGCGCGGGCGCGCCGCCCACTCCGGCGGCGTGCACCACGGCGCTGAGCGGCGCCAGGTCGTCCAGCGAGGCCACCAGTTCGGCCACCGCCGCCCGGTCGGCCAGGTCGCACGCGGTGATCGTCACCTTGGCGCCCAGCGCCTCCAGTTCGGCGCGCAGCTGCTCGGCGCCCGCCGCGTCGGCCCCGCCGCGACTGGCCAGCACCAGGTGCTCGGCGCCGTCGGCCGCGAGCCCGCGGGCCACCTGGCCGCCGATGAAGCCGGTGCCGCCGGTCACCAGCACGGTGCCGCGCACCTGCCAGGGCCGGACGGGGGCGCCGGCCGGGCGCGGGGCCCGCACCATCCGCCGGGCGTACGTCCCCCCGGCCCGCACCGCGACCTGGTCCTCGGCCGTGGCGCCGGCGAGCACGGCGGCCAGGCGGCGGGCGATCCGGCCGTCCGTGGGCGTCGCGCCGGCGGGCAGGTCGACCAGGCCGCCCCAGCGGGCGGGCAGCTCCAGGGCGGCGACCCGTCCCAGGGCCCAGACCTGCGCCTGGGCGGTGCCGTGGGCGCCGGTGCCGAGGACACCGGTGTCGTGGGCGCCGGTGTCGTGGGCGCCGGTGGAGACCGCCGACCGGGTGGCACACCAGAGCGGGGCCCGGACCCCGGCGTCGCCGAGCGCCTGCACCAGTGTCAGGGTCCCGGCCAGGCCCCGGGACAGGCCCGGGTGCGCGGGGTGCAGCCGCTCGTCGAGCGCGAGCAGCGACAGCACACCGCCGGGGCCGCGCCCGCCGAGGCCGCCGGCGGCTTCGCGCAGCCGCCCGGCCAGCGCCGCCCGGTCCTGGCCGTCGGCCAGCGTCAGCCGGACGATCTCGGCGCCGTGCCCGGCCAGGGCGTTCAGCGCCAGCTCGACGGCGGGATCGGCCGCCGGCTCCTGCGGCAGCAGCACCAGCCAGGTCCCGGCCGACGCGGGCGGCGCCGGCTCCGGGAGCGCCTGCCAGTCGATCCGGTACCGCCAGCCGTCCGCCTCGGACTCCTCGCGGCGGCGCCGGTGCCAGGAGGAGAGCGCGGGCAGGGCCGAGCGCAGCGTGGCGTCCTCGGCCAGCCCGAGGTCCCCGGCCAGCGCCGCCAGGTCCTCGCGCTCGACGGTCGCCCAGAACTCGGCGTCCACCGCCGAGCCCGCCGCCGGCTCGGCGGGCCGTCCGGCCGCCGCCTCCAGCCAGTAGCGCCGGCGCTGGAAGGGGTAGGTCGGCAGGTCCACCCGCCGGGCGTCCCATCCGGCGAAGACCGCGGACCAGTCGGGCCGCACGCCGCTGGCCTGCGCCTCGCCCAGCGAGGTCAGGAAGCGCCGGGGGCCGCCGTCGCGGCGCCGCAGGGTGGGCACCACGACCGGCGGCAGGCCGCGCCGCACGGTGGCGGTCTGCGCCCGGTCCTCCTCCTGCGTGACGGCGTCGATGGTCTCCTGGAGGCCGAAGGCCAGCACCGGGTGCGGGCTGACCTCGACGAAGACCTGGTGACCGTCGTCCAGCAGCCGCCGGGTGGCCTGCTCGAACCGCACGGTGCGGCGCAGGTTGCGGTACCAGTACTCGGCGTCCAGTACCGCGCCCTCGATCAGCTCGCCGGTGACCGTGGAGCGGAACGGCACGACCGGCGCCTTCGGGGTGATCCCGGCGAGCATCCCGGCGAGTTCCTCGCGCAGGACCTCGACCTGGGGGCAGTGCGAGGGGCAGTCGACCCGGACGCGCTTGGCCGCCACCCCCTCGGCCTCGCAGGCGGCCAGCAGCTCGTCCACGGCGTCGAGGTCGCCGGCGACCACCACGCTGCGCGGGCCGTTGACCGCGGCGACGCTCAGCCGCCCCTCCCACTGCCCCAGGCGCCCGGCGGTCTCCGGCTCGGGCAGCGGCACCGAGACCATGCCGCCCGGCAGCCTGGAGAGCAGTCGGCTGCGCAGCGCGACGATCCGCGCGCCGTCCTCCAGCGACAGCGCGCCCGCGCAGCAGGCGGCCGCGATCTCGCCCTGCGAGTGCCCCACCACGGCGGCGGGCCGCACCCCGCACGAGCGCCACAGCTCGGCGAGCGACACCATGACGGCCCAGAGCACCGGCTGGACCACGTCGATCCGGTCGAACCCGGGCGCGCCGGGTGCCTCGCGCAGCACGTCCTCCACCCGCCAGTCCACGAACGGGGCCAGCGCCCGGGAGCAGGCGGCGACGCTGTCCCGGAACACCGGGGAGCTGCCGAGCAGCTCGACCGCCATGCCGGACCACTGGGAGCCCTGGCCGGGGAAGACGAACACCGCCTTCGGCTCGCCGCCGGCCGTGCCGCGCGCCACCAGCCGGTCGGAGCCGCCGCTCGCCAGCGCCTCCAGCCCGGCGGTCAGCTCCGCCCGGTCGGCGCCCACCACGACCGCCCGCTGCTCGAAGGCCGAGCGCGTGGTGGCGAGCGAGTAGCCGAGGTCCTGGACGCGCAGCTCGGGCCGGGCGCGCAGCAGCGAGGCGAGCGAGGCCGCCTGCTCCTCCAGCGCGCCGACCGTGCGGGCGGCCAGCGGCAGGGCCACCGCCACCGGCTCCAGCGGCACCTGCCGCGCGACGGCCCGGGCCTCCGGTGCCGGTGCGGGGGTGTCGGCCGGCGGGGCCGGGTGCGCGGTGGGAGGCTCCTCGATGATCACATGGGCGTTGGTGCCGCTCATCCCGAAGGAGGAGACGCCGGCCCGGCGGGGCCGGTCCCGTTCCGGCCAGTCGACGGCCTCGGTCAGCAGCCGCACCGCCCCGGCCGACCAGTCGACGTGCGGGGTGGGCTCGTCCACGTGCAGGGTCTTCGGCAGCAGCCCGTGCCGCAGCGCCTGGACCATCTTGATGATGCCGCCGACCCCGGCCGCCGCCTGGGTGTGGCCGATGTTGGACTTCAACGAGCCCAGCCACAGCGGGCGTTCCTCGGACCGGTCCTGGCCGTAGGTGGCGAGCAGCGCCTGCGCCTCGATCGGGTCGCCCAGCGTGGTGCCCGTGCCGTGCGCCTCGACCACGTCGACCTGGTCCGCGCTCAGGCCGGCGCCGGCCAGCGCCCGGCGGATCACCCGCTGCTGGGCGGGACCGTTCGGGGCGGTGAGGCCGTTGGAGGCGCCGTCCTGGTTGATCGCGCTGCCGCGCACCACCGCCAGGACGCGGTGCCCGTTGCGCTCGGCGTCCGAGAGCCGCTCCACGAGCAGCAGACCGACGCCCTCGCCCCAGCCGGTGCCGTCCGCCGCCGCCGCGAAGGCCTTGCAGCGGCCGTCGGCGGCGAGCGCGCGCTGGCGGCCGAACTCCACGAACGCGCCGGAGTTGGACATCACCGTGACGCCGCCGGCCAGCGCCATCGTGCACTCGCCCTGGCGCAGCGACTGGACGGCCATGTGCAGGGCCACCAGCGAGGAGGAGCAGGCGGTGTCCACCGTGACGGCCGGGCCCTCCAGGCCGAAGGTGTAGGAGATCCGCCCCGACACCACGCTGGCCGCGTTGCCGGTGCCCAGGTAGCCCACCACGTCGTCGGAGACGTCCAGGCCGCGCTGGAGGTAGTCCTGGTAGCCGGTTCCGACGAACACGCCGGTCGAGCTGCCGCGCACCGTCGTCGGGTCGATCCCCGCCCGCTCGAACAGTTCCCAGGAGGTCTCCAGCAGCAGGCGCTGCTGCGGGTCCATCGCCACCGCCTCGCGCGGCGAGATGCCGAAGAAGGCGGCGTCGAAGTCGGGCATGTCGTGGAGGAAGCCGCCGGAGCGCGCGTAGGTGGTGCCCGGGTGGTCGGGGTCGGGGTGGTAGAGCGCGTCCAGGTCCCAGCCGCGGTTGGCGGGGAACGCCGACATCGCGTCGGTCTCCGCGGCCACCAGCTGCCACAGGTCCTCGGGGCTGCGCACGCCCCCGGGGTAGCGGCAGCTCATCGCCACGATCGCGATCGGCTCGTCCTCGGCGGCGCGGACGGTGCCGTCACCGTGCCCGTCGCCGGTGCCGGGCTCGGGAGCGGAGCCCAGCAGTTCGACCAGCAGCAGGCCCGCCAGCGCGACGGCCGTGGGGTGGTCGAACACCACGGTGGTGGACAGCCGCACGCCGGTGACCCGGGTCAGCCGGTCGCGCAGCTCCACGGCGGTCAGCGAGTCGAAGCCCAGCTCCCGGAACGGCCGGCCCGGTTCGACCAGGTGGGGACCGCGCAGCCCGAGCACGGCGGCCGCCTCGGCGCGGACCAGCTCCACCAGGGTGCGGTCCCGCTCGGCGGGCTCGGCGGTGGCGAGGGTGCGACGCAGGGCGGCGGCCTCGTCGGAGAGGTCGTCGGGGCGCGCTTCGGCGGCCGGCCGCAGGGCCGCCCGGGCCTCGGGCAGGTCCGCCAGCAGCGGGCCGGGGCGGGCGACGGTGAACGCGGGCGCGAACCGCTCCCACGCGATGTCGGCCACCGTCACGGCGGTCTCGCCGCGCTCCAGCAGCCCGGCCAGCGCGGCGATCGCGGCGTCCGGTGCCATCGGCCGCAGGCCCCGGCGGCGCAGGCTGTCCGCGACCTCGGCGGAACCGGCCATGCCCGACTCGGCCCACGGGCCCCAGGCGACGGCGGTCGCCGCCAGACCGCGGGCCCGGCGCGCCTGGGCCAGCGCGTCCAGGTAGGCGTTCGCGGCGCTGTACGCGCCCTGGCCGCCGCCGCCCCAGACCCCGGCGATCGAGGAGAAGAGAACGAACGCGTCCAGCTCGCGCCCGCCCAGCAGCTCGTCCAGGTGGGCCGCGCCGGCGGCCTTCGCCGCGACCACGGCGGCGAACCGCGCCGGGTCGGTGTCGGCGAGCATCGCCGCGGTGTCGACGCCGGCCGTGTGGACCACGGCGGTCAGCGGGTGCTCCGCCGGCAGTCCGGCCAGCAGCCGCGCCAGTGCCTCCCGGTCCGTCACGTCGCAGGCGGCGATCGTCACGCGGGCGCCGGCGGCCTCCAGCTCGGCGCGCAGTTCGTCCGCGCCGGGGGCGGCGGGGCCGCGCCGGCTGGTCAGTACCAGGTGCTCGGCGCCGCGGCCGGCCAGCCAACGGGCGACGTGGCCGCCGAGCGCGCCGGTGCCGCCGGTGACCAGGACGGTGCCGCGCGGCGTCCACCCGTCGGCGGGCGCACCGTCGGCGGACGGGCCGTCGGCGGGCTGTGCGGCGGGGGTGAGGCGGGTCAGCCGCCGGGCCAGGACGCCGGCGTCACGGACGGCCACCTGGTCCTCGTCGCCGCCCGCCGTGAGAACGGCGACCAGCCGGGTCAGCGCCCGATGGTCGACGTCCGACGGCAGGTCGACCAGGCCGCCCCAGCGGTCGGGGTGCTCCAGGGCCGCGACCCGGCCCAGGCCCCAGATCTGTGCCCGGGCCGGATCGGTCGGCTCGTCGGACCCGCCGACGGAGACCGCGCCGCGGGTCGCGCACCAGAGCGGCGCCGCGACGTCCGCGTCGCCCAGGGCCTGCACCAGGGTGAGGGTCGACGCCACGCCGGCGGGCAGCGCGGCGTCCGCCGCCCCGGTCCCCCGGTCGTCGCCCAGGGCCAGCAACGAGACGACGGTGCGCAGCGGCGTCTCGCCGTCGGCGGCCTCGCGCAGGCGGGCGGCGAGGGTCCCGCGGTCCTCGGACTCGTCGACCTCCAGCCGCCCGACCTGCGCGCCTCGGGCCGCCAGGGCCGCCTGCAGCGCGTCGGCGGTGGCCCGCGCGCCCGTGCCCGCGGGTGCCAGGAGCAGCCAGCGGCCCTGTGCTGCGAGGGGCGACGTGTCCGTGGCATCCGGCAGCGGGGCCCAGGTGACCTCGTACTCCCAGCGGTCCGCCGTCGACTGCTCGCGCTGCTCCCGGGCGGCCGACTCCAGCCAGTACGACTCGCGCTGGAAGGCGTACGTCGGCAGATCGACCCGCCGGGCGCCGGTGCCGGCGAGGACGGCCTCCCAGTCGAGGGCGATGCCATGGGTGTGGAGCCGGGCGAGGGCGGCGGTGAAGCTCTCGGCCTCGGGGCGGTCGGCGCGCAGGGCCGGGACGGCGACGGCGTCCGTGTCGGCCACGGTCTCCTGGACCATCGGGGTCAGGCCGCCGGGGCCGATCTCCAGGAACGCCGTCACACCGTTGGCCGCGAGCGTCTGGACGGCGTCGGCGAACCGGACGGCGTGCCGGACGTGGCGCACCCAGTAGTCGGGGTCGACCACTTCCTCGGCGGTGAGGAGCTTTCCGGTGAGGGTGGAGACGATCGGCCGGCTCGGCTCGGCGAAGGTGACGCGCTCGGCGACCTCGCGGAAGCGGGCGAGCATCGGCTCCATCAGCGGCGAGTGGAACGCGTGCGAGACGGCGAGCCTCTTGGTGCGGCGGCCCTCGGCCGCGAGCAGCTCGACGACCTCCGTCACCGCCTCCTCGGCACCGGAAATGACCACCGAGGAGGGGCCGTTGACGGCCGCGATACCCACCAGGTCCTCACGGCCGGCCAGCAGCGGCGCCACCTCGTCCTCCGAGGCCTGCACCGCCACCATCGCACCACCCGACGGCAGCTCCTGCATCAACCGACCACGCGCCACCACCAGTTCAGCGGCATCGGCCAGCGAGAGGACGCCCGCGACATGGACGGCGGCGAACTCGCCGATCGAGTGACCGGCCAGGAAGTCCGCCCGCACGCCCCACGAGTCCACGAGCCGGAACAGCGCCACCTCCACCGCGAACAACGCCGGCTGCGTGAACTCCGTCCGCGCCAACAGCTCCGCATCCTCCCCGAACAGCACCTCACGCAACGACCGGCCCAAGTGGACGTCGACCGCAGCGCAGACCTCGTCGAACGCCTCCGCGAACACCGGGAACGAAGCGTGCAGCTCACGCCCCATCCCCAGCCGCTGACTCCCCTGCCCCGAGAACAGGAACGCCGGCCCGCCGTCCCGGCCGGTCACCCCCTCGACGACGTGCGGCGCCGGGGTCCCCGCGGCCAGCGCCCGGACGCCGTCGAGGAGTTCGACGAGGTCCGAGCCGACCACTACGGCACGGTGCTCCAGCGCGGCCCGCGAGCTCGCCAAGGCGTGGGCGACGTCGACCGGCCGGACGTCGGGCAGGCCGATCACGTGCGAGAGCAGCCGCTCCGCCTGCCCGCGCAGGGCGGCCCGGCTGCGCCCGGAGACCACCCAGGGCAGCGGCCTCGCCACCGCCGGGGCGGGCACCGGCTCGGGGCCGGCCAACGGGTCGTCGTCCGCCACGGGGGCGGCCGGGGCCTGCTCGATGATGGTGTGCGCGTTGGTGCCGCTGACGCCGAAGGAGGAGACGGCGGCGCGGCGCGGACGCTCGCCCGCCGGCCAGGCCACCGGCTCGGTCAGCAGCCGCACCGCCCCGGTCGACCAGTCGATGTGCGGGGACGGCTGCTCCGCGTGCAGGGTCCTGGGCAGCACCTCGTGCCGCAGCGCCTGGACCATCTTGATGATGCCGCCGACCCCGGCCGCCGCCTGGGTGTGGCCGATGTTGGACTTCAACGAGCCCAGCCACAGCGGGCGTTCCTCGGACCGGTCCTGGCCGTAGGTGGCGAGCAGCGCCTGCGCCTCGATCGGGTCGCCCAGCCTGGTCCCGGTGCCGTGCGCCTCCACCACGTCGACGTCCGCCGCCGACAGCCCGGCGCTCGCCAGCGCCTGCCGGATCACCCGCTGCTGGGCGGGGCCGTTGGGCGCGGTCAGACCGTTGGAGGCGCCGTCCTGGTTCACCGCGCTGCCGCGCACCACGGCGAGCACCGGGTGTCCGTTGCGCCGCGCGTCGGAGAGCCGCTCGACCAGCAGCATGCCGACGCCCTCGCCCCAGCCCGTGCCGTCCGCCTCGGCGGCGAAGGACTTGCAGCGACCGTCGACCGCGAGGCCCTGCTGACGGCTGAACTCGGTGAACATCCCGGTGCTCGCCATGACCGCCGCGCCGCCGGCCAGCGCGAGCGTGCACTCCCGCCGGCGCAGCGCCTGGATCGCCAGGTGCAGGGCGACCAGCGAGGAGGAGCAGGCGGTGTCCACGGTCAGCGCCGGGCCTTCGAGACCGAAGGTGTAGGAGAGCCGGCCGGAGGCGACGCTCGGCGCGGTGCCGGTCAGCAGGAAGCCCTCCAGCTCCCGGGCGTTCTCGGCGTCGCCCGCGTACCCCTGGTAGGCGAGGCCGACGAAGACGCCGGTGTTGGAGCCCTTGACCGAGACGGGGTCGATTCCTGCGCGCTCGAAGGTCTCCCAGGCGACCTCCAGGAGCAGTCGCTGCTGCGGGTCGGTGGCCAGCGCCTCGCGCGGTGAGATCCCGAAGAAGCCGGGGTCGAACTCCCCGGCCTCGTGCAGGAATCCGCCTTCCCGGGTGTAGCACTTCCCCGGGCTCGCCGGGTCCGGGTCGTAGAGCCCGTCCAGGTCCCAGCCGCGGTTGTCGGGGAAGCCGGAGACCGCGTCGCCGCCGCGCTCGACCAACTGCCAGAGCTCTTCCGGGCTGTTGACCTGCCCGGGGTAGCGGCAGCCCATCGCCACGATGGCGATCGGGTCCTGGTCCTTGGCCTCCGCCTCCTGCAACCGCCGCCGGGTCTGCTTGAGATCGGCCGTCACGCGCTTGAGGTAGTCGAGCAGCTTCTGCTCATTCTGCATGTCTCGTTCACCCGCCATGTGAGTCAGGAAGTGCCGTCGTTCTGCGATCCGGTGGAGCCGCAGGGTCAGGAGGGGTCGAGCTCCTGGTCGATCAGCTCGAAGATGTCGTCGATGGTCGCGCTCCGGAGCCGCTCGTCCGACCCGTCGGCGTCCGACCCGGCCGCCTCGGCCGCCGGTGTGTCGGCGAGTCGGGCGAGCACGGCCTGCAGGCGGGTCCGGACGCCGGCCCGCACGGGTTCGTCGTCCGATCCGATCGTGGCGAGGAGCGCCTCCAGCCGGTCGATCCCGCCGAAGACCGCCGCCGCCGGTTCCACCGGCTCGGGTGCGAGCTCGGTCCGGATCCGTTCCGCCAGGGCGAGGGGGTTCGGGAAGTCGAACACCAGCGTCGCGGGAAACCGGAGCCCGGTGGCGGTTCCGAGCCGGTTGCGCAGTTCCACGGCGGTCAGCGAGTCGAAGCCCAGGGCCTTGAACTCGCGGCCCCGCTCGACGTCCTGCGGGCCGCCGAGGCCGAGCACCGCCGCCACGTGCGTGCGCACGACGTCCAGCAGGGCGCGGGTCTGCTCGGCCTGCGGCAGGCCGCTCAGCTTCTGCCGCAGGGTGTCCGCGCCGCCCGTCGGGGCCTCGGCCGTGCGCCGGGCGGGCGGGCGGACCAGGCCGCGCAGGATCGCCGGGACGGTGGCCGCGCCGGCGCCCCGGTCGGCCGCGGAGTCGAAGCGCACCGGGACCACCAGGGCGCCCTCCCCCGACCGGGCGGCGTCGAAGAGCGCCAGGCCCTCCTTCACCCGGAACGGGACCAGCCCCGAGCGCGCCATCCGGCCCCGGCCCGACTCGTCCATCCCGGCCGCCATCCCGCCCTCGGCCCAGGGGCCCCAGGCCAGGGCGGTCGCGGGCAGGCCGGCCGCCCGTCGGCGCAGGGCCAGCGCGTCGAGGAAGGCGTTGGCCGCCGCGTAGTTGCCCTGCCCGGCGCTGCCGAGGGTGGCGGCGACCGAGGAGAACAGGACGAAGGCCGAGAGGTCGAGGTCGCGGGTGAGCTCGTCCAGCACCAGGGCCGCGTCCACCTTCGGGCGCAGCACCGCCGCCAGCCGCTCGGGGGTCAGCGAGGTCACCGTGCCGTCGTCCAGCACCCCCGCCGCGTGGACCACGGCGGTCAGCGGGTGGCCGGCCGGGACGGTCGCGAGCAGCGCGGCGACGGCCTCCCGGTCGGCCGCGTCGCAGGCCGCCACGGTCACGTCCGCACCCAACTCGACCAGTTCGTCGCGCAGTTCGCGGGCACCCTCGGCCGCGAGGCCGCGCCGGCCGGTCAGCAGCAGCCGCCGCACGCCGTGCTCGGTCACCAGGTGCCGGGCGACGTGGCCGCCGAGCGCGCCGGTGGCTCCGGTGATCAGCACCGTGCCGTGCGGGTCGAGCGGCGCGGGCACGGTGAGCACCAGCTTGCCGGTGTGCCGGGCCTGGCTGAGGTGGCGCAGCGCGTCGGGCGCCTGCCGGACGTCCCAGCCGGTGACCGGCAGTGGCCGCAGCGCGCCCGCCTCGAACAGGTCCACCAGGGCGCGGAGCATGGCGCCGATCCGGTCCGGTCCCGCCTCGATGGTGTCGAAGGCGCGGTAGGACGCGCCCGGGTGGGCCGCGGCGACCGACTCGGCGTCGCGGACGTCGGTCTTGCCCATCTCCAGGAAGTGCCCGCCGTCGGCGAGCACCCGCAGGGAGGCGTCGACGTACTCGCCGGCCAGGGAGTTCAGCACGACGTCCACGCCGCGGCCGCCGGTCGCCGCCAGGAAGTGCGGCTCGAAGTCGAGCGTGCGGGAGGAGGCGAGGTGCGCCTCGTCCAGGCCGTCGGCCCGCAGCGCCGGCCACTTGCCGGGGCTCGCGGTGCCGTAGACCTCGGCGCCGAGGTGGCGGGCCAGCTGGGTGGCGGCCATGCCGACGCCGCCGGCCGCCGAGTGCACCAGCAGCGACTGGCCCGGGCGCAGGCCGGCCAGGTCGACCAGGGCGTAGTGGGCGGTGAGGAAGGCGATCGGCGCGGACGCGGCCTGGGCGAAGGTCCAGCCGCGCGGCATGCGTGCCACCATCCGGTGGTCGGCGACCGCGAGCGGGCCGAAGGTCTCGGCGACCATGCCGAAGACGCGGTCCCCGACGGCCGTTCCGGTGACTCCGGGCCCGGTCTCGACGACGACGCCGGCGGCCTCGCTGCCGAGCGTCGCCGCGCCCGGGTACATGCCGAGTGCGATGAGCGCGTCGCGGAAGTTCACCCCGGCGGCGCGCACGGCGATCCGGACCTGTCCCTGCGCCAGCGGGGCCGTGGCGGCCGGGTTCTCGGTCAGCGCCAGGCCGTCCAGGGTGCCGCTGCCGTCGGTCGTCAGCCGCCAGCCGGCCGCGCCGGGGGCGGGGCGCAGGGCGGCGCCGGGTTCGGTGCGGGCCAGCCGGGGGGCGTGGGCGGCCCCGCGGCGCAGCGCGAGCTGCGGCTCGCCGGCGGCCGGCGCGGCCGGCAGGGCGCCGACGGAGTCCGGGTGGCCGTCCAGGTCGACCAGCAGGATCCGGTCCGGGTTCTCCGACTGGGCGGAGCGCACCAGGCCCCAGACGGCGGCCTGGGCCGGGTCGGCCACCGACTCGCCGGGCTCGGCGGCGACCGCGCCGCGGGTGAGCAGGACCAGCCGGGAGCGCGCGGTGCGTTCCTCGGCCAGCCAGTCGGTGACCAGGGCGAGGACCTCACGGGTCGTCCGGTGGACGTCGGCGGCGCTCTCCCCGCCGGGGGCCACCGGGGCGAGCACCACCGGCGGGGGTGTGGCTCCGGCGTCCAGGACGGTGGCGAGCGCAGCGAGGTCGGGGTGGGCGGTGAGGTGCACACCGGCCGGTGCCAGGGCGGTCGCGGCCGGGGCGGCGGGGTCGTCCGCGCCGAGCAGGGCCCACTGGGCGCCCTCGACCGGTGCGGTCGGCAGGGGAACCGTCGGCCAGGCGATCCGGTACAGCCCGTCCTGCTGCTCGGCGCGGCGCGCCCGGGCGAGCCCGCCGGTGGAGACGGGGCGCAGGACGAGGGAGTCGACCGTGGCGACGGGCCGGCCGGTGGCGTCGGCGACCAGCAGCGAGACGGCGTCCTGCCCGGCGGGGGCCAGCCGCACGCGCAGCGCGTGCGCACCGGTCGCCGCGAGCCGCACGCCGCTCCAGGCGAACGGGATCCGCCCCTGACCGGTGTCGGGCAGCAACCCGCCCAGACCCACCGCGTGCAGGGCCGCGTCCAGCAGCGCCGGATGCACACCGAAGCCGCCGGCCTCCGTGCCCTCCGGCAGCACGACCTCGGCGAACACCTCCTCCCCGCGCCGCCACACCTGACGCAGCCCCCGGAACACCGGGCCGTACCCGAACCCCAGCTCCGCCAGGCGCTCGTAGTAGCCCTCGGTCGGCACGGCCTCCGCCGCGGCCGGCGGCCAGGCCGACAGCTCCTCGTCGGCGGCCGGCTCGGCGGTGACCAGGGTGCCGGTGGCGTGCGAGGTCCACGGGTCACCGGTCCCGCCGCCGTCCGGCCTGGAGTGCACCTGGACGGTGCGGCGGCCGGACTCGTCGGCGCCGCCGACCGTGATCTGCACCTGCACCGCGCCCCGCTCGGGCAGGACCAGCGGCGCCCGGAGCGTCAGCTCCTCCAGGAGGTCGTTGCCCACCTCGTCACCGGCCCTCAGCACCAGGTCCACCAGCGCCGTCCCGGGCAGCAGGACCGCGCCCGCCACGACGTGCTCGGCGAGCCACGGCTGGGACGCCAGGGACAGGCGGCCGGTCAGCAGCGCGCCCTCACCTCCGGCGAGTGCGACCGCCGCTCCCAACAGGGGGTGCTCGGCCGGGCGCAGGCCCGCACCGGTGAGGTCGCCGGCCACGGGCGGGGTGTCCAGCCAGTAGCGCCGGCGCTGGAAGGCGTAGGTCGGCAGATCGACACGTCGGGCACCACGGCCGGCGAAGACGGCGTCCCAGTCGAGGGCGATGCCGTGGGCGTGGAGCTGGGCGAGAGCGGTGGTGAAGGCCTCGGCCTCGGGGCGGCCGACACGCAGGGCCGGGACGGCGACGGCGTCCGCTTCGCTGTCGGCCAGCGACTCGCGGGCCAGTACGGTCAGCCCGCCGGGCCCGACCTCCAGGAAGGCCGTCACGCCCCGGGCCGCCAGCGCCGCGACGGCGTCGGCGAAGCGGACCGCGTGGCGGGCGTGGCGCACCCAGTGCTCGGGGTCGGCCAGTTCCTCGGCGGTGACCGGCTCTCCGGTGAGGGTGGAGACGATCGGCACGGTGGGCGCGGCGAAGGCGACGCGCTCGACGACCGCGCGGAAGTCCGCGAGCGCCGGCTCCATCAGGGGCGAGTGGAACGCGTGCGACACGGCGAGCCGCTTGGTGCGGCGGCCGTCGGCGGCGAGCAGCTCGACGATCGCGGTGACCGCGTCCTCGGCGCCCGAAAGGACCAGCGAGGAGGGGCCGTTGACCGCGGCGATGCCCACCAGGTCCTCGCGTCCGGCCAGCAGCGGCAGCACCTCGGCCTCCGCGGCCTGCACCGCCACCATCACCCCGTTCGACGGGAGCCGCTGCATGAACCGGCCGCGCGCCGCCATCAGTTCGGCGGCGTCGGCCAGCGGGATCACCCCGGCCACGTGCGCGGCGGCGTACTCGCCGATCGAGTGGCCGGCGAGGAAGCCGGGCCGCACGCCCCAGGACTCGATCAGCCGGAACAGCGCGACCTCGATCGCGAACAGCGCCGGCTGGGTGAACTCGGTCCGGTCGAGGAGTTCCGGCTCCTCGCCGAACACCACGTCGCGCAAGGGGCGTTCGAGGTGGACGTCCAGGTGGGCGCAGACCTCGTCGAAGGCCTCCGCGAACACCGGGAAGGACGCGGACAGTTCGCGCCCCATCCCGAGCCGCTGGCTCCCCTGGCCCGAGAACAGGAACGCGAGCCCGGCGTCCGGCAGCGCGGTGCCGCGCACCACCGAGCCGGCCGGTTCGCCGTCCGCCAGCGCGCGCAGGCCCGTCAGCCCGCCGGCCGTGTCCGGGGCGACCACGACCGCGCGGTGCTCCAGGGCGGCCCGCGCGGTGGCCAGGGTGAGGCCGATGTCCGCCGCGTCGAGCCCCGGATGCTCGACCAGGTGGGCGTGGAGCCGCTCGGCCTGCCCGCGCAGGGCCTCCGCCGTGGCACCGGAGAGCACCCACGGTGTCCCGGTCCCGGCCACCGGGGCCTGCGCCGCCGGGGCCGGAGCCGTCCGGGTCCGGGCCGTCGGGAGCGGCCCGGCCGGGGCGGGCGCCTGCTCGATGATCACGTGCGCGTTGGTGCCGCTCACGCCGAAGGACGAGATCCCGGCGCGGCGCGGCCGGTCGTCCCGCGGCCAGTCGACGGGCTCGGTCAGCAGCTCCACGGCGCCCGCCGACCAGTCGACGTGCGGGGTGGGCGCGTCCACGTGCAGGGTCCTCGGCAGGACCTCGTGCCGCAGCGCCTGCACCATCTTGATGACGCCGCCGACCCCGGCCGCCGCCTGGGTGTGACCGATGTTGGACTTCAACGAGCCCAGCCACAGCGGCTGTTCGCGGTCCTGCCCGTAGGTGGCGAGCAGCGCCTGCGCCTCGATCGGATCGCCCAGCGTCGTGCCGGTGCCGTGCGCCTCCACCACGTCCACGTCGGCCGTGGACAGCCCCGCGTCCGCGAGGGCCTGGCGGATCACCCGCTGCTGGGCGGGGCCGTTCGGGGCGGTCAGACCGTTGGACGCGCCGTCCTGGTTGACCGCGGAGCCGCGCACCACCGCCAGGACCGGGTGCCCGTTGCGCTCGGCGTCCGAGAGGCGCTCGACCAGCAGCATGCCCGCGCCCTCGCCCCAGCCGGTGCCGTCCGCCGCCGCCGCGAAGGGCTTGCAGCGGCCGTCGGCGGCGAGCCCGCGCTGCCGGCTGAACTCGATGAAGGCGTTCGGGCTGGACATCACGGTCACCCCGCCCGCGAGGGCGAGCGAGCACTCGCCGCGCCGCAGCGCCTGCGCCGCGAGGTGCAGGGCGACCAGCGAGGAGGAGCACGCGGTGTCGACCGTCAGCGTCGGCCCCTCCAGGCCGAAGGAGTAGGCGATCCGGCCCGACACCACACTCGCCGAACTGCCGGTGCCGATGTAGCCCTCCAGGTCCTGCGGCACGCTCAGCAGGCGGGAGGCGTAGTCCTGGTAGCCGGATCCCATGAAGACGCCGGTCCGGGTGCCGCGCATCGCGTCCGGGGCGATCCCGGCCCGTTCGAAGGCCTCCCAGGTCAGTTCCAGGAGCAGCCGCTGCTGCGGGTCCATGGCGAGAGCCTCGCGCGGCGAGATGCCGAAGAAGGCGGGGTCGAAGTCGGCGACGTCGTAGAGGAATCCGCCGTCCGCGGCGTAGGTGGTGCCCGGCCGGTCCGGGTCGGGGTCGTAGAGCGCCTCCAGGTCCCAGCCCCGGTCCGCCGGGAACCCGGCCACCGCGTCACGGCCCTCGGCCACCAGTCGCCACAGCTCCTCGGGCGAGCGCACCTCCCCCGGGTAGCGGCAGCTCATCGCGACGATGGCGATCGGCTCGTCGTCGAGCGGCGCGCTCGTGGCAGCGGCCGTCGGCGTGGCCGCCTCGACGGCGCCGGTCAGCTGCGCGCGCAGGTGGGCGGCGAGCACGGCGGGTGACGGGTGGTCGAAGACCAGGGTCGCCGGCAGCCGGACACCCGTCGCCGCGGCCAGCCGGTTGCGCAGCTCGACGGCGGTCAGCGAGTCGAAGCCCAGCTCCCGGAAGGCCCGGTCGGCGGCGACCTGCTCCGAGCCGCCGTGGCCGAGCACGGCGGCCGCCTCGGCCCGGACCAGGTCGAGCACCGCGCGCTGCTGCTCGGCCTCCGCGAGCGCGGTCACCCGCCGCACGAAGGCGGGCACGGCCGCGTCGGCGGCCGGTTCCGGATCGGCGTCCGCCAGGGCGGACCGGACCTCCGGCAGGTCGGCGAGCAGCGGGCTGGGCCGCACCAGGGTGAAGGACGGCGCGAAGCGCGCCCAGTCGACGTCCGCCACCGTGACGGCGGTCTCCTCGCGGTCCAGCGCGCCCCACAGCGCGGCGAGCGCCGACTCGGGGGCGAGCGCGGGCAGTCCGCGCAGCCTGAGGCGCTCCTCGGCGTCGCCGTCCTCGACCATGCCGCCGCCGGCCCAGGGCCCCCAGGCCACCGCCGTCGCGGCCAGTCCGCGGGCCCGGCGCCGCTCGGCCAGCGTGTCGAGGGCGGCGTTGGCCACCGCGTAGGCGGCCTGGCCGCCGGCGCCCCAGACGCCGGAGATCGAGGAGAACAGCACGAACGCGTCCAGCTCGCGCTCCCCCAGCAGCTCGTCCAGGTGCCGCGCGCCGGCGACCTTCGCGGCCACCACCCGGGCGAACTCCTCCGGCGTGGTGTCGGCCAGCAGGCCGGGCGTGCCCACACCGGCGGCGTGCACCACGGCGGTCAGCGGGTACGCGGCCGGCAGCCCGTCCAGCAGGCGCGCCAGCGCCTCCCGGTCGGCCACGTCGCACGCGGCGACGGTGACCTCGGCGCCCGACTCCACGAGCTCGTCGCGGAGTTCCGCCGCCCCCTCGGCGGCAAGGCCCCGACGGCCGACCAGCACCAGGTGCTCGGCGCCGTCGCGCGCCAGCCGTCGCGCCACATGGCCGCCGAGCGCGCCCGTGCCGCCGGTGATCAGGACGGTCCCGCGCGGGCGCCGGGCGGCGCCCGCCGTGACGGGGCCCTGCGGGGCGCGCGTCAGCCGGCGGACGTAGACGCCCGAGCCGCGCACCGCGAGCTGGTCCTCCGCGCCGGAGCCGGCCAGCACGGCCGCCAGACGGCGGGCGGCGCGCTCGTCCAGCACCTCCGGGAGGTCCACCAGACCGCCCCAGCGCCGACCGTGCTCCAGGGCCGCGGTCCGGCCCAGCGCCCACACCTGCGCCTGGTGGGCGCTGCGGACCGGGTCGGAGGAGCCGATGGAGACGGCGCCCCGGGTCGCGCACCAGAGCGGGGCGTCGAGGCCGGTGTCGCCCAGCGCCTGGACCAGGGCGAGGGTGGCGGCCAGGCCCGCCGGCAGCACCGGGTGGACCGGGTGCGGCCGCTCGTCCACCGCGAGCAGGGAGAGCACCCCGGTGACGGTGGCGGCCTCGGGGGGAAGGCCGGCGAGGACGCCGCGCAGTTGCTCGGCGACGGCTTCGCGTCCGGCGGCGGTGTCCACGACGACCGGGACGACCTCCTCGCCGTGCTCGCTCAGCGCGCCGACGACGGCCGATCCCCAGCCGTCGCCGTCCGGCCCGGCGGGCAGCAGGACGAGCCGGCGCCCGCTCGGGGCGGTCTCGTTCAGGCCGGTCGCGGGCTTCCAGGTGATCCGGTAGCGCCAGCCGTCCACGATGGACTGCTCCCGGTGCGTGCGCCGCCAACTGGAGAGCGCGGGCAGGACGGAGGCCAGCGGGGCGTCCTCGGCCACCTGGATGCGGTCGGCGAACGCCGCCAGGTCCTGCCGTTCCACCGCCTCCCAGAAGCCGGCCTCCACCGGGTCCGCCGCGGCGTCCGGGGTGGCCGAGAAGGCCGAGGACTCCAGCCAGTAGCGGCGGCGGTCGAAGGCGTAGGTCGGCAGGTCGTCGACGCGTCGGGTGCCGCGACCGGCGAGGACGGCGTCCCAGTCGAGGGTGGTGCCGTGGGTGTGGAGGTGGGCGAGGGCGGTGGCGAAGGCCTCGGCCTCGGGGCGGTCGGCGCGCAGGGCCGGGACGGCGACGGTCTCGGCCAGGGTCTCCTGGACCATCGGGGTCAGGCCGCCGGGCCCGATCTCCAGGAAGGCCGTCGCCCCCTGGTCCTCCAGGGTCTTCACCGCGTCGGCGAAGCGCACGGCGTGGCGGACGTGGCGCACCCAGTAGTCGGGGTCGGCCAACTCCTCGGCGGTGACGGGGTTTCCGGTGAGGGTGGAGACGATCGGCCGGGTCGGCTCGGCGAAGGTGACACGCTCGGCGACCTCGCGGAAGCGGGCCAGCATCGGCTCCATCAGCGGCGAGTGGAACGCGTGCGAGACGGCGAGCCGCTTGGTGCGACGGCCGTCGGCGGCGAGCAGGTCGACGACCTCCGTCACGGCGTCCTCGGCACCGGAAATGACCACCGACGTGGGCCCGTTGACGGCCGCGATACCCACCAGGTCCGCGCGTCCGGCCAGCAGCGGCGCCACCTCGTCCTCCGAGGCCTGCACCGCCACCATCGCACCACCCGACGGCAGCTCCTGCATCAACCGGCCACGCATGGCGACGAGTTCGGCGGCGTCGGCCAGCGCGAGGGCACCCGCGACATGGACGGCGGCCAGCTCGCCGATCGAGTGACCGGCGAGGAAGTCCGCGCGCACACCCCACGACTCCACCAGCCGGAACAGCGCGACTTCTACCGCGAACAGCGCCGGCTGGGTGAACCCGGTCCGGTTGAGGAGTTCCAGGTCATCGCCGAACACCACGTCACGCAACGGCCGTTCGAGGTGGACGTCCAGATGCGCGCAGACCTCGTCGAACGCCTCCGCGAACACCGGGAAGGACGCGTGCAGCTCACGCCCCATCCCCAGCCGCTGACTCCCCTGCCCCGAGAACACGAACGCGAGCTTGTTCCGCCGCCCCGCGACTCCCCGGACCAGGCGCGCGTCCGCGTCGTCCCGCGCCAGCGCCTCCAGCCCGCGCAGCAGCCCGTCCCGGCCGGTGTCGACGACCACCGCCCGGTGGGGCAGGGCGGCACGCGCGAGGGCCAGTGAGCGGCCGAGGTCGGCGGGATCCACCGCCGGACGCTCCGCCAGGTGGGCCAGCAGCAGCCGGGCCTGCCCGCGCAGCGCCTGCTCACTCCGGGCGGAGAGCGGCCACAGCACCGCCGGGGGCTCCGGCCGCGCGTCCGCCGGCTCCTCCGCCCGGTCCGCCGCGGGCACCGCTTCGAGGATCACGTGCGCGTTGGTCCCGCTGACGCCGAACGACGACACGCCCGCCCGCCGGGGCCGGTCCCGCTCCGGCCACTCGACGGCCTCGGTCAGCAGCCGCACCGCCCCGGCCGACCAGTCGACGTGCGGCGACGGCTCGTCCAGGTGCAGGGTCTTCGGCAGCACGCCGTGCCGCATCGCCATCACCGTCTTGATCACACCCGCCACACCCGCCGCGGCCTGGGTGTGACCGATGTTCGACTTCAGCGCCCCCAGCCAGAGGGGATGTTCACGGTCCTGCCCGTAGGTGGCGAGCAGCGCCTGCGCCTCGATCGGGTCGCCCAGCGAGGTGCCGGTCCCGTGCGCCTCCACCGCGTCCACCTCGCCCGCCGACAGTCCGGCGTCCGCCAGCGCCTGCCGGATCACCCGCTGCTGGGCGGGACCGCTCGGCGCGGTCAGGCCGTTGGACGCACCGTCCTGGTTGACCGCCGAGCCGCGCACCACCGCGAGCACCGGGTGCCCGTTGCGGCGGGCCTCCGACAGGCGCTCGACCAGCAGCATGCCGACGCCCTCCGCCCAGCCCGTGCCGTCGGCGGCGGCGGAGAAGGGCTTGCAGCGGCCGTCGGCCGCCAGCCCGCGCTGCCGGCTGAACTCCATGAACGCGCCGGGCGTCGACATCACCGTCACACCGCTCACCAGGGCGAGCGAGCACTCACCGCGCCGCAGCGCCTGCGCCGCCAGGTGCAGGGCGACCAGCGAGGAGGAGCACGCCGTGTCGACCGTCACCGCCGGCCCCTCCAGACCGAAGGAGTAGGCGATCCTGCCCGACACCACGGCGGCGGCGTTTCCGGTGCCGAGGTAACCGTCGAAGTCCTCCGGCGAGTTGGACAGCCGCGCGTAGTCCTGCCCGTTGGTACCGGCGTAGACACCCGTCCGGGTGCCGCGCAGCGCGCCCGGGTCGAGGCCGGCCCGCTCGAAGACCTCCCAGGTGGTCTCCAGCAGCAGCCGTTGCTGCGGGTCCATCATCAGCGCCTCGCGCGGCGAGATCCCGAAGAAGCCGGCGTCGAACTCGGCGACGTCGTGCAGGAATCCGCCCTGGCGGACGTAGCAGGTGCCCGCGTGGTCCGGGTCGGGGTCGTAGAGCGCCTCCAGGTCCCAGCCGCGGTCGGCGGGGAAGCCGCCGATCGCGTCGCCGCCCTCGGCGACCAGCCGCCACAGGTCCTCGGGCGACGCGACGCCGCCCGGGAAGCGGCAGCTCATCGCCACGATCGCGATGGGCTCCGCGGCGTCCTCCACCAGCTTCCGGTTCTGCCGACGCAGCCGCTCGGTCTCCTGGAGGGAGGCCCGCAGTGCTTGAACGATCTTGTCGTTCGAGGTGGTCATCATCTGCTCCGTACTCAGGCCGTCTCAGAAATCGCTGTCGCCGAGCGCAAGTTCGACAAGATCGTCGACGTCCATCGTCTCGATGGACTCCGCCGTACCGGGGTCGTCGGGTGCCGGTTCTCCCGCGCCGGGCTCCGCCAGCCGCAGCAGGGCCTCCAGCAGTCCCGCCTCCCGGAGACGGGAGAGCGGGACGGTCGCCAGGGTCTGCCGCAGCCGCGCCTCCGGCACGCCGCCGGAGGCACTGCCGTCGCCGGTGCCCGCGCCGATGCCCTCGCCGGTGTCCGGCAGGAGTTCGGCGCACAGGTGGTCGGTGAGCGCGCCGGGCGTGGGGTGGTCGAAGACCATCGTCGTGGGCAGTCGCAGCCCCGTCGCCGTGGCGATGCGGTTGCGCAGCTCGACCGCGGTGAGCGAGTCGAAGCCGAGCTCCCGGAACGCCCGGTCCGGCTCGATGGACTCGCCCCCAACGTAGCCGAGCACCGCCGCGGCCTCCACCTGGACGACGTCGAGCAGCGCCGCGTGCCGACCGGCCGGCGGCAGCTCCGCGAGGCGCCGCACGAGCTCCGACGCCCCGCCGCCGGCGGCCTCCTCGCCGCCGACGGCCCCGGCCAGCGCCTCCCGGACCTCCGGCAGGTCACCGAGCAGCGGGCTCACCCGGCCGACGGTGAACGACGGCGCGAACCGCGACCAGTCGACGTCCGCCACCACCACCGCGGTCTCGTCCCGGTCCAGGGCGTCCTGGAGCGCGCTGACGGCCAGCGCGGGCGCCAGCTGCGGCAGGCCGCGCCGGCGCAGGTGCTCGGCCGCGCCGTCCTCGGCGGCCATGCCGCCCTCGCCCCACGGGCCCCAGGCCACCGCCGTCGCGGCCAGGCCCCGGGCCCGGCGCCGCAGCGCCAGGGCGTCCAGGAAGGCGTTGCCCGCCGAGTAGGCGGCCTGGCTGCCGCTGCCCCAGACCCCGGAGACCGAGGAGAACAGCACGAAGGCGTCCAGGTCCCGGTCCGCCAGCAGCTCGTCCAGGTGCACGGCTCCCGCCACCTTGGCCGCGACCACGTCCGCCAGCTCGGTCAGGTCGGTCTCCATGACGGCGGTGAACTGCGGAAGACCGGCGGCGTGCACCACGGCGGTCAGCGGGCGTTCGGCCGGCAGGGAGTCCAGCAGCCCCGCCAGTGCCTCGCGGTCGGCCACGTCGCAGGCGGCGACGGTGACCGAGGTCCCCAACGCCTCCAGTTCCTCGCGCAGTTCGGCCGCGCCCTCGGCCGCCGCACCGCGCCGGCTGGTCAGCACCAGGTGCTCGGCGCCGTTGCGGGCCAGCCAGCGGGCGGCGTGTCCGCCGAGCGAGCCGGTGCCGCCGGTGATCAGCACCGTGCCGCGCGGGCGCCACTCGCGGCCCGGGGTGCTGCGCGCGGCCCGCGCCAGCCGGCGGACGAACACGCCCGAGTCGCGCACCGCCAGCTGGTCCTCGTCCCCGGAGCCGACGAGCACGTCGGCCAGCCGGCCCAGGGCACGCGCGTCCGACCCGGCGGACGGCGGGAGGTCGACCAACCCGCCCCAGCGGTCGGGGTGTTCGAGCGCGACCGCGCGGCCCAGACCCCACACCAGCCCCTGCAGCGGATGCTCGACGGGGTTGGAGCGGCCGACCGAGACGGCGGCGCGGGTGACGCACCACAGCGGCGCGTCCAGCTCGACGTCCCCGAGCGCCTGCACCAGGGTCATCGTCGCCGTGAGCCCGAGCGGCAGCGCCCGGTGGACCGGATGCGCGCGCTCGTCCAGCGCCAGCAGGGAGAGCACCCCGACGGTCGGGGTGTCCTGCGCCAGGGACTCGCGCAGCAGTTTGGCGAGCATCACGCGGTCGGTGCCGGCGTCGGCCACGATCAGCGTCGACGGCTCGGCACCGCGCTCCCGCAGCACGCGCGCGCAGGCGTCGGCGGTCCCGTCGTCGGCCGCGACGACCAGCCAGCCGCCCGTCAGCGGCCCGGACGGGAGGTCGGTCCAGGGCTTCCAGGTGGCCTGGTAGCGCCAGCTGTCCACGGTGCTCCGCGTCCTGGCCTCGCGGCGCCAGGAGGCCAGCGCGGCGAACACCGAGTCGAGCGGGGCGTCGGCGTCCAGACCGAGCCGCTCGGCCAGCGCCTGCGGCTGCCCACGCTCCACGGTGTCCCAGAACTCGGCCTCGGCCGGGTCGGCGGGAGCCGCCGCGCCGGGCCGCCCGGGTGCGCCCCGCAGCCAGTACCGCTGGTACTGGAAGGCGTAGGTGGGCAGGTCGACCCGCCGGGCGCCGGTTCCGGCGAGGACCGCGTCCCACGCCGGGGAGATGCCCCGCACATGCAGCTCGGCCAGGGCGGTGGTGAAGGAGTCGGATTCGGGGCGGTCGGCGCGCAGGGCCGGGACGGCGACGAAGTCCGCGTCGGCCAGGGTCTCCTGGACCATCGGGGTCAGGCCGCCCGGGCCGATCTCCAGGAAGGCCGTCACGCCCTTGGCGTCGAGCGTCCCGACGGCGTCGGCGAACCGGACGGCGTGCCGGACGTGCCGCACCCAGTACTCGGGGTCCGCCAACTCCTCGGCGGTGAGGGGATCCCCGGTGAGGGTGGAGACGATCGGCCGGGTCGGCTCGGCGAAGGTGACGCGCTCGACGACCTCGCGGAAGCGGGCGAGCATCGGCTCCATCAGCGGCGAGTGGAACGCGTGCGAGACGGCGAGCCGCTTCGTACGGCGGCCGTCGGCGGCGAGCAGGTCGACGACCTCCGTCACGGCGTCCTCGGCACCGGAAATGACCACCGATGTGGGCCCGTTGACCGCGGCGATGCCCACCAGGTCCTCGCGGCCGGCCAGCAGCGGCGCCACCTCGTCCTCGGAGGCCTGCACCGCCACCATCGCACCAACCGACGGCAGCTCTTGCATCAACCGGCCGCGCATGGCGACCAGTTCGGCAGCGTCGGCCAGCGAGAGGGCACCCGCGACATGGACGGCGGCCAGTTCGCCGATGGAGTGGCCGGCCAGCACGTCCGCCCGCACCCCCCACGACTCCACCAGCCGGAACAGGGCGACTTCTACCGCGAACAGCGCCGGCTGGGTGAACTCCGTGCGGTTCAGCAGTTCCGCGTCCTCGCCGAACACCACGTCGCGCAACGGCCGTTCGAGGTGGACGTCCAGGTGCGCGCAGACCTCGTCGAAGGCCTCCGCGAAGACCGGGAACGACGCCTCCAGCTCACGCCCCATCCCCAGCCGCTGGCTCCCCTGCCCCGAGAAGAGCAGGGCCAGCCGCCCCCGGGAGGGCGCGGCGGCCCCGCGCACCAGGCCGGCCGCCGACTCGCCCCGGCCCAGCGCGCCGAGTCCGGCGGCGAGGTCGGACCGGTCGCGTCCCACGACGACCGCCCGGTGGTCCATGGCGGTCCGCGCGACGGCCAGGGAGAGGGCCAGGTCGGCCGGCGCCGCCGCCGGGTCGGCGTCCAGGGCGGCGAGCAGCCGGTGCGCCTGCTCACGCAGCGCCGGTTCGTCCTTCGCCGACAGCGCCCAAGCCAGGCTCCGCGGCGCATCCGCGCCGGACGGGGCCGGCGCGGCGGCGTCCGTGGCGGCGTCGGCGGGCGCCTGCTCGATGATGGTGTGCGCGTTGGTGCCGCTGACGCCGAAGGAGGAGACGGCGGCGCGCCGCGGACGGTCGGCCGCCGGCCAGTCCACCGGCGCGGTCAGCAGCCGCACCGCGCCCGCCGACCAGTCCACGTGCGGCGTCGGCTCGTCCACGTGCAGGGTGCGCGGCAGCGAACCGTGCCGGATCGCCAGCACCGTCTTGATCACACTGGCGACGCCCGAGGCGGCCTGGGTGTGGCCGAGGTTCGACTTGATCGAGCCGAGCCAGAGCGGCCGGTCCTCGGGCCGGTCCTGCCCGTAGGTGGCGAGCAGCGCCTGCGCCTCGATCGGGTCACCGAGCGCGGTGCCCGTGCCGTGCGCCTCCACGGCGTCGATGTCGGCGGTGGAGAGCCGGGCGTTGGCCAGGGCCTGGCGGATCACCCGCTGCTGGGCGGGTCCGTTCGGCGCCGTCAGACCGTTGGAGGCGCCGTCCTGGTTCACCGCGCTGCCGCGCACCACCGCCAGCACCGGGTGCCCGTTGCGCTCGGCGTCCGAGAGCCGCTCGACCAGCAGCATGCCGACGCCCTCGCCCCAGCCGGTGCCGTCCGCCGCCGCCGCGAAGGGCTTGCAGCGGCCGTCGGCGGCGAGCCCGCGCTGACGGCTGAACTCGATGAAGGCGTTGGGGCTGGACATCACGGCCGCGCCGCCGACCAGGGCCAGCGAGCACTCACCCTGCCGCAGCGCCTGAGTCGCCAGGTGCAGGGCGACCAGCGAGGAGGAGCAGGCCGTGTCCACCGTCACCGCCGGGCCTTCCAGCCCCAGCGTGTAGGCGATCCGGCCGGACATCACGGAGGAGGAGCTGCCGGTCAGCAGGTGCCCCTCCACGCCCTCGGGCAGCTCGGCGAGCCCGGCGCCGTAGCCCTGGTAGCCGGAGCCGACGAAGACACCGGTCCGGCTGCCGCGCACCGAGACGGGGTCGAGCCGGGCCCGCTCCAGGGTCTCCCAGGCCACCTCCAGCAGGATGCGCTGCTGCGGGTCCATGGCCAGCGCCTCGCGCGGCGAGATCCCGAAGAACCGGGCGTCGAAGGAGGCGGCGTCGTGCAGGAAGCCGCCCTGGTTGACGTAGCTGGTCCCCGCCTTCTCCGGGTCCGGGTCGTAGAGGGCCTCGGTGTCCCAGCCCCGGTCGGCCGGGAACGGGCCGACCGCGTCCGCCTCGTCCGCGAGCAGCCGCCACAGGTCCTCGGGGGACCGCACACCGCCGGGGAAGCGGCAGCCCATCGCGACGATCGCGATCGGCTCCTCGCCCGTGGCCGCGGTCGCCGCCGCCACGGGGGCGTCTGCGGCGTCCGGTTGCGACCCGGACAGCTCGGTGGCCAGGAAGGCCGCGAGGTCCGCCGCGTTGGGGTGGTCGAACACCAGGGTGGTCGGCAGCCGCAGCCCCGTGCCGGCGTTCAGCCGGTTGCGCAGCTCGACGCCGGTGAGCGAGTCGAACCCCAGGTCCTTGAACGCCCGATCGGGCGCGACCGCCTCGGGACCGGAGTGGCCGAGCGCCCCGGCCACCTCGGTGCGGACCAGGTCGAGCAGGACGCGGTCGCGCTCCGCGCTCGGCAGCGCGGCCAACTCCTGGCCGAGGGAGGGCAGTCCGGCACCGGACCGGGCCTGCGCGTCCTCGGTTCCGGTCAACGCCTGCCACACCTCGGGCAGTTCGCCCAAGAACGGGCTCGGGCGGGTGACGGTGAAGGCGGGGGCGAAGCGCTCCCAGCGCACATCGGCCACCACGACCGCCGTCTCGTCCTGGTCCAGGGCCCGCTGGAGAGCGGCCACCGCGGGCTGCGGCGCCATGGCGGGCAGGCCGCGGCGGCGCAGATGGGCCTCGGCCTCCTCGCCGTCCACCATGCCGCCCTCCGCCCACGGGCCCCAGGCCACTGCGGTCGCGGCCAGGCCCCGGGCCCGGCGCCGCAGCGCCAGGGCGTCCAGGAAGGCGTTGGCGGCGGCGTAGCCGGCCTGGCTGCCGCTGCCCCACACACCGGCGACGGACGAGAACAGCACGAACGCGTCCAGCGGACCGTCCCCCAGCAGCTCGTCCAGGTGCACGGCGCCGGCCACCTTGGCGGCCACGACCTCGGCGAGGTCCGCGAGCGTCGTGCGCTCCACCGGGGCGAACTGGGGCATGCCGGCGGCGTGCACGACGGCGGTCGGCCGGTCGGCCTCGGGGAGGTCGGCGAGCAGCCGGGCCACCGCGTCACGGTCCGACACGTCGCAGGCCGCGATGGTCACCCGCACACCCAACGCCTCGATCTCGGCGGCGAGTTCGGCGGCCCCGGCGGTGGACGGGCCACGCCGGCCGGTGAGCACCAGGTGCTCGGCGCCGCGCTGCGCGAGGTGCCGGGCCACCTGGGTGCCCAGCGCGCCCAGTCCGCCGGTGACGAGCACCGTGCCCCGGGGGCGCCAGACACGCTCGGCGACGCCCGTGCCCGTCGTGGCGGCGGCGGCTCGATGGAGGCGGCGGACGAAGGTGCCGGAGGAGCGGACGGCGAGCTGGTCCTCCTCGCCCCCGCCGGCGAGCACGGCGACGAGCCGGCGCACCGAACGGTCGTCCAGCGTCTCCGGGAGGTCGACCAGCCCACCCCAGCGCTGCGGGTGCTCCAGCGCCACGGAGCGGCCCAGGCCCCAGATCATGCCCTGGGACGGGCTCTGGGCGCCGTCCGACCGGCCGACCGCCACCGCGCCCCGGGTGGCGCACCACAGCGGTGCGTCCACCCCGGCATCGCCCAGGGCCTGGACCAGCAGGGTGGTCAGCGCCAGCCCGAGGGGCAGCACCGGGTGACCGGGGTGCCGGTCCTCGCCGAGGGCGAGCAGCGACAGCACACCGGCGGGCGGGGCGTCGACCGTCTCGGCCAGCCGCCCGGCGAGCGCCGCACGGTCGTCGTCGCCCCTCGCGGAGAGCTCGACGACGTCGGCGCCGTGCGCGCCGAGCGCCGCCCGGACCGCCACGGCGACCGGGTGGTCCTGCTCACCGTCCGGGACCACGAGCAGCCAGTTGCCCGTCAGTCCGGCATCACCACGGACGGTCAGCGGCTTCCACTGGACCTGGTAGCGCCAGCCGTCCACCACCGAGTGCTCGCGCTGACGGCGGCGCCAGCTGGACAGCGCCGGGAGCACCGAGCTGAGCGGTGCCTCCCCGTCCACCTCCAGCCGCTCGGACAGCGAGGCCAGGTCCGCGCGCTCGACGACGTCCCAGAACTCCGCGTCGGCCGGGTCCGTCGCGACGGCTCCGCCGGCCGCCGGGGCGGACGCCTTGAGCCAGTAGGACGCGCGCTGGAAGGCGTAGGTCGGCAGGTCGTGGATGTGCCGGGCGTCGGTGCCGGTGAGGGCGGCGGTCCAGTCGAGGGTGATGCCGTGGGTGTGGAGGTGGGCGAGGGCGGTGGTGAAGGCCTCGGCCTCGGGGCGGTCGGCACGCAGGGCCGGGACGGCGACGAAGTCCGCGTCGGCCACGGTCTCCTGGACCATCGGGGTCAGGCCGCCGGGGCCGACCTCCAGGAAAGCCGTCACGCCGTTGGCCGCGAGCGTCTGGACGGCGTCGGCGAACCGGACGGCGTGCCGGACATGCCGCACCCAGTACTCCGGGTCGGCCAACTCCTCGGCGGTGACGAGCTGTCCGGTGAGCGTCGAGACGATCGGCCTCGTCGGCTCGGCGAACGTAATGCGCTCGGCGACCTCGCGGAAGCCCGCCAGCATCGGCTCCATCAGCGGCGAGTGGAACGCGTGCGAGACCGCCAGCCGCTTCGTACGACGACCGTCGGCGGCGAGCAGGCCGACGGCCTCCGCCACGGCCTCTTCCGCACCCGAAATGACCACCGACGTAGGACCGTTGACGGCCGCGATACCCACCAGGTCCTCACGGCCGACCAGCAGCGGCGCCACCTCGTCCTCGGAGGCCTGCACCGCCACCATCACGCCGCCGGGCGGCAGCTCCTGCATCAACCGACCACGCGCCACCACCAGTTCAGCGGCATCGGCCAGCGAGAGGACGTCGGCCACGTGGGCGGCGGCGAACTCACCGATCGAGTGACCCGCCAGGAAGTCCGCCCGCACGCCCCACGACTCCACCAACCGGAACAGCGCCACCTCCACCGCGAACAACGCCGGCTGCGTGAACTCCGTCCGACCCAGCAGCTCCGCATCCTCCCCGAACACCACCTCACGCAAAGGGCGTTCGAGGTGGACGTCGAGAGCGGCGCAGGCCTCGTCGAAGGCCTCCGCGAACACCGGGAACGAAGCGTGCAGCTCACGCCCCGTCCCCAGCCGCTGGCTCCCCTGCCCCGAGAAGAGCAGAGCGGCCTTCGCCCCCGGCACCGCGACACCACGGACCACCGCCCCGGACGACTCGCCGTTCGCCAGCGCACGCAGGCCCTCCAGCGCCCCCGCCACATCCGGCGCGACCACCGCCGCACGGTGCTCCAGCACCGCCCTGGACACGGCCAACGAGTACGCCACATCGGCCGCCACCAGATCCTCACGCCCCTGCGCGTACGCGAGCAGCCGCGCGGCCTGGTCCCGCAGCGCCTCGGGAGACTTCGCCGACAGCACCCACGGCCTCGCGGCCTGCCCACCCCGGTCCGCCTCACGACGCGGGACCGCCGCAGCCGGCGCCTGCTCGATGATGACGTGCGCATTGGTCCCGCTGACCCCGAACGAGGAGACACCGGCCCGGCGCGGACGATCGCCGGACGGCCACTCCACCGACTCGGCCAGCAGCCGCACCGCACCGCTCGACCAGTCCACGTGCGACGACGGCTCGTCCACGTGCAGGGTGGGCGGCAGCACCCCGTGCCGCATCGCCATCACCATCTTGATCACACCCGCCACCCCGGCCGCCGCCTGGGTGTGACCGATGTTGGACTTCACCGTCCCGAGCCAGAGCGGCCGCTCCTCGGGCCGGTCCTGGCCGTAGGCCTTGAGCAGGGCCTGCGCCTCGATCGGGTCGCCCAGCGTCGTCCCGGTGCCGTGCGCCTCCACCGCGTCGACATCGGCCGCTGACAGCCCGGCGTTGGCCAGCGCCTGCCGGATCACCCGCTGCTGCGCGGGGCCGTTGGGCGCCGTCAGGCCGTTGGACGCGCCGTCCTGGTTGATGGCGCTGCCGCGCACCACCGCCAGCACCGGGTGCCCGTTGCGCCGCGCGTCCGACAGCCGCTCGACCAGCAGCATGCCCAGGCCCTCCGCGAGGCCGGTGCCGTCGGCCCCGGCCCCGAAGGCCCGGCAGCGCCCGTCCTCGGACAGGCCGCGCTGTCGGCTGAAGGCGATGAGCGCGCCCGGGGTCGACATCACCGTGACACCGCCGGCCAGCGCCAGCGAGCACTCGCCCGAGCGCAGCGCCTGCGCCGCCAGGTGCAGGGCCACCAGCGACGAGGAGCACGCCGTGTCGACGGTCACCGCCGGCCCCTCCAGGCCGAAGGTGTAGGCGAGACGGCCGGAGACGACCGCCGCCGAGTTTCCGGTGAGCAGGTGGCCTTCGAGTCCCTCCGCGTCCGCCTCGCGCAGCCCGGCCGCGTAGTCCTGGCCGTTGGTGCCGGTGAAGACGCCGGTCCGGCTGCCGCGCAGGGCGGCCGGGTCGATGCCGGCCCGCTCGAACGCCTCCCAGGTGGTCTCCAGCAGCAGGCGCTGCTGCGGGTCCATGGCCAGCGCCTCGCGCGGCGAGATCCCGAAGAAGCCCGCGTCGAACTCGTCGGCGTCGTGCAGGAATCCTCCCTCGCGGGTGTAGCAGCGGCCCGGGGCGTCGGGGTCCGGGTCGTAGAGACCGTCCAGGTCCCAGCCGCGGTTCGCCGGGAGGCCGGTGATCGCGTCGGTCCCGTCGGCCACCAGCCGCCACAGCTCCTCGGGGTCGGCGACCCCGCCCGGGAAGCGGCAGCTCATCGCGACGATCGCGATCGGCTCGGCGTCGTCGCCGGAGCGGCCGGCGCGGACGGGGGCGGCGGCGACGAGGTCCTGCTCGGCGCCGAAGGCCTCCTCCAGCAGGTGCCCGGCCAGGGCGGCCGGGGTCGGGTGGTCGAAGACCGCGGTGACCGGCAGCCGCACGCCGGTCGCGGCGATCAGCCGGTTGCGCAGCTCCAGCGCGGCGAGGGAGTCGAAGCCCAGCTCGCGGAACGCCCGCCCGGGGTCGACCAGTTCGGCGGCGCTGTGGCCGAGTACGGCCGCGGCCTGGCCGCGGACCAGGGCGAGCAGCGCCTCCCGGCGCTCGGCCGGCGCGAGTGCGGCCAGCCGCCCCAGCTCGGCGGAGGCCTCACCGGCCGCCGCCCCGGCCGCCCGGCGGACCGGCGTCCTGATCAGGCCGCGCAGCAGGGCGGGCACGGTGCCGCCGGCCGCCTGGGCGCGCATCGCGGCGAGGTCCAGCCGCACCGGGGCGAGGGCCGGGTCGTCCAGCGTGCGGGCGAGGTCGAGCAGGCGGAGGCCTTCGTCGGCCGCGAGCGGCACCAGACCGGCGCGGGCCATCCGCCGGAGGTCGCCGTCCGCCAGCCGGGTCTGCGCGCCGCGTTCCTCCCAGACGCCCCAGGCCAGCGAGGAGGCGGCGAGCCCCTCGGCCGCGCGGTGGTGGGCCAGCGCGTCCAGGAACGCGTTGCCCGCCGCGTAGGCGCCCTGGCCGGCGCCGCCGAGAGTGCCGGCGAAGGAGGAGAAGAGGACGAAGGTGGCCAGGTCGGCGTCCCGGGTGAGTTCGTGCAGGTTGAGCGCCGCGTCGACCTTGGGGCGCAGGACCTGGTCGAGCTCCTCGGCGGTCAGCGCGTCGACCAGGCCGCCCGCGACCACGGCGGCCGCGTGGACGACGGCGGTCAGCGGCCGGTCCTCGGGGATGCCCGCCAGCAGGTCGGCCAGGGCGTCGCGGTCGGCCGCGTCGCAGGCGGCGACGGTGACGGACGCGCCGAGGGCCGTCAGCCGCGCGCGCAGCTCGGCCGCGCCCTCGGCGTCGGGTCCGCGCCGGCCGGTCAGCACGAGGTGGCGGATGCCGTGCTCGGTGACGAGGTGTTCGGCGACCAGCCCGCCCAGCGCGCCGGTGCCGCCGGTGATCAGGGCGGTGCCGTTCGGGTCGAGCGGGGCCGCGGTGAGGTCCCCGGCGGCGTCCGGCGCGGTGCGCAGCGGGACGCGGGCCAGCCGGGCGACGGCCACCGCCCCGGCGCGCAGGGCCAGTTGCGGCTCACCGGTGGCGATCGCGGCGGGCAGCAGCCGGAAGGACTCCGGGTGGTCGTCGATGTCCGCCAGGACCAGCCGGTCGGCGTGCTCGGACTGCGCCGAGCGGACCAGGCCCCAGACCGGCGCGTGGTCCAGGCCGGGGGTGTCGGCCCCGGCCTCGGTGGCCACCGCGCCGCTGGTCAGCAGCACCAGCCGGGAGCCGGCGAGGCGTTCCTCGGCCAGCCAGTCGTGCAGCAGCGCGAGGGTGTCGCGCGCCGTCGCCCGGACGGCCTGCGCACCGGCCCCGCCGGTGGGCAGGACGGCCACCACCACCTCGGGCAGCGGCGTGCCGCCCGTCGCCACGGCCTCGGTCAGCGCTGCCGGGGTGGCGAAGGCCTGCGGCGGCCGGGGGCTGTCGAGCAGTGCCCGGACGGCCGCCGAGGCGTCGTCGCCGAGCACCGCCCAGGGGCCCTCCGGTGCGGTGGCCGGCACCGGCAGCGCCGTCCAGTCCACCCGGTAGAGGGCGTCGTGGTGTCCGCCGCGGGCCGGGCGCAGCTGTTCGTCGCCGACCGTGCGGAAGGAGAGCGTGCCGACCCCGGCCACCGCCCGGCCGGTGCCGTCGGCGACGGTCACCGACACGGCGTCGGTGCCGGTGGGGGCCAGCCGCACGCGCAGTTCGGCGGCGCCGGTGGCGTGCAGGCGCACCCCCTCCCAGGAGAACGCCAGCCGTCCGGTGCCCATGTCGCCGAGCGGGCCGAACCCGACGGCGTGCAGCGCCGCGTCCAGCAGCGCCGGGTGCAGGCCGAACCGGGACGCGTCGGGCTGCGCCTCGGCGGGCAGGGCGACGCTGGCGAAGACCTCCTCGCCGCGCCGCCAGGCGGCCCGCAGGCCCTGGAAGACCGGGCCGTACTCGAAGGAGCGCTCGGCGAGGCGGTCGTAGAAGCCGGTGAGGTCGATCGCGGTGGCGTCGGCGGGCGGCCAGTGGGTGAGGTCCTCGCCCGCGTCGGCGGGGCCGGCGCCCAGTACGCCGGTGCCGTGGCGGGTCCACTCGTCCTCGGCGGGGGCGTCCTCGGGCCGCGAGTACAGGCCGAAGGAGCGCCGGCCGTTCCCGTCCGGGGGTCCGACCGAGACCTGCACCACCACGCCGCCGTGGTCGGGCAGCAGCAGCGGCGCTTCCAGGGTCAGTTCCTCCAGCAGGCCGCAGCCGACCTGGTCGCCGGCCCGGATCGCGAGCTCGACGAAGGCCGTGCCCGGCAGCAGCACCGTGCCCAGCACGACGTGGTCGGCGAGCCAGGGGTGGGTGTGCGCGGAGAGCCGGCCGGTGAGCAGCAGGCCGTCGGAGTCCGCCAGGGTGACGACGGCGCCCAGCAGCGGGTGGTCCGCCGGGCCGAGCCCGAGGCCGGCGGCGTCACCGGCGGTGTGCGGGGCGTCCAGCCAGTACCGCTGGTGCTGGAAGGCGTAGGTGGGCAGCGGGACGGTGCGGGCGCCGGTGCCGGCGAGGACGGCCGGCCAGTGGACGCCGGCCCCGTGTGCGTGGGCCTCGGCGACGGCGCGCAGCACCCGGGCCGGGCCGCCCTCGCCGCGGCGCAGGGTGCCCAGCGCCACGGCCTCGCCGCCCAGCGCGTCGACGGTCTCCTGCATGCCGATCGTCAGCACCGGGTGGGCGCTGACCTCGATCAGGACGCCGTGGCCGTGGGCCACCAGCGCGCGGGTGACCTCCTCGAACCGCACGGTCTGCCGCAGGCTCCGGTACCAGTAGTCCGCGTCCAGCTCGGCCGTGTCCAGGGCCGTGCCGGTCACGGTGGAGTAGAACGGCACGTCGCAGGAGCGCGGAACGATGTCCGCGAGTTCGGCCAGCACCCGCTCGCGCACCGCTTCGACCTGCGCCGAGTGCGAGGCGTAGTCGACGGCGATCATCCGGGCCCGGACGTCGTCGGCGACCAGGCTGTCGCGCAGTTCGGCCAGCGCGTGCGGGTCGCCGGACAGGACGATGGACGAGGGGCTGTTGACGGCGGCCACCGACAGCCGCTCGCCCCAGGGCGCGAGGCGCGGGGTCAGGCTCTCCAGCGGCAGGTTGACGGACATCATGCCGCCCAGCCCGGCCAGGACGGTCAGCGCGCGGCTGCGCAGCGCCACCACCTTCGCGGCGTCCTGCAGGGAGAGCGCGCCCACCACGCAGGCGGCGGCGATCTCGCCCTGGCTGTGCCCGGCCACCGCCTCGGGCCGCACCCCGTAGGAGTGCCACAGCTCGGCCAGCGAGACCATCACGGCGAACAGCACCGGCTGCACGACGTCGACCCGGTCCAGTCCGGGCGCGCCGTCCTCGCCGCGCAGCACGGCCGTCAGCGACCAGTCCACGTAGGGGGCGAGGGCTTCCTCGCACTGGCCGATCCGCTCGCGGAACACCGCGGAGGCGTCGAGCAGTTCGACGGCCATGCCGGTCCACTGCGAGCCCTGCCCGGGGAAGACCAGCGCGACCTGGCGGACGTCCTCGGCGACGCCGCGCACCAGGTCCGGCTCGGGTGAGCCGGCGGCCAGCGCGGCCAGCGCCCCGTCGAGCCCGGCCCGGTCGGCGGCGAGCAGCACGGCGCGGTGCTCGAAGGCCGAGCGGGAGGTGGCCAGGGAGAGGGCGACGTCGAGGGCGTCGAGTTCCGGCTCCGCCGCGAGGTGTGCGTGCAGGCGTCCGGCCTGGGCGACGAGAGCGGCCTGGTCCTTGCCGGACAGCACCCAGGGGATCAGCGGCAGCGCCTGCCCGGGCGCCGGCGGATCGCCGTCGGCCGGGTCGCCCTCCGTGTCCGGCTGGGGCTCCGGCTGTTCGAGGACGAGGTGCGCGTTGGTGCCGCTGACGCCGAAGGCCGACACGCCGGCCCGCCGGGGCGCGCCCGTCTCGGGCCAGGCGGTCGCCTCGGTCAGCAGCGTCACCGCGCCGGCCGACCAGTCGACGTGCGGCGAGGGCTCCGTGACGTGCAGCGTGGGCGGCAGCACCCCGTGCCGGATCGCCTGCACCATCTTGATCACACCGGCGACGCCGGCCGCGGCCTGGGTGTGGCCGATGTTCGACTTGATCGAGCCCAGCCGCAGCGGCCGGTCGGCGGGCCGGTCCTGACCGTAGGTCGCGAGCAGGGCCTGCGCCTCGATCGGGTCACCGAGCGCGGTGCCGGTGCCGTGCGCCTCCACCGCGTCCACCTCGGCGGGCGACAGCCGGGCATTGGCCAGCGCCTGCCGGATCACCCGCTGCTGGGACGGCCCGTTCGGCGCCGTCAGACCGTTGGACGCGCCGTCCTGGTTCACCGCGCTGCCGCGCACCACGGCCAGCACCGGGTGCCCGTTGCGCCGCGCGTCCGAGAGGCGCTCGACCAGCAGCACACCGACGCCCTCGCCCCAGCCCGTGCCGTCCGCCGAGGCGGAGAACGCCCGGCACCGGCCGTCGGGCGACAGGCCCCGCTGGCGGCTGAACTCGGTGAACGTGGTCGGCCCGGCCATCACGGTGACGCCGCCGGCCAGCGCCAGCGAGCACTCGCCCTGGCGCAGTGCCTGGACGGCGAGGTGCAGGGCGACCAGCGAGGACGAGCAGGCGGTGTCGATCGTCACCGCCGGGCCCTCCAGGCCCAGGGTGTAGGCGATCCGGCCGGAGACCACGCTGCCCGAGTTCCCGGTGCTCACGTAGCCCTCGATGCCCTCGGGCAGCTGCGGCAGCCGGGAGGCGTAGTCGTGGTACATGACGCCGGCGAAGACCCCGGTGTCGCTGCCGCGCAGCGAGCGCGGGTCGATCGAGGCCCGTTCCACCGCCTCCCAGGACGCCTCCAGCAGCAGCCGCTGCTGCGGGTCCATCGCCAGCGCCTCGCGCGGGCCGATGCCGAAGAATCCGGCGTCGAACTCGGCGGCGTCGTGCAGGAAGCCGCCCTCGCGGGTGTAGGTGGTGCCGGGGTTTCCGGGGTCCGGATGGTAGAGCGACTCCAGGTCCCAGCCGCGGTCGGTGGGGAAGCCGGAGATCGCGTCGCCGCCCTCCGCGACCAGCTGCCAGAGGTCCTCCGGCGAGCGGACCCCGCCGGGGAAGCGGCAGCTCATCGCCACGATCGCGATCGGCTCGTGGTTGCGGCTCTCGACCTCCCGCAGCCGCTGACGCGCATGGCGCAGGTCGACGGTGGCACGCTTGAGGTAGTCCCTGAGCTTGTTCTCGTCAGTCATCTGAATTCCGTTCCGCAACGCCGAGGGGAGTACGTGCCGGTCGGTTGCCGTCGATTGCCGGTCGATCAGGTGCCGAGCTCGTTGTCCAGCAGCTCGAAGAGTTCGTCGTCGGTGGCCGCTTCGACCGAGGAGGTGTCGTGGTCGGCGCCGCGCTGCCCGTCCTGCGCCCCGTTCCACTTCGCCAGCAGGACCTCCAGGCGCATGGTGACGGTGCTGCGCAGCCCGCGGTCGGACGGGGAGGCGGCCAGCGCGGCTTCGAGCCGGTCGATCTCCGCGAGCACGGACGGCGGCTCCGCCTCTCCCCCGGCCGGCAGCGAGGCGCCGAGGTGCTCCGCCAGGGCGGTCGGCGTCGGGTGGTCGAACAGCAGGCTCGCCGGCAGGCGCAGCCCGGTCACGGCGCCGAGGCGGTTGCGCAGTTCGACGGCCGTGAGCGAGTCGAAGCCGAGGTCGCGGAAGGCCTGGCCGGCGCCCACCGCCTCCGCGGAGGCGTGCCCCAGGACGGCGGCGACCTCACCGCGGACGGTGGCCAGCAGGATCCGCCGGCGCTTGTCCTGCGACGCCCCGGCCAGCTGCTCGGCCAGCTCGCCCGCGCCCGCGCCCGGCCGGTCCGGCCGACGGGCCGGGACCGGCACCAGGCCACGCAGCACGGCGGGCAGCGGATGGCTCCCGGCCCGGGCGCGCAGGGCGGCGAGGTTCAGCCGTACCGGGAGGAGGACTCCAAGGCCACCGGTGGTGGCCGCCGCGCGGGCCGTGTCGAAGAGGGCCAGGCCCTCGCGCCCCGACAGCGGCGCCACCCCGCCCCGGGCCATCCGCCCGAGCGCCTCGGCGCCCGCCTCGCCCAGCATCCCCTCGTCACCGGCCCACGGCCCCCAGGCGAGCGAGACGCCCGGCAGGCCCTGCGAGCGGCGGAGCTCCACCAGCGCGTCCAGGTAGGCGTTGGCGGCAGCGTAGTTGGCCTGTCCGGCGGTGCCGAGCGTGCCGGCGAGGGAGGAGAAGAGCACGAACGCGGTCGACGCGTGGTCCCGGGTCAGCTCGTGCAGGTGGAAGGCCGCGTCGACCTTCGGACGGAACACCCGGTCCAGCCGCTCCGGCGTCAACGAGTCCACCAGCGCGTCGTCCAGTACACCGGCGGCGTGCACGACGGCGGTCAGCGGGTGCTCGGCCGGCACCGAGTCGAGCAGCGCGGCGAGCGCGGCGCGGTCGGCCACGTCGCAGGCCACCGTCGTCACCCGGGCGCCCAGGGCGGCCAGTTCGGCCTCGAACCCGCCCGCGCCGTCGGCCTCCGGCCCGCGTCGGCTGGTCAGCAGCAGGTGCCGCGCACCGTGCACCGCGACCAGGTGCCGCGCCACCTGCCGGCCCAGCGCCCCGGTCGCGCCGGTCACCAGGACGGTGCCGGCGGGGTCCAGGGCCTCTGTCGTCGCCGTGCCGGCTGCCGGCGTGTCGACGGTCGTCGTGTCGGAGGCCGTCGTCGCGGAGGCCGTCGCGCGTGCCAGCCGGGGCACGAACGTCCGGCCCGCCCGCACCGCCAGCTGCGGTTCGTCCGCCGTCGCGGTGGCCGCCAGCAGGGCCGGCAGGGCGCGCGCGGACTGCTCGTCGTCGTCCAGGTCGACCAGGACGAAGCGGCCCGGGTGCTCGGACTGCGCGGAGCGGACCAGGCCCCAGACCGCGGCCTGGGCCGGATCCGGCCGCCCGGGTGCGCCGTCGCCCGGGACGTCGGGTGCGACGGCGCCCTGTGTCAGCACCACCAGCCGGGCGGAGTCGGAACCGGCCCGCTCCAGCCACTCGCGCACCAGCGCCAGCACGTACCCGGTCGCGGCCCGAGCCGCCTCCGGAGTACCCGCCGCCGCGCCGGGGGCCGGGGGCAGCAGTGCGACCACGGCGTCGGGGAGCGCCGGCCCGGCGAACAGGCCGGCGAGGTCGGCGTGGACCTCGGGGGTGCGGCCGGCGGCACGCAGGGCCGTGACCGGTCCGCTCGCCGTGCCGCCCACCAGCGCCCAAGGCGACGGTTCGACGGCGGTGTCGGCGGGTTCGGCGTGCGGGAGGGGCGCCCAGGTCACCCGGTAGAGCGAGTCCGGCTGCCCGGTGCGGGCGGCGGCCAACTGCTCCGCGGAGACCGGCCTCAGGACGAGCGAGTCGACCGAGGCGACGGGCCTCCCGGTCCCGTCCGCGGCCAGCAGGGACACCGCGTCCGCTCCGGCCGGGGCGATCCGCACCCGCAGGGCCGCCGCGCCGGACTCGTACCGGCGCACCCCGCTCCAGGAGAAGGGAACACGGGTCCGGCCGGTGTCGGGCAGCAGCCCGCCCAGGGCGACGGCGTGCAGCGCCGCGTCCAGCAGGGCGGGGTGCACACCGAACCCACCGGTCTGCGTGCCCTCGGGCAGCGCGACCTCCGCCAACACGGCGTCGCCCTGTTGCCAGGCCGCCCGCAGGCCCCGGAACACCGGGCCGTAGTCGAGCCCGGAACCCGCCAACCGCTCGTACAGCGCCTCCGTGTCGAGCACGCCCGCCCCCGGCGGTGGCCAAGCGGACAGCTCGAACTCCGCGCCCGGGCCGCCGGCGCCGAGCACACCCGTGGCATGGCCTGTCCACGGCTGGTCGGACGCGTCCCCGTGGGCCGCGCGGGAGTAGATCGTCAGCGTGCGGCGGCCGGCGCCGTCGGCGGGGGCCACGACAACCTGGAGCTGCACACCGGCCTGGTCGGGCAGGGCGAGCGGCGCCTGGATCGTCAGCTCCTCCAGGAGGTCGCACCCCACCTCGTCGGCGGCCCGCAGCGCGAGGTCCACCAGGGCGGTGCCGGGAAGCAGCACGGTGCCCAGCACCGCGTGATCGGCGAGCCAGGGATGGGTGGGCAGGGACAGCCGACCGGTGAGCAGCACGCCCTCGCCGCCGGCCAGTGTGACGGCGGCTCCCAGCAGGGGGTGCTCGGCCGCCGACAGGCCCGCCGAGGTGACGTCGCCGACCGCCGGACCCGGCTCCAGCCAGAAGCGGCGGCGCTGGAAGGCGTAGGTCGGCAGGTCGTCGACGCGTCGGGGGTCGGTGCCGGTGAGGGCGGCGGTCCAGTCGAGGGTGATGCCGTGGGTGTGGAGGTGGGCCAGGGCGGTGGTGAAGGCCTCGGCCTCCGGGCGGTCGGCGCGCAGGGCCGCGACGGTGACGGCGTCCGGCGATGTCTCCTGGACCATCGGGGTCAGGCCGCCGGGGCCGACCTCCAGGAAAGCCGTCACGCCGTTGGCCGCGAGCGTCTGGACGGCATCCGCGAACCGGACCGCGTGCCGGACATGCCGCACCCAGTACTCGGGGTCCGCCAGCTCCTCGACGGTGAGCGGCTCCCCGGTGAGCGTCGAGACGATCGGCCGGGTCGGCTCGCCGAACGTGACACGCTCGGCGACCTCACGGAAGCGGGCGAGCATCGGCTCCATCAGCGGCGAGTGGAACGCATGCGAGACCGCCAGCCGCTTCGTGCGGCGGCCCTCGGCGGCGAGCAGTTCGGCAACCTCTGCCACAGCCTCTTCGGCGCCCGAAATGACCACCGACGTGGGACCGTTGACGGCCGCGATGCCCACCACGTCCTCGCGGCCGGCCAACAGCGGCAGCACCTCGTCCTCGGAGGCCTGCACCGCCACCATCACGCCGCCGGGCGGCAGCTCCTGCATCAACCGGCCGCGCGCCACCACCAGTTCAGCGGCGTCCGCCAGCGAGAGGACGTCGGCGACGTGGGCGGCGGCGAACTCGCCTATCGAGTGACCCGCCAGGAAGTCCACGCGCACACCCCACGACTCCACCAACCGGAACAACGCCACCTCCACCGTGAACAACGCCGGCTGCGTGAACTCCGTCCGGTTGAGGAGTTCCGGGTCCTCCCCGAACACCACGTCGTGCAAAGGCCGTTCGAGGTGGGCGTCCACGGCGTCACACACCGCGTCGAAGGCCTCCGCGAACACCGGGAACGCCGCGTGCAGCTCACGCCCCATCCCCACCCGCTGACTCCCCTGCCCCGAGAAGAGCAGAGCGACCTTCGCCCCCGCCACCGCGACACCACGGACCACCGCCCCGGACGACTCGCCGTTCGCCAGCGCACGCAGGCCCTCCAGCGTCCCCGCCACATCCGGCGCGACCACGGCCGCACGGTGCTCCAGCACCGCCCTGGACATGGCCAGCGAGTACGCCACATCGGCCGCCACCAGGTCCTCACGCTCCCCGGCGTACGCGAGCAGCCGCGCGGCCTGGTCCCGCAGCGCCTCGGGAGACTTCGCCGACAGCACCCACGGCCTCGCGGCCTGGTCGCCCTGGTCCGTCTCACGACGCAGGGCCGACGCAGCCGGCGCCTGCTCGATGATGACGTGCGCATTGGTCCCGCTGAAGCCGAACGAGGAGACACCGGCCCGGCGCGGACGGTCACCGGAGGGCCATGCGACCGGTTCGGTCAGCAGCCGCACCGCACCGCTCGACCAGTCGATGTGCGGGGACGGCCGCTCCGCGTGCAGGGTCCTGGGCAGGACGCCGCGCTGGAGCGCCTGAACCATCTTGATCACGCCGCCGACCCCGGCCGCCGCCTGGGTATGACCGATGTTCGACTTCAACGAGCCCAGCCACAGCGGACGTTCGCGGTCCTGCCCGTACGTCGTCAGCAGCGCCTGCGCCTCGATCGGGTCACCGAGCCTGGTACCCGTGCCGTGCGCCTCCACCGCGTCGACATCGGCCGCCGACAGCCCGGCGTTGGCCAGCGCCTGCCGGATCACCCGCTGCTGCGCGGGGCCGTTCGGCGCCGTCAGGCCGTTGGACGCGCCGTCCTGGTTGATGGCGCTGCCGCGCACCACCGCCAGCACCGGGTGCCCGTTGCGCCGCGCGTCCGACAGCCGCTCGACCAGCAGCATGCCCACGCCCTCGCCCCAGCCCGTGCCGTCGGCCCCGGCGCCGAACGCCTTGCAGCGACCGTCGGCGGCGAGCCCGCGCTGCCGGCTGAACTCGACGAACGCCCCCGGTCCGGCCATCACGGTGACGCCGCCGGCCAGCGCCAGCGAGCACTCGCCCGAGCGCAGCGCCTGCACCGCCAGGTGCAGGGCCACCAGCGACGAGGAGCACGCCGTGTCCACCGTCACCGCCGGCCCCTCCAGACCGAAGGAGTAGGAGAGCCGGCCCGAGATGACGCTGCCCGAGTTTCCGGTGCCGAGAAAGCCCTCCACGCCCTCGGGGACCGTCTGCAGCGAGGAGGCGTAGTCGTGGTACATCACCCCGGCGAAGACGCCGGTGTCCGAGCCCTTCACCGAGGTCGGGTCGATGCCCGCCCGCTCGAACGCCTCCCAGGTCGTCTCCAGCAGCAGCCGCTGCTGCGGATCCATCGCCAGCGCCTCGCGCGGCGAGATCCCGAAGAACGCCGCGTCGAACTCGCCCGCGTCGTGCAGGAATCCTCCCTCACGGGTGTGACTGGTTCCGGCCTCGTCGGGACCGTCGGCGGAGAGCAGGCCGAGGTCCCAGCCCCGGTCGACGGGAAACCCGGAGATGGCGTCCGTACCCGAGGCCAGCAGCTGCCACAGCTCCTCCGGCGAGCTCACCCCGCCGGGATAGCGGCAGCTCATGGCGACGATCGCGATCGGCTCGTCCGCCCGGGCCGTGGTGACGGCGGCAGCGGCGGGGCGCGGTGCGTCGGCCAGCTGGTCCCGCAGGAAGCCGGCCAGCGCGGCGGGCGTCGGGTAGTCGAAGACCAGGCCGGCCGGCAGTCGCACACCGGTGGCGGCGCCGAGCCGGTTCCGGAGCTCCACGGCCGTCAGCGAGTCGAAGCCCAACTCGCGGAACGCCTGCCCCGATGGGATCGACTCGGCGCGGCCGTGGCCCAGGACCGCGGCGGCGTGGGTGCGCACCAGCTCCACCAGCAGCTCGTACTGCTGCGCTTCGGGCAGCCCGGCCAACCGGAGCGCCGTCGCCGCCGACGCCCCGGACTGCCCGGTCCCGGACGCGGCGACGCGACGCACCGAGGCGGGCACCAGGTTCCGCAGCACGACCGGCAGTTCCCCGGATCGGGCCGAATCCCGCAGGACCCGGGTGTCCCAACGCGTCGCCACCACGAACGGATCCGCTGAGCACATGGCGGCGTCGAAGAGCGCGAGGCCGTCCTCGGTCTCGATCGCGGTCATCCCGGACCGGGAGATCCGGCGCCGGTCCACCTCGCTCAACTCACCGCTGAGCGCACTGTCCTGAGCCCACAGCCCCCAGGCCATCGACACCGCCGGCAGCCCGGCCGCCCGCCGCCGCCGCGCGAGCGCGTCCAGGAACGCGTTCGCCGCCGCGTAGTTGCCCTGCCCCGCACTGCCGAACACCCCGGCGGCGGAGGAGAACAGGACGAACGCCGACAGCTCCAAGTCCCGCGTCAACTCGTCCAGATGCAGCGCCGCATCCACCTTCGGACGGAACACCCGATCGATCCGCTCCGGCGACAAGGACTCGACCAGCCCGTCGTCCGTCACACCCGCCGCGTGCACGACCCCCGTCAGCGGGTGCTCCGCAGGGACGGCCGCCAGCAGCCCGGCCAGCGCGTCACGGTCCGCGACGTCACAGGCCTCGACGGCGACCTCGGCACCCGCCGCCGTCAACTCCGCCACCAAGTCGGCCATACCCTCGGCACCCGCACCCGAACGGCTCGCCAGCAGCAGCCGGCGCACCCCGTGCCCGACGACCAGGTGCCGTGCCACCAGGCGCCCCAGCGTGCCCGAGGCACCCGTCACCAGCACCGTGCCACCCTCGACAAAGCGAACCGCAGGGCTCTCGACGGCGGCGACCCGCGCCAGACGCGGCACCAGCACCTCACCGCCGCGCACCGCGACCTGCGACTCACCCGACGCCACGGCCGCCGACACCGCCGCCCGGACGTCCCCGGCCCCCGGCTCCACATCCACCAGCACAAACCGGCCCGGATGCTCCGACTGCGCCGACCGCACCAGGCCCCACACCGCCGCCTGACCCTCGTCGACAGCACCCTCCGCCACCCCGCCACGGGTCACCACCACCAACCGCGAACCCTCGAAACGCTCTTCGCGCACCCACTCCTTCAGCAGCTCCAACACTCCGCCGACAACCGCGCGCACACCCTCGGCGCCGGACCCCGACGGCGGGCACACCACCGCCAGCAGCCCCGGCACCCCCGCATCGACCCCCGGAGCCTCCAAGCCCTCCCGGACCTCCACCTCCGCAGCCTCACCCACCGCCACCGACCCCGGCACCCACTCCACCCGGTGGAGCGCGTCACGCTGCTCGTCGCGCGCGGCGGCCAGCTGCTCCGCGGCCACCGGGCGCAGCATCAACGACTCGACCGACAGCACCGGCCGGCCGGTGCCGTCCGCAGCCGAGAGCGCTACCGTGCCCGTGCCGAGGCCGGAGCCGGCCGCCGGGGCCAGCCGGACCCGCAGCACGGTCGCTCCGGTGGCGGACACGCTCACCCCACTCCACGCGAACGGGATCCGCCCCTCGTCCGACTCCGCGACGAAGTCACCCAGGCCGACGGCGTGCAGGGCCGCGTCCAGCAGGGCGGGGTGCACACCGAAGCCCGTCGCCTCGATGCCCTCCGGCAGCGCGACCTCGGCGAAGACCTCGTCGCCGCGTCGCCACCCGGCCCGCACACCCCGGAACACCGGACCGTAGGCCAGGCCCAGTTCGGCGAGGCGGTCGTACAGCCCATCGACGTCGACCTCGGCGGCGCCGGCGGGCGGCCACGCGGACAGCTCGGGCTCCGCGTGCTCCGCCGTCGGCGGCTGGGCCGTCGCCAGCACACCGGTGGCGTGGCAGGTCCACGGCGCGGCGGCGGTGGCGTCGTCGAGCCGCGAGTAGAGCCGCACGGCGCGACGGCCCGACGGGTCGGCGCCGTCCACCTGCACCTGGACGTGGACGCCGCCCCGCTCGGGCAGCACCAGCGGCGACTCCAGGGTCAGTTCCTCGACGCGGTCACAGCCCACCTGGTCGCCGGCCCGGATCGCCAACTCCACCAGCGCCGTGCCGGGCAGCAGGACCGTTCCCCTCACGACGTGGTCCGCCAGCCAGGCGTGCGTGGCGAGGGACAGCCGGCCGGTCAGCAGCACACTGTCACGGTCGGCCAGCGTGACCGCCGCCGCCAGCAGCGGGTGCTCCGCCGACCACAGGCCCGAGCCGGTGAGGTCACCTTCGGCCGGGCGGGTGTCGAGCCAGTACCGCTCGTGCTGGAACGCGTAGGTCGGCAGGTCGACCCGCCGGGCGCCGGTGCCGCTGAACACGGCCTCCCAGTCGAGGGCGATGCCGTGGGTGTGGAGCCGGGCAAGGGCGGTGGTGAAGGACTCGACCTCGGGACGGTCGGCACGCAGAGCCGGGACGGCAACGGCGTCCGCCGACGTCTCCTGGACCATCGAGGTCAGGCCCCCGGGGCCGATCTCCAGGAACGCCGTCACACCGTTGGCCGCGAGCGTCTGGACGGCGTCGGCGAACCGGACCGCGTGCCGGACGTGCCGCACCCAGTACTCGGGGTCCGCCAACTCCTCGGCAATGAGCGGCCGTCCGGTGAGCGTCGAGACGATCGGCCGGGTCGGCTCGGCGAACGTGACACGCTCGGCGACCTCACGGAAGCGGGCGAGCATCGGCTCCATCAGCGGCGAGTGGAACGCATGCGAGACCGCCAGCCGCTTCGTGCGGCGGCCCTCGGCGGCGAGCAGTTCGGCAACCTCTGCCACAGCCTCTTCGGCACCCGAAATGACCACCGACGTCGGACCGTTGACCGCGGCGATGCCCACCAGGTCCTCACGGCCGGCCAGCAGCGGCGCCACCTCGTCCTCCGAGGCCTGCACCGCCACCATCGCACCACCCGACGGCAGCTCCTGCATCAACCGGCCACGCGCCACCACCAGTTCAGCCGCATCGGCCAGCGAGAACACGCCGGCCACGTGCGCGGCGGCCAGCTCACCGATCGAGTGACCCGCCAGGAAGTCCGCCCGCACCCCCCACGACTCCACCAACCGGAACAGCGCCACCTCCACCGCGAACAACGCCGGCTGCGTGAACTCCGTCCGACCCAGCAGCTCCGCATCCTCCCCGAACACCACCTCACGCAACGACCGGCCCAAGTGGACGTCGACCGCAGCGCAGACCTCGTCGAACGCCTCCGCGAACACCGGGAACGAAGCATGCAGCTCACGCCCCATCCCCACCCGCTGACTCCCCTGCCCCGAGAAGACCAGGGCGGCCAGGCTCCGAGGGGCCACCGCCCCGGTGACCACCCCCGCGGCGGGCTCGTCCCGCGCCAGCGCGCCCAGGGCCTGGCGCAGGTCCTCGCGGTCGGCCGCGACGATCACCGCCCGGTGGTCGAGAGCGGCCCGCGTCGTCGCGGCGGAGAAACCGAGGTCCGCCACCGTGAGCCCGGGGTCGGCGTCCGTACGGGCGAGGAGGCGTGCGGCCTGGTCGCGCAGGGCCGCCGGGCTCTTGGCCGCCAGCAGCACGGGAAGCGGCAGCCGGAGCGGCCCGGGGACCTGCGGGGCCTCGGCGGCCGGCTCGCCCTCCTCGGCCGACGGGGCCTGCTCGACGATGACGTGCGCGTTGGTCCCGCTGAAGCCGAAGGAGGAGACGGCTGCGCGGCGCGGTCGGTCGCCCGCCGGCCACGCCACCGGCTCGGTCAGCAGTTCCACCGCGCCCGCCGACCAGTCGACGTGCGGCGTCGGCTCGTCCACGTGCAGGGTCTTCGGCAGCAGCTCATGCCGCAGCGCCTGGACCATCTTGATGATGCCGCCCACCCCGGCCGCCGCCTGGGTGTGGCCGAGGTTGGACTTCAACGAGCCCAGCCACAGCGGCCGTTCGCGGTCCTGTCCGTACGTCGCCAGCAGCGCCTGCGCCTCGATCGGGTCGCCCAGCGTGGTCCCGGTGCCGTGCGCCTCCACCACGTCCACGTCCGCCGCCGACAGCCCGGCGTTCGCCAGCGCCTGCCGGATCACCCGCTGCTGCGACGGCCCGTTCGGCGCCGTCAGCCCGTTCGACGCACCGTCCTGGTTGATGGCGCTGCCCCGCACCACCGCCAGCACCCGGTGCCCGTTGCGCCGCGCGTCGGAGAGCCGCTCCAGCAGCAGCACACCGACACCCTCGGCCCACCCGGTGCCGTCCGCCGCCGCCGCGAAGGGCTTGCAGCGGCCGTCCGCGGCCAGCCCGCGCTGCCGGCTGAAGTCCACGAACGCCGTGGGGTTGGACATCGCGGTGACACCGCCGGCCAGCGCCAGCGTGCACTCCCCCTGCCGCAGCGCCTGCACCGCCAGGTGCAGGGCCACCAGCGAGGACGAGCACGCCGTGTCCACCGTCACCGCAGGCCCCTCCAGGCCGAAGGTGTAGGCCACCCGGCCCGAGACGACGCTGGCGGCGCTGCCCGTCCCGATGTATCCCTCGACGTCCTCGACCGCCTGCTGCAGAACGGCCGAGTGGTCGTGGTACATCACGCCGGCGAACACGCCGGTCCGGCTGCCCCGCAGCGAGGTCGGGTCGATCCCCGCCCGCTCGAAGGCCTCCCACGAGGTCTCCAGCAGCAGCCGCTGCTGCGGGTCCATGGTGAGGGCCTCACGGGGCGAGATCTCGAAGAGGCCGGCGTCGAAGAGGCCGATGCCGTCGAGGAAGCCGCCCTCCCGCACATGGCTGGTGCCCCGGGTGTCGGGGTCGGGATCGTAGAGCGCGTCCAGGTCCCAGCCGCGGTCGGCCGGGAACTCCGAGATCGCGTCGCCGCCGTCCGCCAGCAGGCGCCAGAGGTCCTCCGGCGACTCGACGCCGCCGGGATAGCGGCAGCTCATCGCCACGATCGCGATCGGCTCCTGCTGGGAATCGTCGATCTTCTGGAGCCGCTCGCGGGCCTCGTGCAGGTCCGCCGTCACTCGCCGGAGGAAGTAGCGGAGCTTATCCTCGTTGTTCACCTGAGGCCACCCTCTTGCAGATATCTCGTGGAGCCGGGGTCCGGCAGATTCGTTGTGGGGAACGGGAGTTGTCCGCCAACTCTCCGGGGGTCAGGAGATGCCGAACTCCTTGCCGATGAAGTCGTACATCTCGTCGTCGGTCGCGCCGCTGAGCTCGTCGGCGATTCCGGTCTGCTCCGCCGGGGCGGCGTCCGCCCACAGCGCCGCCAGCGCCCGCAGCCGCGAGGCGATGGCCGTCCGGCCCTCGCCGTCCGCTGCCGCCGCGCGCAACGTCGCCTCCAGGTCGTCGAGTTCGGCGAGCAGCGCGCCGACCCCGGGCGCCGCCGGTGCGGTCTCGGCGCGCAGGTACTCGGCGAGCTCGTTGGGCGTCGGGTAGTCGAAGATCAGCGTGGGCGGCAGCCGCAGTCCGCTCGCCGTGGCGAGGCGGTTGCGCAGGTCCACCGCGGTCAGCGAGTCGAACCCGAGTTCGCGCAACTGCCTTTCGGGGCGCACCGCCTGGGGCGAGGCGAGCCCGAGGACGGAGGCCACGTGCTCGCAGACCACGTCCAGCAGCAGCTTTTGCTGCTCGGCCTCGCCCAGGCCGGTCAGCCGGGCCGACAGCGTCACCGCCGCGTCCGGCGTCGCGCTCGCGGCGGCCCGCCGGGCCGGCATCCGCACCAGCCCCCGCAGCAGCGCGGGCAGCGAGCCCTCCGCGGCCTGGGCCCGCAGACCCGCGGCGTCCAGCCGCACCGGCACGACGGTCGTCCCGACCCGGCCGGAGGCGGCGGCGTCGAAGAGCGCCAGGCCTTCCTCGGTGGCGAGCGGCAGTACTCCGCCGCGGGCCATCCTGGCGCGGTCGGCCGCCGTCATCCGACCGGTGATCCCGCTGCCTTCGGCCCACAGGCCCCAGGCCAGCGAAACCGCCGGCAGTCCGGCCGCCCGCCGCTGCAACGCGAGCGCGTCCAGGAACGCGTTCGCCGCCGCGTAGTTGCCCTGCCCCGCACTGCCGAACACCCCGGCGGCGGAGGAGAACAGGACGAACGCCGACAGCTCCAAGTCCCGCGTCAACTCGTCCAGATGCAGCGCCGCATCCACCTTCGGACGGAACACCCGGTCGATCCGCTCCGGTGACAAGGACTCGATCAGCCCGTCGTCCGTCACACCCGCCGCGTGCACGACCCCCGTCAGCGGGTGCTCGGCCGGGACGGCCGCCAGCAACCCGGCCAGCGCGTCACGGTCCGCCACGTCACAGGCCTCGACGACGACCTCGGCACCCGCCGCCGTCAACTCCGCCACCAACTCGGCCATACCCTCGGCAGCCGCACCCGAACGGCTCACCAGCAACAACCGGCGCACACCCCGCTCGGCCACCAGATGCCGCGCCACCACACGTCCCAACGTGCCCGAGGCACCCGTCACCAGCACCGTGCCACCCTCGACAAAGGGGAGGGCAGGACCCTCGTCCGTCGCCTCGATCCGCGCGAGCCGGGGCACCAGCACCTGGCCGTCGCGCACCGCAACCTGCTCCTCACCCGCGTCGAGCAGTGCGGGCAGGGCGCGCACCGAGTCCGCGTCCCGGTCCAGGTCGACCAGGAGGAAACGGCCCGGGTGCTCCGACTGCGCGGAGCGCACCAGGCCCCGGACGGCGGCCTGGGCCGGGTCGACCTCCTTGTCGCCGTCCCGCGCGACCACGGCGTTGCCGGTCAGCACCACCAGCCGGGAGCCGGTGAGCCGTTCGTCGGACACCCAGCGCTGCAACAGCTCCAGCATCCGGTGGACGCTGCGGTGCACGTGCTCGGCGGGGTGGTCGCTGTCGACCTTGCCGCCCGCGGCGGCCAAAACCACCTCGGGCACCCGGCCACCGCGCTCCAGCCGCCGCAGCACGGCGGGCAGGTCGGGGTGGAAGTCGGCGCGTGCTCCGGTCTCCTCGACGGCGGCGCGCAGGCCGTCGTCCTCACCGATGACGGCCCACGACTCGCCCATCGACCGCCACTCGACGGGCAGCACCGTCCAGTCGACGCGGTGGAGCGAGTCCGGCCGGCCACCGCGGGCGGCGCTCAACTCCTCGCTGGAGAAGGGGCGCAGGAGGAGGGAGTCGACCGAGACGACGGGCCGGCCGGTGGCGTCGGCGACCAGCAGCGAGACGGCGTCCTGCCCGGCCGGGGCCAGCCGCACACGCAGCGCGTGCGCACCGGTCGCCGCGAGCCGCACGCCGCTCCAGGCGAACGGGATCCGCCCCTGACCGGTGTCGGGCAGCAACCCGCCCAGACCCACCGCGTGCAGGGCCGCGTCCAGCAGCGCCGGATGCACACCGAAGCCGCCGACCTCCGCGCCCTCCGGCAGCACGACCTCGGCGAACACCTCCTCCCCGCGCCGCCACACCTGACGCAGCCCCCGGAACACCGGGCCGTAGTCCAGGCCCAGTTCGGCGAGGCGGTCGTAGCAGCCTTCGGTCGCCACGTCCTCCGCCGCACTCGGCGGCCACTCCACGAGGTCGAACGCCTCGCCCCGCCCGGGTGCGACCGCTCCGGTCGCGTGGCAGATCCACGGCTCGGCGCCGTCGCCCGCCTCCGGCCGCGCATACACGCTCACCGTGCGGCGGCCGGACTCGTCGGCGCCGCCGACCGTGATCTGCACCTGCACCGCGCCCCGCTCGGGCAGGACCAGCGGCGCCCGGAGCGTCAGCTCCTCCAGGAGGTCGCAGCCCACCTCGTCACCGGCCCTCAGCACCAGGTCCACCAGCGCCGTCCCGGGCAGCAGGACCGCGCCCGCCACGACGTGGTCCGCCAGCCACGGCTGCGCCGCCGGCGACAAGCGGCCGGTCAGCAGCGCGCCCTCACCACCCGCGAGCGCGACCGCCGCTCCCAGCAGGGGGTGGTCGGCCGCCGTCAGGCCCGCCGCCGTGATGTCACCCGCCGGCCGGCCCGACTCCAGCCAGTACCGCTCGTGCTGGAAGGCGTACGTCGGCAGATCGACCCGCCGGGCGCCGCGACCGGCGAAGACGGCGTCCCAGTCGAGGGTGATGCCGTGGGTGTGGAGCTGAGCGAGGGCGGTGGTGAAGGCCTCGGCCTCGGGGCGGTCGGCGCGCAGGGCCGGGACGGCTACGGTCTCGGCCAGGGTCTCCTGGACCATCGGGGTCAGGCCGCCGGGGCCAACTTCCAGGAACGCCGTCACACCGTTGGCCGCGAGCGTCTGGACGGCGTCGGCGAACCGGACCGTGTGGCGAACGTGCCGCACCCAGTAGTCGGGGTCCGCCAACTCTTCGGCGGTGACCGGCTGTCCGGTGAGCGTCGAGACGATCGGGCGGCTCGGCTCGGCGAAGGTGACACGCTCGGCGACCTCGCGGAAGCGGGCCAGCATCGGCTCCATCAGCGGCGAGTGGAACGCGTGCGAGACGGCGAGCCGCTTCGTACGACGACCGTCGGCCGTCAGCAGGGTGACGATCTCCGCCACGGCATCCTCGGCTCCCGAAATGACCACCGACGTGGGCCCGTTGACGGCCGCGATGCCCACCAGGTCCGCACGTCCGGCCAGCAGCGGCACCACCTCGTCCTCCGAGGCCTGCACCGCCACCATCGCGCCGCCAGGCGGCAGCTCCTGCATCAACCGACCACGCGCCACCACCAGTTCAGCGGCATCGGCCAGCGAGAGGACTCCGGCGACGTGGGCGGCGGCGAACTCGCCGATCGAGTGGCCTGCCAGGAAGTCCGCCCGCACACCCCACGACTCCACCAGCCGGAACAGCGCCACCTCCACCGCGAACAACGCCGGCTGGGTGAACTCGGTCCGGTTGAGGAGTTCCGGGTCCTCGCCGAACACCACGTCATGCAAGGGCCGTTCGAGGTGGACGTCCAGGTGGGCGCAGGCCTCGTCGAAGGCCTCCGCGAACACCGGGAAGGACGCGTGCAGCTCACGCCCCATCCCCAACCGCTGACTCCCCTGCCCCGAGAACAGGACCGCGAGCCCGGCGTCCGGCGTAGCGGAGCCCCGCGCCGACCCGACGGGCTGCCGGTCCTCGGCTATCGCGGCCACGCTCCGGAGCAGTTCCTCCCGGTCCCGGCCCACCACCACCGCGCGGTGCTCCAGCGCGGCGCGCGAGGTGGCCAGCGAGTAGCCGAGGTCCACCGGGTCGAGCTCCGGGCGCTCGGTGACAAACGCGGCCAGGCGCCGCGCCTGCGCCCGCAGCGCGGGCTCGTCCTTGGCGAACAGCGTCCACGGCACGACGGCCGCGTCCCGAACCGGCGTGCTCGGCGGCCGTTCGTCGGTGACCGCCGCCGGGGGCTGCTCCAGCACGACGTGGGCGTTGGTGCCGCTGACGCCGAACGAGGAGACGCCGGCCCGGCGCGGACGATCGCCGGAAGGCCACTCCACCGACTCGGCCAGCAGCCGCACCGCGCCCGCTGACCAGTCCACGTGCGACGACGGCTCGTCCACGTGCAGGGTCCTCGGCAGCACCCCGTGCCGCATCGCCATCACCATCTTGATCACACCCGCCACACCCGCCGCGGCCTGGGTGTGACCGATGTTCGACTTGATCGACCCGAGCCACAAAGGCCGTTCGCGGTCCTTCCCGTAGGTGGCCAGCAGCGCCTGCGCCTCGATCGGGTCGCCCAGCGTGGTCCCGGTACCGTGCGCCTCCACCACGTCCACCTCGGCGGCCGACAGCCCGGCACTCGCCAGCGCCTGCCGGATCACCCGCTGCTGCGACGGCCCGTTCGGCGCCGTCAGCCCGTTCGACGCACCGTCCTGGTTCACCGCCGAGCCCCGCACCACGGCCAGTACCCGGTGCCCGTTGCGCTCCGCGTCCGACAGCCGCTCGACCAGCAGCATGCCCGCGCCCTCGGCCCACCCGGTGCCGTCCGCCCCAGCGCCGAACGCCTTGCAGCGGCCGTCCGCCGACAACCCGCGCTGCCGGCTGAACTCGATGAAGGTGTTCGGTGTCGCCATCACGGTGACGCCACCAACCAGCGCCAGCGAGCACTCGCCCGAGCGCAGCGCCTGCGCCGCCAGGTGCAGGGCGACCAGCGAGGACGAGCACGCCGTGTCCACCGTCACCGCCGGGCCCTCCAGACCGAAGGAGTAGGCCACCCGGCCGGACGCCACGCTGCCGGAGGTCCCCATGCCGAGGTGGCCTTCGAGGCCGTCCGGCACCTCCGCGAGCTGCGACGCGTAGTCGTGGTACATGACGCCGGCGAAGACGCCGGTCCGCGAACCCTTCACCGAGGTCGGATCGATCCCCGCCCGCTCGAACGCCTCCCAGGACGTCTCCAACAGCAACCGCTGCTGCGGATCCATCGCCAGCGCCTCACGCGGCGAGATCCCGAAGAACCCGGGGTCGAACTCCCCCGCCCCGTACAGGAACCCACCCTCACGCGTGTAACTCGTCCCGGCATGCTCCGGATCCGGGTGATACAACCCCTCCAGATCCCAGCCACGGTCCGCCGGGAACCCACCGATCGCGTCACCACCCTCCGCCACCAACCGCCACAACTCCTCCGGCGAGGCGACTCCGCCCGGGAAGCGGCAGCTCATCCCCACGATCGCGATCGGCTCGCCGTCCACCGAGGGCAGAGCCGGACCGGCGGCCTCCCGCTCGGCCGACGACGAACCCACCAGCTCGGCCAGCAGGTGGCGCGCCAGCGCCTCCGGCGTCGGATGGTCGAACACCAGCGTCGCCGGCAACCGCACCCCGCAGGCCACGTTCAACGCGTTCCGCAACTCCACCGCCGTCAGCGAGTCGAAGCCCAGCTCCCTGAACTGGCGGTCCACCGCGACGGTGGCCGCCGACTCGTGGCCCAGGACCGTGGCCGCCTGCTCGCGCACCAGGGCCTGGACGATGTCGAGCTGCTCGGCGGCGGGGCGGCCCGCCAGTCGCTGGATCAGCGACGAACCGGTCGCCGCCGTGGCGGAGCCGTCGAGCGTGCGCCGCAGCGGGGTGCGCACCAGGCCGCTGAGCACCGCCGGCAGCGCCCCGGAGCGGGCCTGGGCCGCCAGCGTGGCGGCCTCCAGCCGGGTGGGCACGACCACCGGATCGGCGCTGCGGAGGGCTGCGTCGAACAGCGCCAGGCCGTCCTCGGTCCCGATCGCGGTCATCCCGGACCGGGAGATCCGGCGCCGGTCCACCTCGCTCAACTCACCGCTGAGCGCGCTGTCCTGAGCCCACAGCCCCCAGGCCATCGACACCGCCGACAGCCCGGCCGCCCGGCGCCGCCGCGCGAGCGCGTCCACGAAGACGTTCGCCGCCGCGTAGTTGCCCTGCCCCGCACTGCCCAGCACGCCGGCGGCGGAGGAGAACAGGACGAACGCCGACAGCTCCAAGTCCCGCGTCAACTCGTCCAGATGCAGCGCCGCATCCACCTTCGGACGGAACACCCGATCGATCCGCTCCGGCGACAACGACTCGACCAGCCCGTCGTCCGTCACACCCGCCGCGTGCACGACCCCCGTCAGCGGGTGCTCGGCCGGGACGGCCGCCAGCAGCGCGGCCAGCGCGTCACGGTCCGCCACGTCGCACGCCGCCGTGACCGCCTCCGCGCCCAGCACGGCGAGTTCGGCCTCGAACTCCGCCGCGCCCGGCGCCAGCGCCCCACGGCGGCTCGCCAGCAGCAGCCGGCGCACCCCGTGCGCGACGACCAGGTGCCGCGCCACCAGACGCCCCAACGTGCCCGAAGCACCCGTCACCAGCACCGTGCCACCCTCGGCAAAGCGAACCGCAGGGCCCTCGACGGCGGCGACCCGCGCCAGACGCGGCACCAGCACCTCACCACCGCGCACCGCGACCTGCGACTCACCCGACGCCACGGCCGCTGACACCGCTGCCGACACCGCCGCCTGGACGTCCCCGGCCCCCGGCTCCACATCCACCAGCACGAACCGGCCCGGATGCTCCGACTGCGCCGACCGCACCAGGCCCCACACCGCCGCCTGACCCTCGTCGACAGCACCCTCCGCGACCCCGCCACGGGTCACCACGACCAACCGCGAACCCTCGAAGCGCTGCTCTCCCAGCCACTGCCCGAGCAGGCCCAGCACACCGAGCACGGCAACACGCGCACCCTCGGCACCCTCACCCGACGGCGGGCACACCACCGCCAGCAGCCCGGGCACCTCCGCATCGGCCCCCGGAGCCTCCAGGCCCTCCCGGACCTCCACCTCGGCAGCCTCACCCACCGCCACCGGCGCGGGCACCCAGTCCACCCGGTAGAGCCCGCCCGCCACCGCCGATCCGGCGGCGGCGAGCTGCTCGTCCGTCACCGACCGCAGGGCCAGCGCCTCCACCGAGGCCACCGGCTGGCCTTCGCCGTCCGCGATCGACAGCGACACGGCGTCCGCTCCGGCAGCGGAGCCGGCCGCCGGGGCCAGCCGGACCCGCAACGCGGTCGCGCCGGTGGCGGACACGCCCACCCCGGTCCACGAGAAGGGCAGCCGCCCCTCGGGGCCGTCGGCGAGGAACCCGCCCAGGGCCATCGCGTGCAGGGCGGAGTCGAGCAGGGCAGGGTGCAGCGCGAGGCCGGCCACCGGGACGTCCTCGGGCAGCGCGACCTCGGCCAGGAGCGCCGACCCGTGCCGCCACACGGCACGCAGGCCCCGGAACACCGGGCCGTAGCCGAAGCCGGCCTCCTCCAGTCGCTCGTAGCAGCCTTCGATGTCCACCGCCGTCGCACCGGCCGGCGGCCAGACGGCCGCGTCGACGGTGTCCGGCGAGGCCGCGTCCACGGCCCGCGCGAGGAGGCCGGTGGCGTGGCTCGTCCACGGGGCATCCGCCGCCGTGCCGTCCTCGGGGCGCGAGTGGATCTCCAGCGCCCGCCGCCCGGTCGTGTCGGCGGCTCCGACGGTCACCCGCAGCTGCACCGCGTCCCGCGCGGGGAGCACCAGCGGTGCGGCGAGGGTCAGTTCGTCCACCCGGTTACACCCGGCCTCGTCGCCGGCCCGGACGGCCATCTCCAGGAAGGCCGTGCCAGGCAACAGGGTCACACCGGAGACGGCGTGGTCCGCCAGCCAGGGGTGGGTGGGGAGCGACAGGCGGCCGGTGAGCAGAACGCCGCCGTCGGGCAGGCTCGCCGCCGCGCCCAGCAGGGCGTGCTCCGCGGCGGCCAGGCCGACGGAGGTCACGTTCCCGGCGGTCGCGGGCGCCTCCAGCCAGTAGTGGCGGCGCTGGAAGGCATAGGTCGGCAGATCGACCCGCCGGGCGCCGCGACCGGCGAAGACCGTGTCCCAGTCGAGGGTGGTGCCGTGGGTGTGGAGGTGGGCGAGGGCGGCGGTGAAGCCCTCGGCCTCGGGGCGGTCGGCACGCAGGGCCGCGACGGCGACGGTCTCGGCCAGGGTCTCCTGGACCATCGGGGTCAGGCCGCCAGGCCCGATCTCCAGGAAGGCCGTCGCCCCCTGGTCCTCCAGGGTCTTCACCGCGTCGGCGAACCGGACGGCGTGGCGGACGTGCCGCACCCAGTAGTCCGGGTCGGCCAACTCCTCGGCGGTGACGAGCCGTCCGGTGAGCGTCGAGACGATCGGCCGGCTCGGCTCGGCGAAGGTGACACGCTCGGCGACCTCGCGGAAGCGGGCCAGCATCGGCTCCATCAGCGGCGAGTGGAACGCGTGCGAGACGGCGAGCCGCTTCGTGCGGCGGCCCTCGGCGGCGAGCAGGCCGACGACCTCCGCCACGGCCTCTTCCGCACCCGAAATAACCACCGATGTGGGACCGTTGACGGCCGCGATACCCACCAGGTCCTCACGGCCGGCCAGCAGCGGCAGCACCTCGGCCTCCGAGGCCTGCACCGCCACCATCACGCCGCCGGGCGGCAGCTCCTGCATCAACCGACCACGCGCCACCACCAGTTCAGCGGCATCGGCCAGCGAGAACACTCCCGCGACATGAGCGGCGGCGAACTCGCCTATCGAGTGACCGGCCAGGAAGTCCGCCCGCACACCCCACGACTCCACCAACCGGAACAGCGCCACCTCCACCGCGAACAACGCCGGCTGCGTGAACTCCGTCCGACCCAGCAGCTCCGCATCCTCGCCGAACACCACGTCACGCAAGGGCCGTTCGAGGTGGGCGTCCAGGTGCGCGCAGACCTCGTCGAAGGCCTCCGCGAACACCGGGAACGAAGCATGCAGCTCACGCCCCATCCCCAGCCGCTGACTCCCCTGACCCGAGAACACGAACGCCGGCCGTCCGACCGAGGACCCCGCCTCGCCCGTCACGACGCCGGCGGCCGACCGCCGGTCCTCCGCCACCGCCGACAGGCCCAGGAGCAGTTCCTCCCGGTCACGGCCCACCACCACCGCGCGGTGCGTCAGCGCGGCGCGCGAGGTCGCCAACGACCGGCCGACCTCGGCGAGTCCCAGCTCCGGACGCTCGGCGAGGTGCGCGAGCAGGCGCTCCGCCTGGCCCCGCAGGGCGGCCGGATCCTTCGCCGACAGCGGCCAGGCGACGGCGAGGCCGGACGTCGGCTCGTCCTCCAGCCGCTGATCGACGACCGCCGCCGGGGGCTGCTCCAGCACGACGTGGGCGTTGGTGCCGCTGACCCCGAAGGAGGAGACGCCGGCCCGGCGCGGACGGCCGTTCACGGACCACTCCACCGGTTCCGACAGCAGCTCCACCGCGCCCGCCGACCAGTCGACGTGCGGCGAGGGCTCGTCCACGTGCAGAGTCTTCGGCAGCACCCCGTGCCGCATCGCCATCACCATCTTGATCACACCCGCCACACCCGCCGCGGCCTGGGTGTGACCGATGTTCGACTTCAACGACCCGAGCCACAGCGGCCGTTCACGGTCCTGCCCGTAGGTCGCCAGCAGCGCCTGCGCCTCGATCGGGTCGCCCAGCGTCGTCCCGGTACCGTGCGCCTCCACCACGTCCACGTCCGCCGCCGACAGCCCTGCACTCGCCAGCGCCTGCCGGATCACCCGCTGCTGCGACGGCCCGTTCGGCGCCGTCAGCCCGTTCGACGCACCGTCCTGGTTCACCGCCGAACCCCGCACCACCGCCAGCACCCGGTGCCCGTTGCGCTCCGCGTCCGACAGCCGCTCGACCAGCAGCATGCCCGCACCCTCGGCCCACCCGGTGCCGTCCGCCCCGGCCCCGAACGCCTTGCAGCGCCCGTCCACCGACAACCCGCGCTGCCGGCTGAACTCCACGAAGATGCTCGGCGTGGCCATCACGGTGACGCCGCCGACCAACGCCAGCGAGCACTCACCGGAGCGCAGCGCCTGCGCCGCCAGGTGCAGCGCGACCAGCGAGGACGAGCACGCCGTGTCCACCGTCACCGCAGGCCCCTCCAGGCCGAAGGTGTAGGCCACCCGGCCCGAAGCGATGCTCCCCGCACTGCCGTTGACCAGGTAGCCCTCGAACCCTTCGGGCGCGACGGGCAGGCGGGAACCGTAGTCGTGGTACATGACGCCGGCGAAGACGCCGGTCCGCGAACCCTTCACCGAGGTCGGATCGATCCCCGCCCGCTCGAACGCCTCCCAGGACGTCTCCAGCAGCAACCGCTGCTGCGGATCCATCGCCAGCGCCTCACGCGGCGAGATCCCGAAGAACGACGGGTCGAACTCCCCCGCCCCGTACAGGAACCCACCCTCACGCGTGTAACTCGTCCCGGCATGCTCCGGATCCGGGTGGTACAACCCCTCCAGATCCCAGCCACGGTCCGCCGGGAACCCACCGATCGCGTCACCACCCTCCGCCACCAGCCGCCACAGCTCCTCCGGCGAGCGCACCCCACCGGGGTACCGGCAGCTCATGCCGACGATCGCGATCGGCTCACCGTCCGCCGACGGCAGGACGGGAGCGGAAGGCTCCACCGCCGCCGCCGCCGACGAACCCACCAGCTCGGCCAGCAGGTGGCGCGCCAGCGCCTCCGGCGTCGGATGGTCGAACACCAGCGTCGCCGGCAACCGCACCCCGCAGGCCGCGTTCAACGCGTTCCGCAGCTCCACCGCCGTCAGCGAGTCGAAGCCCAGGTCCTTGAAGGCCCGTTCGGGATCGACCTGCTCCGGGGAGGCGTGGCCGAGCGCGGTCGCGATCTGCAGCCGGACCAGGTCCAGCAGGAGGCGCAGCCGCTCGGCCTCGGCCAGTGGGGCCAGCCGGCCGGCCAGCGTGCCGGAGTCGCCCGCGGCCGGGGCGTCGACGGCCCGGGTCCGTCGACTGCCGGCCCTGACCAGCCCGCGCAGCAGGGCCGGGACCTCCCCGTCCGCCGCCCGGACGCGCAGCCCGGCGGTGTCCAGCCGCACCGGGAAGAGCACGTCGCCGTCGGTCGCGCACGCGGCGTCGAACAGGGCGAGCGCGTCGGCGGAGTCCATCGCGGCCAGGCCCATCCGCCGGATCCGGGCCAGGTCGGCGGTGGCGAGCTTGCCGGTCATGCCGCTGCCCTCGGCCCACAGGCCCCAGGCCAGCGAGACGCCCGGCAGTCCGGCCGCCCGGCGCCGCTGCGCGAGCGCGTCCAGGAAGGCGTTCGCCGCCGCGTAGTTGCCCTGCCCGGCGCCGCCGAGCGTGGCGGAGACGGAGGAGAACAGCACGAACGCGGACAGGTCCAGGTGCCGGGTCAGCTCGTGGAGGTTGAGCGCCGCCGCCACCTTGGGGCGCAGCACCCGGTCCATCCGCTCGGGTGTCAGGGCGGAGACGACGCCGTCGTCCGTCACGCCGGCCGCGTGCACCACGGCCGACAGCGGGCGGTCGGCGGGGACGGTCGCGAGCAGCGCGGCGAGCGCGTCGCGGTCCGCGACGTCGCAGGCGGCGGTGACGGGCTCGGCGCCCAGGGCCGCGAGCTCGGCCTCGAACTGTTCCGCTCCCTCGGCCGTGAGTCCGCGGCGGCTCACCAGCAGGAGGTGCCGGACGCCGTGCTCGGTGACCAGGTGGCGCGCCACCAGCCGGCCGAGCGTGCCGGTCGCGCCGGTGATCAGCGTGGTGCCCTCGATCGGGAAGCTCCGGTCGGTGTCCGGTCCCGGGTCGGCGGTCTTCGCCAGGCGGGGCAGCAGGAGGCGGCCGGCCCGCACGGCGAGCTGCGGCTCACCGCTGCCCAGCACGGCGGGCAGCACCTCGGCCGCGTCGGTGTCCCGGTCCAGGTCGACCAGCACGAACCGGTCCGGGTGTTCCGACTGCGTCGAGCGCAGCAGGCCCCAGACGGCGGCCTCGGCCGGGTCGAGCGTTGCGGGCGGGCCGTCGGGTGCGGTGGCGTGACGGGTCACCACCACCAGACGTGCGGCGCCGAACCGTTCGTCGGCCAGCCAGCGCTGTACGAGCCGCAGCGCCCGGTGGCCGGCGGCGCGGACGGCGTCGGCCGAGCCCGCGACGTCCGGCGGTTCGGTCGGGTCGGGCGCCACGGAGACGACCGCCACGTAGGCGGGTACCGGCGCACCGCTGTCGACGGCCTGCGCGAGCACGGACAGCTCGGCCTCGGCGGTGGAGGCCTCCAGCGTCAGGACCGCCGGCGCGGGCACCGCTTCGCTCGGCGGCGCGCTCACCCAGTCGAGCCGGAACAGCGCGTCCTGGCGGGTCCCGGCCGCGACGCGCAGTTGCTCGGCGTCGACCGGGCGCAGCACCAGGCGGCCGACCGTGGCGACCGGCAGGCCCGCGCCGTCGGCGACGAGCACCGACACCGTGTCCGGTCCGGCCGGGGTCAGCTTGATGCGGAGGACGGCGGCGCCGCCGGCCCGCAGGTCCACCTCGCCCCAGGAGAAGGGCAGCAGGCCCTGTCCGGTCTCGGTGCCGGAGAGCAGGCCGAGCCAGGAGGCGTGCAGCGCGGAGTCGAGCAGGGCGGGGTGGAGGCCGAAGGCTCCCGCCTGCGCGGCGGCCACGGCGGGCAGGGCGGCCTCGGCGAACAGGTGCTCGCCCTGCCGCCAGGCCCCGCGCAGGCCGCGGAACACCGGGCCGTAGCCGAAGCCCAGCTCGTCCAGCCGGTCGTAGAGGTCGCCGGTGTCGACCGGGGTGGCACCCGGGGGTGGCCAGGCGCTCAGGTCGAACGGTTCGGTCGGTGCGGGCCCGCTCGCGAGCGTCCCGCCGGCGTGGCGGGTCCACTCGTGCTCGTCGAGCCGGTCCTCCGGCCGGGAGTGCAGGTCGAGCGGGCGCCGTCCGTCGTGGTCCTCGGGGCCGACGGTGAGCCGAAGTTGGACGCCGCCGTGTCCGGGCAGCACCAGCGGGGCCTCCAGGGTGAACTCCTCGACCCGCTCATGGCCGACCTGGCGGCCCGCGCGCACGGCGAGTTCGACGAAGGCCGTGCCGGGTACCAGTACCACGCCGGAGACCGCGTGGTCGGTCAGCCAGGGGTGGGTGGCCTGCGAGAGCCGCCCGGTCAGCACCGTGGTGCCGTCCGGAAGGCCCACCACGGCTCCCAGCATGGGGTGTTCGGCCTCGGCCTGGCCGATCGCGGCCGCGTCGGCGGCCGTCGGCATCCGGAGCCAGTAGTGGCGGCGCTGGAAGGCGTAGGTCGGCAGGTCGACGCGTCGGGCGCCCCGGCCGGCGAGGACCGCGTCCCAGTCGAGGGCGACACCGTTGGCGTACAGGTGGGCGAGGGCGGTGGTGAAGGCCTCGGACTCGGCGTGGTCCGCGCGCAGGGCGGGCACCAGGACGGCGGGGCCGTCCGCCGACGTCTCCCGGGCCATCGGGGTCAGCACGGCGGTGGGGCCGAGCTCCAGGAAGGCCGTCGCACCGCCGGCCGCCAGGGTTCCGACGGCGTCGGCGAACCGGACGGCGTGGCGGACGTGCCGCACCCAGTACTCGGGGTCGGCCAGCTCCTCGGCGGTGAGGAACTGTCCGGTGAGCGTGGAGACGATCGGCAGCGCGGGCGCGGCGAAGGCCACGCGCTGCGCGACCTCGCGGAAGCCCGCCAGCATCGGCTCCATCAGCGGCGAGTGGAAGGCGTGCGACACGGCGAGCCGCTTCGTACGACGACCGTCGGCCGCCAGCAGGGTGACGACCTCCGCCACGGCCTCGTCGGCGCCCGAAATGACCACCGACGTCGGACCGTTGACGGCCGCGATGCCCACCAACTCCTCACGGCCGGCCAGCAGCGGCAGCACCTCGTCCTCCGCGGCCTGCACCGCCACCATCGCACCACCCGACGGCAGCTCCTGCATCAACCGGCCACGTGCCACGACGAGTTCGGCCGCATCGGCCAGCGAGAACACGCCGGCCACGTGGGCGGCGGCGAACTCGCCGATCGAGTGGCCGGCGAGGAAGTCCGCCCGCACGCCCCACGACTCGACGAGCCGGAACAGCGCGACCTCCACCGCGAACAACGCCGGCTGGGTGAACTCCGTCCGGTTCAGCAGCTCCGCGTCCTCGCCGAACACCACCTCACGCAGCGGCCGTTCGAGGTGGGCGTCCACGGCGGCGCAGGCCTCGTCGAAGGCCTCCGCGAACACCGGGAACACCGCGGACAGTTCACGCCCCATCCCCAGCCGCTGGCTCCCCTGACCCGAGAAGAGCAGCGCCACCCGGGCGCCGTCCGGGCCGGCCGCGCCGCGCACCAGCCGCGGCGCCGGCTCCTCGTTCGCCAACGCGGCCAGTCCGGCCAGCAGTTCGTCCCGGTCCCGGCCCACGATCACCGCGCGCCGCTCCAGCGCGGCCCGGCCGGTGGACAGCGAGAACGCCAGGTCGGCGAGGTCCAGCTCGGGGTGCTCGTCGAGGTGGGCGGCGAGCCGCCGGGCCTGGGACGGCAGGGCGTCGGCGTCCTTGCCGGAAAGCACCCAGGGCAGTGGGAGGTCCACCGCCTCCCCGGGTTCGCCGTCCTCGACCACGGCCACGGCCGGAGCCGCTTCCAGGATGACGTGGGCGTTGGTTCCGCTGACCCCGAAGGCCGACACGCCGGCCCGCAGCGGGCGGTCGGCGTCCGACGAGGACCACGCCACCGGCTCGGTCAGCAGCCGCACCGCGCCCGCCGACCAGTCCACGTGCGGGGTCGGCTCGTCCACGTGCAGGGTCTTCGGCAGCAGCCCGTGCCGCAGGGCCAGCACCATCTTGATCACGCCGGCCACCCCGGCCGCCGCCTGGGTGTGCCCGATGTTCGACTTCAACGACCCGAGCCACAGCGGCCGTTCACGGTCCTTCCCGTACGTCGCCAGCAGCGCCTGCGCCTCGATCGGGTCGCCCAGCGTGGTCCCGGTGCCGTGCGCCTCCACCGCGTCCACGTCCGCCGCCGACAGCCCGGCGTTCGCCAGCGCCTGCCGGATCACCCGCTGCTGCGACGGCCCGTTCGGCGCCGTCAGCCCGTTCGACGCACCGTCCTGGTTGATCGCCGAACCCCGCACCACCGCCAGCACCGGATGCCCGTTGCGCTCCGCGTCCGACAGCCGCTCCAGCAGCAGCATGCCGACGCCCTCGCCCCAGCCGGTGCCGTCCGCCGCCGCGGCGAAGGCCTTGCAGCGGCCGTCCGCGGCCAGCCCGCGCTGCCGGCTGAACTCCACGAAGACGCCGGGGTCGGCCATCACGGTCGCGCCGCCGGCCAGCGCCAGTGTGCACTCCCCCTGCCGCAGTGCCTGCACCGCCAGGTGCAGGGCCACCAGCGAGGCGGAGCAGGCCGTGTCCACCGTCACCGCCGGCCCCTCCAGGCCGAAGACGTAGGCCAGCCGGCCGGACATGACGCTGGCGGCGCGTCCGGTGAGCAGGTAGCCCTCGACACCCTCCGGGGAGCGGCCCGGGCCGGAGGCGTACTCCTGGCCGTTGGAGCCGACGAAGACGGCGGACGGCGTCCCCCTGAGCGTGGCCGGGTCGATGCCGGCCCGCTCGAAGGCCTCCCAGGAGGTCTCCAGCAGCAGGCGCTGCTGCGGGTCCATGGCCAGCGCCTCGCGCGGCGAGATCCCGAAGAAGCCGGCGTCGAACGCGGCGGCGTCGTGCAGGAACCCGCCCTCGCGGGCGTAAGTGGTGCCGAGGTGTTCGGGGTCGGGGTGGTAGAGGGTGTCGAGGTCCCAGCCGCGGTCCTCCGGGAAGCCGCCCAGTGCGTCGGTGCCGTCGGCCAGCAGACGCCACAGCTGCTCGGGCGACTGGACCCCGCCGGGGAACCGGCAGCTCATCGCGACGATCGCGATCGGCTCCCCGTCGGTGCCCGGGGCCGCCGGGCGCACCGCCTCGCGGCCCTCCTCGCGCTGCCCGCCGGCCTCGGCGTGCAGGTAGTCGGCCAGGGCGGCGGGGGTGGGGTGGTCGAAGACGACGGTGGTCGGCAGCCGCAGGCCGGTCGCCGCGGACAGCCGGTTGCGCAGTTCGACGGCGGTCAGCGAGTCGAAGCCGACCTCGCGGAAGGCGCGTCCGGGCTGGACGGCGGACGGGCCGACGTGGCCGAGCACGGTGGCGGCCTGGGCCCGCACCAGGTCCAGGACCGTGCGCGCTCCTTCGGCCTCGGACAGGCCCGCCAGCCGCTGGGCGAGCCCCGGTGTGCCCGCGCCGCCCTCGGCCCCGGCGCCGCCGTCGGCGTCCGCCGCGGCCCGGCCGCCGTCCAGCAGCCGGCGCGCCTCGGGCAGGTCGTCCAGCAGCGGGTAGCGGCCGGTGACGGCGAAGGCCGCCACGAACCGGTCCCAGGCGATGTCGGCGAGGGTGACCGCGGTGTCGTCGTGCTCCATGGCCCGGCGCAGTGCCTCGATGCCGAGGTCGGCGCGCATCGGGACGATGCCGCGTCGGCTGAGGTGCTGTTCGACGGCGCCGCCCATCATGCCGCCGGTGCCCCAGGAGCCCCAGGAGACGGCGGTGGCGGGCAGGCCCTGGGCCCGGCGGTGGTGGGCGAGCGCGTCCAGGAAGGCGTTGGCCGCGGCGTAGCCGCCCTGGCCGGCGTTGCCGACGACGCCGGCGACGGAGGAGAACAGGACGAAGAAGTCCAGGTCGCGGTCGGCGGTGAGGTCGTGCAGGTTGACGGCGGCGTCCACCTTGGGGCGCAGGATCCGCTCCAGGCGCTCGACGGTCAGCGCGTCGAGCACGCCGTCGTCCAGCACGCCGGCGGCGTGCACGACGCCGGTGAGCGGCGGAACCGCCGGGTCCCCGTGTTCCCCCGGCTCCCCCGGGCCGCCCGGGTCGCCCGGCTCCGCGGACAGCGAGTCGAGCAGTTCGCGCAGCTGCTCCCGGTCGGCGACGTCGCAGGCGACGATCGTGGTGCGGGCACCGATGGCCTCCAGTTCGGCGCGCAGTTCGGCGGCGCCCGGCGCGGCCTGACCGGCGCGGCTGGTCAGCACCAGGTGTTCGGCCCCCTCGTGCGCCAGCCAGCGGGCCACGTGGGCGCCGAGGGTGCCGGTGCCGCCGGTGAGCAGGACGGTGCCGCGCGGGCGCAGTCCGGCGCGGGCGGGGGCGGCGCTCGCGGCGGCCCTGACCAGGCGCCGGCCGAGCGCGGCGCCGTCGCGGACCGCCAGCTCGTCCTCGCCGCGCGAGCCGCCCAGGGCGCCGGTCAGCACGGCGAGCGCCCGGTCGTCCAGGTCCTCCGGCAGGTCGATCAGGCCGCCCCAGCGGTGCGGGTACTCGGCCCCCACCACGCGCCCGAGGCCCCACAGCTGGGCCTGCAGCGGGCTGCGGAGCGGGTCGTCCGGTCCGGTGGAGACGGCGCCCGAGGTGAGGCACCAGAGCGGGGCGCCGAGGTCGGCGTCGCCGAGCGCCTGGACCAGGGCGACGGTCGCGGCGAGGCCGGCCGTCACCCGGTGGTCGGCCAGCTCGTGCTCCTCCTCCGCCAGTAGGCACAGCACTCCGGTGAAGCCGGCGGTGTCCAGCGCGCCCAGCCGGGCGGCCAGCTGCCCGCGGTCCTCGGTCGGCTCGACGGCCAGCAGGTGGCTGCGCGCGCCGTGCTCGGACAGCGCGCCGCGGATCGCGGTGAGCCGGGGCCGCTCGTCGGCGGACGCGGGGGCGACGACCAGCCAGTTCCCGGTCACCGCCGCCGGGGTGCGCGGCAGGCGCTGCCAGCCGATCCGGTAGCGCCAGCCGTCGACCGTGGCGGTCTCGTCGGCCTGCCGGCGCCAGGCGGCCAGGCCGCCGAGCAGGTCGGCGAGCGCGGCGTCGGCGTCCAGGGCCAGGGTGTCGGCCAGGGCCTGGAGGTCCTCGCTCTCGACGGCCTCCCAGAAGCGGGTCTCGGCCGCGTCGCGGACCGCCGGGGCCGCGGTGGCGGGCGCCTCGGGGTCCAGCCACAGGCGGCGGCGCTGGAAGGGGTAGGTGGGCAGGGCGGGGGTGCGCGCGGGACGGCCGGGGAAGACCGCCGGCCAGTCGACGTCCACCCCGCGGACGTGGGCCTCGCCCAGGGCCCGCAGGAAGCGGTCCGGGCCGCCCTGTCCGCGGTTGAGCGAGCCCACCACCTCGACGGGCGTCCCGGCGGCCTCGGCGCTCTCCTGGACGCCGATGGCGAGCACCGGGTGCGGGCTGATCTCGACGAACACCTGGTGGCCGTCGTCCAGCAGCCGCCGGGTGGCGGGCTCGAACCGCACGGTGCGGCGCAGGTTGCGGTACCAGTAGGCGGCGTCCAGCACCGCGCCCTCGACCGGCTCGCCGGTGACGGTGGAGTAGAACGGAACCTGCGGGGCGCGGGGCGTGATGCCCGCCAGCGCCTCGGCGAGTTCGTCCTCGATGGCCTCGACGTGGGCGCAGTGCGAGGCGTAGTCCACCGGCACCCGCCGGGCCCGTACGCCGTCGAGCTCGCAGCCGGCCATCAGTTCGTCCAGCGCGTCCGCGTCGCCGGACACCACGACCGAGCGGGGGCCGTTCACGGCGGCGACGCCGATCCGCCCCTCCCAGCGGGCCAGCCGCTCGGTGACCTCCGGCAGCGACTGCGGCAGGGCCACCATGCCGCCGAGTCCGGCGAGCCGGCCCAGCACCCGGCTGCGCAGCGCGACGACGCGGGCCGCGTCGTCGAGGTCCAGGGCGCCCGCCACGCAGGCGGCGGCGATCTCGCCCTGGGAGTGGCCGACGACGGCCGAGGGCCGGACGCCGCAGGAGGTCCACAGCTCCGCCAGCGACACCATGACGGCCCACAGCACGGGCTGCACGACGGCGGCGGCCTCCAGCGTCGGCGCGCCCGGCGCGCCGCGCAGCACGTCCTCCAGCGACCAGTCCACGTACGGGGCGAGCGCTGCGGCGCAGGCGCGCATCCGCTCGCGGAAGACCGCCGAGCCGTCCAGCAGGTCGACCGCCATGCCGGCCCACTGCGAACCCTGGCCGGGGAAGACGAAGACCACCCGCCGTCCCTCGACGGCCAGGCCCCGGGCGGTGTTCGGGGCGTCGCCGCCGTCGGCCAGCGCCCGCAGTCCGGCGGTCAGTTCGGCCTGGTCCGCGCCGACCACCACCGCCCGGTGCTCGAAGGCGGTGCGGGTGCGGGCCAGGGCGTGTCCGACCTCGTCGGGGCGCAGCCCGGGGTGGGCCTCGGCCAACGCGAGCAGGGCGCGGGCCTGGGCGGCGAGCGCCTCGGGGCCGCGGGCGGACAGCAGCCACGGCACGGGCTGCGCCGCGCTCCGCGGACCGTCCTCGGCCGAGGGCTCGTTGGGCTCGGCGGGCTCGGCGGGCTCGACGCGGTCGACGGGGTCGGCGGGCTCGGCGGGCTGGTTCGGCTCGTCCTGGTCGGCCGGCAGCGCCTGTTCGAGGATGGCGTGGGCGTTGGTGCCGCTGATGCCGAACGAGGAGACGCCGGCCCGGCGCGGGCGGTCGCCGGAGGGCCAGTCGACCGGCTCGGCCAGCAGCCGCACCGCGCCCGACGCCCAGTCGACCCGGGTGGAGGGCTCGGCCGCGTGCAGGCTCTTCGGCAGGACTCCGTGCTGCAGCGCGAGGACGGTCTTGATGACGCCGGCGACGCCGGCCGCGGCCTGGGTGTGGCCGATGTTCGACTTGAGCGAGCCGAGCCACAGCGGCCGGTCGGCGGGCCGGTCCTGACCGTAGGTCGCCAGGAGCGCCTGCGCCTCGATCGGGTCGCCGAGCGTGGTCCCGGTGCCGTGCGCCTCCACCGCGTCGACGTCGGCCGGGGTGAGCCCGGCGCCCGCCAGCGCCTGGCGGATGACGCGCTGCTGGGCGCTGCCGCTGGGGGCGGTCAGCCCGTTGCTGGCGCCGTCCTGGTTGATCGCGGTGCCGCGCAGCACCGCCAGCACGGGGTGGCCGTTGCGCCGGGCGTCGGACAGCCGCTCCAGCAGGACCATGCCGGTGCCCTCGGCGAGGCCGAAGCCGTCCGCCCGGTCCGAGAAGGCCTTGCAGCGGCCGTCGGGCGCGAGCGCCCGCTGGCGGCTGAACTCCAGGAACATGCCCACGGTGGGCATGACGGTGGCGCCGCCGGCCAGGGCCAGCGAGCACTCGCCCGAGCGCAGCGACTGCGCGGCCAGGTGCAGCGCCACCAGGGAGGACGAGCAGGCGGTGTCCACCGTGACCGCCGGCCCCTCCAGGCCGAAGGAGTAGGCGAGGCGTCCGGAGGCGACGCTGGCGGTGCTGCCGGTCAGCAGGTAGCCGCCGAGTTCCTCGTCGGCCAGGTGCAGGCGCGGGCCGTAGTCCGGGGTCATGACGCCGACGAAGGTGCCGGTGCGGCTGCCGCGCAGGCTCCGCGGCACGATGCCGGCCCGCTCGAACGCCTCCCAGGAGGTCTCCAGCAGCAGGCGCTGCTGCGGTTCCATGGCCAGCGCCTCGCGCGGCGAGATGCCGAAGAACTCGGGGTCGAAGTCGGCGGCGTCGTGCAGGAAGCCGCCCTCGCGCTGGTAGTAGTGCCCGGCCAGGCCCGGCTCGGGGTCGTAGAGCGCGTCGACGTCCCAGCCGCGGTCGCGCGGGAGGGCGGAGGCGGTGTCCTCGCCGGCGCTGAGCACCCGCCACAGCTCTTCGGGCGTGTCGATCCCGCCGGGCAGCCGGCAGCTCATCGCGACGATCGCGATCGGCTCGTCCCAGGCGGCCACCGTCTCGTCGTCGGCCGCCTGCCCGACCCCGCCGAGCGCCTCGGCCAGGAGGCGGCGCGCCAGGGAGCCGGGGGTGGGGTGCTCGAAGACCACGGTGTGCGGGAGGGCGAGTCCGGTGGCCTCGCCCAGCCGGTTGCGCAGTTCGACGGCGCCGACCGAGTCGAGGCCGAGGTCGCGGAAGGTCCGGTCGACGCCGGCCCCGCCGGTGCCGGCGCGGGCGAGCAGCGCGGCGGTCACGGCGTGGACCAGGTCGGTGGCGACGCGTTCGTGCTCGCTCGCGGGCAGGGCGAGCAGCCGCTCGCGCAGGCCCGGGCGCCCGGCCGCCGGGGCGGGTGCGTCGCCGGGCCGGCGGAAGGCGTAGGTGGGCAGCGGGACGTGACGCCGGGCCGGGGCGTCGAAGGCCGCCGTCCAGTCGACGGCCGCGCCCCGGACGTGCGCCTCGGCGAGCGCGGTGTGCAGGCGGCGCGGCCCGCCCTGGTCGCGGCGCAGCGAGCCGAGCGCGACGGCCGGGCTGTCGGCGAGGACGGCGCTCTCCTGCATCGCCGCGGTCAGCGAGGGGTGCGGGCCGATCTCGATCAGCAGGTCGTGGCCGTCGGCCAGCAGCGCGCCGGTGGTCCGCTCGAATCGGACGGGCCGGCGCAGCAGCGCGTACCAGTGGGCGGCGTCCGCCTCCCGGCCGTCGATGCGGGCGCCGTCCAGCGAGGAGTAGAGGGGGGTGTGGGCGGTGCGCGGGCGCAGGTCGGCGAGGCCGTCCAGCACCTGGTCGCGGATCTCCTCGATGTGGGGTGAGTGCGCGGCCACGTCCACGGCCACCTGCCGGGCGCGCACTCCGCCGGCGTTCAGCTCGGCGAGCAGGTCGAGGGCGGCGTCGGTGTCGCCGGAGACCACCACGGAGGTGGGACCGTTGGACGCGCTGACCACCACGCGGCCGTCGTAGGGTGCCAGCCGGGGCGCCAGTTGCGCCTCGGACAGCGGCACCACGACCATCGCGCCGCGGCCCGCCAGCGTCGCCTCCGCGCGGCTCCAGACGGCGACCACCCGGGCCGCTTCGGGCAGCGTGAGCGCGCCCGCGAGGTGGGCGGCGGCGACCTCGCCGAGGCTGTGGCCCGCGATGGCCTCGGCCCGCACTCCGCAGGCGCGCCAGGTCTCGGCGAGGGCCACCTGGAAGGTGAAGAGCGCGGGCTGGATGACGTCCACGCCCGCGAAGGGCCGCGCGCCGGGGGCGTCGCGCAGCACGTCGAGCACGTCGAAGTCCAGGTGGGGGGCGAGGGCTTCCCGGCACGCCTCGGCGGCCTCCCGGAACGGGGCGCAGGTGGCGAGGAGTCCGGCGCCCATGCCGACCCACTGCGCGCCCTGGGGCGGCAGCACGAAGGCGGTCCGGGCCGGGCCGGCGGTGCCCCGTACCAGGTTGGCGGCGAGGTCGCCGTGCGCCGTGGCCGCCAGTCCGGCGAGCAGTTCCGCGCGGTCCTCGCCGAGGACGACGGCGCGGTGGGCGAACCGGTGGCGGGTGGTGGCGAGGGCGTGGCCCACGTCGGCCGGGCGCAGGTCGGGACGGGCGGTCAGGTGCTCGTGGAGGCGCTGCGCCTGGGCGCGCAGTGCCTCGGGGTCCGCCGCGGAGACGACCCAGGCCACCGGGGCCGGGTCGGTCGCGGGTTCGGTCGCGGCCTCGGTCTCGGTGGCGTCGGTCTCGGTGGCGTCGGTCTCGGGCGTCACGAGGCGGCCGTCCCCGTGGAGCACCGCGTGGATCCGGTCGCCGTCGGCGAGCGCCCGGGCGAGCGGCTTGAGCAGGACGGCGCCGTGGCCGCCCGGCTCCGACGGCCCGTCGACCCCGTCCGGCCCGTCCGGCCCGGGGAGCAGCGGGTCCGGGCCGGCGACGAGCGCGAGGCCGCGCCCGCCGCCCCGCAGGCTCGCGCGGGCGGCGTCCACGGCCGCCCGCGCGGACCGCGTGACGGTGACGGCCGCGCCGCCGTCGGCCGGACGCAGCACGGCGCCCACCAGCTCGGCGAAGGCGAAGACCGAGGCGGCGTCGGAATCGGGGTCGAACTCGGGGTCGTCGGAGTCGGCGTCCGAGGTCCCGGGCCCGCCGTCCTCCGCCGCCTCCGGCGGCAGGGCGAGGAAGACACCGACGCCCTCGCCCGCCGCCGCCGCGGGGACGACACCGGCGTCCTCCAGGGCCTCCCAGAGCGGTTCCAGCAGCACGGCCCGGCCCGGGCCCGCCACGGCGGGCCCGGCGGACGGCAGACCGAAGAACTCCGCATCGATCTCGCTCGACGGCCGCGCCGGGCGACGGGCCGCACCGATGACCGCGATCGCTTCCTCGGTCGCCGTTCCGAACGCGGGCACAACCGAATCGAACTCGCTCATTACCATGCTCCATCGACCTGATGAATGACAGCCAGAACCGTGCTTTTCCGCGCGGACGCAGCGCCGCGTCCGGGAGGAAATCCGCCAGGGCCGGCCGGCCTAGGCGACCGTGATGTCCTGCTGGATGATGCGCTCGATATTGCGCTCGGCGAGCGCGGTGATGGTCACGAAAGGATTGACACCGATCGATCCCGGAATCAGCGAACCGTCGGTGACGTAGAGGTTCTGGTAACCGGCGACCCGGCCGTACGCGTCGGTCGCCTTTCCGAGCACGCAGCCGCCGAGCGGGTGGTAGCAGAAGTCGTCGGCGAAGCTCTTCGCCGAGCCGCCGAACAGGTCGTAGCGGTACATCGTGACGTTGGCCGCGTTGATCCGGTCGAACAGCGACTTGGCGGCGGCCACGGCGGGCGCGTTCTGGGCGCGGGTCCACTGGAGCTTCGCCCGGTCGGTGGCGGCGTCGTAGACGAAGGTGCCGCGCTGCGGGTTCTTGGTGATCGCCAGGTAGAGGCTGACCCAGGTCTCCAGGCCGGCCGGCATCGGCGCGATCTCCGCGAAGACCGGGGCGGCCGCGTTGTCCCAGTCGTCGATGCCCATCGCGGGGATCGACGACTGGCGGGCGCCGGTGGTGTCCCACAGGTGGTTGGCGCGCGCGGTCATGATGTTGCCGTTGGGGCCCCAGCCGGCCCCGATCTCGGCGTTGAGGTTCGGCAGCGTGCCGGTGTCGCGGGCGCGCAGCAGCAGTTCGGTGGAGCCGAGGCTGCCGGCGCCCAGGAAGAGGTGGCGACAGGAGATCCGCCGGGTCTCCAGGACCGTTCCGGCGGTGTCGATGCGGTCCACGCCGAGCAGGTAGGTGCCGTCGGCCTGCCGGGTGATCGTCCGCACCCGGTGCAGGGTCTGGATGGTGACCTTGCCGGTGCCGAGCGCGGCGGCCAGGTAGGTCTTGTCCAGGCTCTGCTTGCCGTGGTTGTTGCCGTAGATGACCTCGCCGGCCAGCGCGGACTTGGGCGCGGTGCCGGCCGCCTCGCGCTGCATGTGGCCGAAGTCGTAGACGTTGGGCACGAACACGGTGCCCAGCCCCGCCCTGGCGGCCGCCGCCCGCGAGACCCGGGCGTACTGGTACCACTCGGTCTGCTCGAACCAGTCCTGCGGGATGTGGTTCACCTTGAGCATGGTGTTGGCGCGCGGGAAGTACCGCGCGTACATCTCGGCGGCGTCGACCTGCGGGAGCACCTCCTCGAAGTAGCTGCGCCGCGGCTGCACGGCCATGCCGCCGTTCACCAGCGAACCGCCGCCGACGCCACGCCCCACGTAGACGGACATCTGGTCGTAGGCGACCCGGTCCAGCACGCCGGCGTAGGACTCGATGTCGCGGTTGACCACGTCGAGCCAGAGGAAGGAGCCCAGCGGGGCCTCGGTGCGGGTCTTGAACCAGCTGGAGCGCTTGTCCGGGCTGAGCATCCCGCTGTAGACGTTGCCGTCCGGGCCGGGCTGGTTCCACAGCTGGCCCATCTCCAGCATCAGCGTCTGGACACCGGCCTCGCCGAGGCGCAGCGCGGAGACCGCCGCGCCGTAGCCGGTACCGATCACCACCGCCGGAACGAAGGTGGCGTCGGTGCCGGAGGAGGCGGCCGAGGCGGCGAAGGCGCGCCGGCCGGTGGCGATCGTGGTGGTGCCGCCGAGGGCGGCGGCGCTCAGCGCGGCCATGCCGAGCAGGCGGCGGCGGGACAGGCTCTGGTTCTCGGACACGCTCGCGGTACCTGGCCTTCCGACCCGGGGGAACCGGGTCCTCGTGGAAACGGGGTCTGGGCGTACGGCCGGCGGGGTTCAGCCGTTCTCGTGCACCGTGATGGCCGTGCACGGGCAGCGGTGCGCGGCTTCGCGGACGGCGGGGTGGAGGGCGGCCGGCGGCTCGGGGTCGAGCAGGACGACGGTGCCGTCCGCGTCGTCCTGGTCGAACACCTCGGGCGCGGTCAGCGTGCACATGCCCGCGCTGCAGCAGAGTTCCTCGGAGATCTCGATCCGCATCGGACGGGCTACCAGGCCACCGGGAGCCGGTAGACGCCGTAGACCTGCATGTCGTGGCGGAGTCCGACCTCCTCGGCCGGCACCGCCAGGCGCAGCCCGGGGAAGCGCCGCAGCAGCGCGGTCAGCCCGGAGCGCAGCTCGATCCGGGCGAGCTGCTGGCCCAGACACTGGTGGACACCGTGGCCGAAGGCGAGGTGGTTGGCCATCTCCCGGGTGATGTCCAGGTCCTCGGGGTCGGTGTACCGCTCGGGGTCGCGGTTGGCGGCCGCCAGGGAGATCATGACCACCTCGCCGGCCTTGACCAGGGTGCCGTCGATCTCGACGTCCTCCAGCGCGGCGCGCGTCGGGCCGTGGTGCACGATGCTCAGGTAGCGCAGCAGTTCCTCCACCGCGCCCTCCACCAGCGAGGGGTCGGCGCGCAGGGCGGCCAGCTGCTCGGGGTGGTTGAGCAGCGCGAAGGTGCTCAGGCCGATCTGGTTGGCGGTGGTCTCGTGGCCGGCGACCAGCAGCAGGAAGGCGATCGAGGTGACTTCCTCGTCGGTGAGGTTGCCCTCGCCGGTGATCAGGCCGCTCAGCAGGTCGTCGCCGGGCTCGGCCCGCTTCGCCAGGACCAGGCCGTGCAGGTAGGAGCCGAGGCTGCCGAAGGCCGCCGTGACGTCCTCGATGGAGGCGCCGAAGCTGCTCCACACCTCGGCGTCGTGGTGGAACTTGGCGCGGTCCTCGTAGGGCACGCCGAGCAGTTCGGTGATCACCAGGGTGGGGATCGCCAGCGCGAAGTGCTCGAAGAGGTCGGCCGGGGAGCCGATCCGCTCCATCTCGTCCAGCCGCTCCTCGATGATCCGCTCGATCCACTCGGTGAGCAGGCGCATCCGGCGGACGGTGAACTGGCCGACGAGCAGCTTGCGGTAGCGCTGGTGCTCGGGGGCGTCGTGCTGGATGAACATGCCGGGCGGGGCCGCCGGTGCTTCCTCCAGCACCGCGGAGCGCGGAACCGGCGGGTGCTTGAGCTCGCCCCGGGCGCTGAACCGGGAATCGGCGAGCACCGCCCGGGCGGTGGAATATCCGGTCACCAGCCAGCCGAGGTGGCCGTCCGCGAATGCCATCCGGGATATCGGGGCCGTTTCCCGCAGTTTCCGGATCTCGGCCGGCGGATTGAAGAATCCCTCGCGGACCGTCGTGAAAGTCATGGGCCGTGCCGCGGTCATATTTCGCCTTCCAGGAGTTCCTGAGGATTCGCACGGACACGGGGGCCACCTCACCCCGTGCCGCAATGCGCCGTGCCAGCCGCGGTCATGACACTATGAAGGCGAAAGGAAGACTGTCAACGAAATCCAATACCCGCGGCACTAACCCTGTGGAGGCGGCGCGGGGGTTCGGTTACCCGGGGGTTCGGCGGGGACTTCGGTTCGGTTCGGTACGGTCGGCCGACGGTGTGATCTGGGCCGCTTCGGTTCGGTACGGTCGGCCGCGGGGCGGCCCGGCGGGCTCCGGTTCGGTACGGCCGCGGTACGGCCGCGGTCCGTGGACGGCCACCGACGGACCCGACGGACCCGGAACCGTCCCCGACGGCCCCGGCCACCCGGGGCCGTACCGGCTCAGGCCGGCGGCCCCGCGTCGCTCGGCAGCAGGTGCGCCACACCGGCGAGTTCGGCCCGCCCCGCGACGTCCAGCTTGCGGTAGGCCCGGGTCAGGTGCTTCTCGACCGCCCGCGTGCTCACCTCCAGCCTGCCGGCGATCTCCTTGTTGGACACCCCCTGCGCGGCGAGCGCGGCGACCCGGCGCTCGGCCCGGGTCAGCGTGGCCGGCCCCAGCGACTGGGCCAGCTCCCGCAGTTCACGCGCGGCCAGGTCCGCCAGCCGGGGCGCGCCACCGGCCAGCGCCTGCTCCCGGCCCCGGCGCAGGTGCGCCTCGGCCTCCGGCCGCCCCTGCGCCCGCAGCCGCCGGCCGAGCAGCACGCCGGTCCTGGCCCGTTCCATGCCGTTGACCGCCCCCTCCAGGGTGGTCAGCGAGGCCCTCAGCAGCTCGATGCCGCCCTCGCCCTCGGTCAGTTCGCCCTTGACCCGCTGAGCCCGTCCGATCGGCCCGGGCGCGCCCCAGGCCAGTGCCCGGGCCAGCTCCTCGTCGACCAGCTCGTGGGCCCGGGCGCCCTGGCCCATCCGCAGCCACAGGCAGGCCGCCCAGGTCCGCCAGGGGACCACCGCGGGGTTGCGCCAGTCGGCCCGCTCGACCGAACGTCCCCAGTCCAGCACGTACTCCAGCGCGGTCGGCAGGTCGCCGCGGGCCGCCGCGCCCGAGGCGCGCACCAGTTGCAGCATCGAGGGACTGTGGCCGTGGTCGATGCTCTCGCCGTAGGCCTCCAGCAGGCGCTCCGTCAGCTCTCCGTCGGTGGTCTCGATGGCGGCCCGGACCACGGCGGCCATCGACTGGATCGGTGCCCACCGCGCCGCCCCCAGGTCCAGCACCTCGCGTGCCTGCGCCCGGGCCCGGGCGAACAGGCCCTGGGCCAGCAGCAGCTGGGTGAGTTCCAGGCCGATCAGCGCCTGCGGCACGGGCGCCCGCTCACGGCGGGCCGCCTCCCCGGCGGCCTCCAGCCAGGGGCCGACGGTCTCGATCGAGTCCGTCGCGATCAGGGTGTCGGTCAGCAGCGGCAGGGTGGTGTACACATGGGCCGGCGAGGCGGGCTCGTAGCACAGGATCCGGTTCGCCAGCGGAGCGACCTCCGCGGCCGTCAGCCGCTGGGCCACGGTGGCGCCGTGCAGCAGGACGGTGACCAGCTCGCGCTCGGCCGCCGTCTCCAGCGGCGGCGTGGGGCCGAGCGTGCGCAGCCGCTCGGCGGATCCGGCGAGCAGTCCGGGGCCGGCCACCGTCACGTGCCGCAGCCGCGCCTCGATCCGCAGGGCCGGTTCACGGTCGTCGCCGGCCTGCGCGGGCGCCCCGGCCAGCTCCTCGGCCGCCTTCGCGACCAGTTCGACGCTGGGCGGCGGGCAGCCGCCGAGCAGCGCGGGGGGAAGCCACCGCACCGCCAGGGCCCGCTGCTCGGCCGACGGGAGCAGCAGCAGGGCCTGCACGACGTGCCGCATGGCCGCCGCCGGGTCGAAGGTCCGTTCGATGGCGGCCAGGTCCAGCAGCAGGGCGGCCCGCTCCGGTCCGGTCGCCGCCCCGTCCAGCAGCAGCCGCCGCAGGTAGCGCGCGGCGTCCGCCGGGGCCGCTCGGCGCACCGCCGCCACCGCGGCCGAGCGCAGGACCTCGGCCGCCCAGCCGTCCTGGCACCAGGTGGTGGCCAGCAGCTGGGCCGCCGCCTGCTCGACCGGGTAGCCCGCGTCGTGGAGCAGGACGGCGGCGCGGCGGCGGCTGTCCTCCTGCTCCGCCGGTGACATCGACTCCTCGACCGTCTCCCGGACGTACCGGTGGACGAAGTTCAGGGTCCGGCCGCAGCTCAGCAGGCCGAGGCGGCACAGCACCCCGACCGCCTCGGAGCAGCCGGTCCCGTCGAGCCCGGCCAGCCGGCCCACGAGTTCCGGGTCCGCGTCCTCCCCGAGCACGGCGAGCGCCTTCGCCACAGCCCTGACGGGTGCGGGCTGGGCCGCCAGCGCGGCGAGCAGCCGCTCGCGCACGGCCGGCAGCCGCAGCCCCGCGACCGCCTCCACCGGGTCGGCGAACACGCCGCCCGCCTCGACCAGTTCGGCCAGCACCGCGGTCAGCAGCATCGGGTTGCCGGCGCAGGCCTCGTGGCAGGCGGCGGCCAGCGCGGGGTCCGCCAGCCGGTCCAGCCGCTCGGCCACCAGCGCCGCCGTGTCCGCCGCGAGGAGCGGTTCCAGCCGCAGCACGCGCGAGGCGCTGTCGGACAGCGCGTGGATCCGCGGCTGCTCCGCGTCCGGATCGCCGTCGCGCACGGCGACGACGAGCAGGATGCCCAGGCTCGCCGGCCGCCGCGCGAGCCGGCCGAGCCAGCGCAGCGAGGCGGCGTCGGCCCACTGGAGGTCGTCCACCAGCAGCAGCAGCGGCTCGCGGGCGCTGAACTCGGCCACCGCAGCGGCCAGTTCCGCGAAGAACCGGGCGTCGTACGGTGGTTCGAGGGCCGCCCCGGGCAGCAGCGGCTCCAGCAACTGGTCCACCACCCCGAGGGTCAGCTCGCGTTCCAGGACGGCCCCGCTGGCGCTGAGCACCCGCAGGCCGCGCCGGCGCGCGAGCGGCGGCAGCGCCCTCAGCAGCGCCGTCCGGCCGGTCCCGATCCCGCCGGTGACGACGAACAGTGAGCCCCGGCCCCGCCCGGCCGCCTCCATCGCCGCGGTGAGTGCGGCGAGTTCACGCCGCCGGCCGAACAGGCGCGCCATCCTCGGTCCTTTCGTCACGTCCCGGCGCCGAGGCCAGCGCCGGGGCCAGCTCGGGTCGCCCGGAGATGCCCAACTTGCGGTACGCCTTGGTCAGATGCAGTTCGACGGTGCGCAGCGTCACCGACAGTTCGGTCGCGATGGCGCGGTTGGCCAGTCCTTCGGCGGCAAGCGCGGCGACGCGCCGCTCGGCGGTGGTCAGCGCCTGCCGGCCCGGCCGCGCCGCCGCCTCCGCATCCGTCGCTGCCCCGGGTCGCGGCCGGCCGGCTACCGAGGGCGCCACGGTCCCCGGCGCCGTTCGCCCCGGCGGCGCCGGCGGACCGGCCGGCGCGCGACCGGCCGGCGCGGGTCCGCTCCTCAGCAGGCCGTCGACGGCCCCCGGGCCGGACACCGCCGCCGTCCCCACCGCGACCAGCGCCTGCCGGTACTGCCAGCTCGCGGGTTCACCCCGGGCCGGGTGCCCGGCCCCGGGGTCCGCCGTACGCGCCCGGCCGGGCGCCGCCGGGCCCGGGCCCCGGCCCGGTTCCCGCTCGACGGCGCCCGCGGCCCGCAGCGCCCGCGCGAGCGTGCGCGGCGCGCCCCAGACCAGGGCGAGACGGCGCTCCTCGGCGATCAGTCCGGCCGCCCCGGCGTCGTCCGCGAGCAGTGCCCGGGCCCGCGCGGCGGCCGACCGCCAGGGCAGCAGGGCGGGGTTGGCCACCTGCCGGGCGAGCAGCAGCCGCCCGCACTCGTGCAGGTCGCCCAGCGCCCCCTCGGCGTCCGCGCCGGCCAGCCGCACCCGGCCCCGGGCATAGGCCAGGTAGGCGCGGGCCATGCCGCCCCCGGCCTCCTCCGGCCGCGCCGCCGCGGCCGAGCGCTCCGCCCCGGCCAGGTCGCCCCGCGCCAGGTGCGCCACCGTCCGCAGGGCCGGCAGTGCCGGGGCCAGCAGCGGGTGCGCGCAGCGCTCCGGCAGTACCTCCTCGGCCCGGTCCAGCAGCACCGCGGCCTCCTCGGCGCGGTCCTCGCCCAGCGTCGCCAGCGCCTTGATCAGCAGCGCCAGGGCGGCCACCGCCCGGGCGTTGGAGCGGTGCGCGCGGGCCAGCACGGCGTCCAGGCCCAGCTGCGCCTCGGCCACGTCCTCGGTGAGGACGAGCGCGTGGCAGGCCGCCACCTGGGCGGCCAGCGGCGTCCCGTCCAGCACCGCCGGGGCGAGCGCCGCGCGGGCCAGCTCCCTGGTCCGGGTGAGGTCCCGTCCGCGCAGCGCCGACAGCCAGGCGGCGGCCCCCGCCTCCGCGGGCTCGACGGGCCGGCGGGGCAGCTCGGCCACCGCCGGACGGTGCGGCTCCCGCGCCGCCCCGTCCTGGCCGTGCCGGGCGATCCAGAACAGCGCCCGCAGCGCGGCGCGGTCCCGGGCGTCGACACCCGGGACGGCGCAGACCCCGGCGATCAGCGGCACCGCCGAGGCGAAGTCGCCCCGCGCCACCAGCAGGTCGGCCGCGCGCACCCAGGCGGGCCCGGCGCTCGGGTCGACCGGGTCGAGCAGCGCCTGGTGCAGGAAGCGGTCGCTGCCCTCCGGCGAGGCGGGAAGCGCCAGGATGCTCAGCTCGGTGAGGATCTCCACCCGCAGGCGCGGGCTCACGGGTTCGCGCAGCGCGCGCCGCAGCAGCCGGACCGATGCCTCCTGATCGCCGGCGGCCCGCAGCCGCGCCGCCTCCCGGCGCAGCACCTCCACCGCCCAGGGCGCGCCGATCACCCGGGCGCCGAGCAGCATCCGGGCCGGCGTGCCGTCCGGGAGGGCCGCCCGGTTCGCCAACTCGGCCGCGCGGGCGAACAGTTCCTCGCGCTGCTCGGCGCCGAGGCCGGTCAGGGCGGCCTCGGCGGCCCGCTCGGACCGGAACGCCGGGCGCTCCCCCGGTGCCAGCAGGCCGGTCCCGGAGAGGAGTTCCAGGGCCCGCGCGGTGTCCACCGACCGAGGCCGCACCAGGGCGGCGATCATGTCCGGGGTGCCGTCGCTCCCGCACACCGCGATCGCCCGCAGCACGTCCAGCAGGGCCTCGGGCAGGACGCCCAGGGTACGGACCGCGCGGTCGCGGACCGCCTCCGCCGCGTACTCGCGCAGCCGCGCCGCCCGGTCGGGTGCCGCCGGCCGGTCCGGCCCGGCGTGGCGGTCGGGCCGGGCGAGGAGGTCGGCGACCACCCGCAGCACGGCGGGGTTGCCGTCCACGGCGAGCGCCGCGGCCTCGGCGAGCTCCGGCTCGACCGGCTCCCCGAGCGCCCCGGCCAGCAGTTCGCCCGCCCCGGCCGGCGACAGCGGGTCGAGCACGAGGGTGTGGGCGGCGACGGTCCCCGGGTCGGCGAGCGGGCACAGTTCGATCCGCTCGCCGGGCCCCGGCGCCAGCGCGTCGCTGCGCGCGGTCAGCAGCAGGAGCGGGGCACCGGCCAGCCGGCGCGCCAGCGCCTGGAGGAGGCGCAGCGACTCCACGTCGGCCCACTGCGCGTCGTCGACCACGACCAGCAACGGCCGGTCGCGGGCCGCCGCGAGGAAGGCGCGGCAGAGCCGCCCGGACAGGGCGGCGTCCGGTGCCGCGCCGGGCCGCAGCAGCTCCCGCGCCAGCGGCGAGTCCCGCGGCGCGATCGCCGCGTGCAGCTGGGCGGCCACCGCGTGGCGCACCCCCGTCTCCTCCCAGCACGCCTGAGCGGCGGCGACCCGTACCCCGGCCGCGGTGGCCAGCTCCTCGGCCCGGCGCAGCAGCGCGCTGCGTCCGGCACCGGGCACGCCCCGCACCTCGACCAGCGCCGAACGCCCGTCCCGCAGCGCGCGGAGCAGGTCGTCCAGCAGCCGCTGCTCCCGGTCCCGCTCGACCAGCCGTCCGCTCGGCCCGCAGGTGTCGTCCGGTGTCCGGCGTGCCGCTTCCTCGGTCCTCCCCTTGACCACTGCCCGCCCCTAGCGACTCGGTGCGTGGACGTGCTCCGCCTCGTTCCTCGGCCGGCGTCTGGGGGCCGCGCCTGATCCCCTCGCCGGGACCAGGTCGGTGCGGCCCCGCACGTCGAGCTTCCGGTAGATGTTGGTGAGGTGCATCTCCACCGTCCGGGGGGTGATGAACAGCTGTTCGGCGATCTCCCGGTTGCTGACGCCGGTCCTGACGAGGGTGGCGATCCGCCGCTCGCTGCGGGTGAGCGTGTCGAGCGGGGAGACGGCGATCTGCGGCATCCGGCCGCCCGCGTCGGCGAGCAGCCCGCGCGCGGCGGCGCTGAGCAGGTGGTAGCCGCACCGGGTGGCCGTCTCGATCGCCTGCCGCAGGTGCCGGCGGGCGCCCGGCAGGTCGTCGCGCAGCAGCAGCTCGCGGCCGAGCCGGTAGCGCGCCTCGGCCTGCGCGAGGCGGGCCGGGGACTGTTCGAGCACCTCCACGGCCTCGGCGAGCCGTTCGGTGCGGGCCGCGCCGGTGGCGATCACGCCCGCGGCCACCAGGCCGAGCCCGCGGGCGCGCGCGGTGCCCCAGCCGTCCACCGCCTCCTGGACCTGGGCGACGATCCCCGCCGCCGCCGCGGTACGGCCCTGGCCGGCCAGCGTGGTCGCGGCGGCCAGCCACCACGGCGCCAGCACCGGATTGGCCACCCCAGCCTCCGCCAGGCTGCGGCCGCACCGCCGCCACAGCTCCACCGCGCCGTCGAGGTCGCCCAGCGCGCGCCGCAGTCGGCCCCCGACGTAGAGGTACTGGTGCCACTCCCAGATCTGCTGGTCCAGGCCGGCCGGGCGGATCCGGTCGAGCACGGCGGCGGCCTCCGCCACCTCGCCGCGCGAGAGCAGCACACTGCCCAGCTCGACGGCGGGCAGCGGCCAGACCGTGGCCCGGTCGTCCCGCTCCGCGAGGGCGACCGCCGTGCGGGCGACCGTCTGCGCCCCGGCGAGGTCGCCCACCCCGTGCAGGGTGTGGGCGCGCCCGGCCAGGACGGACAGCCGCATCCAGGGCTCGTGCAACGCGATGCCGTTGGACAGCGAGCGGGGCAGCGCCCCCAGGGCCTCCTCGACCTCGTCCGCCAGGCCGAGGACCAGCGAGGAGGCGAGCGCCTCCCACCCGGCGGGCACGGTCTCCTCCACCCGCAGGGCCCGCCGGGCCAGCGCCACGGCCTGCCGGGCCGGACGGCCCGTCAGCGCGGCGAACACGCTCATGCCGGAGAGCAGCTGACGCTCGGCCGGACTGTCGCCCCGGGGCACCGGCCAGCCGCCGACCAGCGCCCCGACCGGCGCCATCGTCGACTTCCCGTTGACGGCGGCCACCAGCAGGGCGGACTCCAGCGAGGTGCGCAGCTCCCGGTCGGCCGGGAGCGGGTCGGCGCCCAACTGCCGGCGCAGGTCGACGAGCGCCGCGCCGAGCACCCGGACCGCCTCGGGGACGTCGCGCGAACCGAGGGCGGCCCGCCCGTACTCCAGGGCGATCGACGCCCGCTCCCGCACCCCGTCGCTCTCCCGCAGGGCGTGGCGCAGCTGCTCCAGGGCGGCGGCGGGCGCCACCCGGGCCGAGGCCCTGGCCAGTTCGATCCGCACGTTCCGGCGCTCGGTCCCGCCGAGCTCGGCGGCCAGCGCCCCGCGCAGGTAGCGTGCCGCCGCCCGGGCGGTCGCCCCGCCGGGCGACTGGGCCGCCGCCTCGCGCAGCACGGTGAGCATCCACGGCTCCGGCAGTTCGGACAGCAGGGCCAGCTGGTCCGCCACCTCGGCCGCCGGGCGCCCGGCGTCGTTGAGCACCCGGGCCGCGCGCAGGCGCAGCCGTTCCAGCTCCGGGCCCGGCAGCTCGGCCAGCACCGCGGCCCGCACCGCCTCGGCCATCGGCGCCCCCGGACCGGGCCCGATCACCCCGAGGCGCCGCAGCCCGTCCAGTGCGAGGGCCGGCCGGCTGCCGCCGACCCCGCAGAGCGACCCGAGCAGATCGGGGTCGGCGCAGCCGAGGACGGCCAGCGCCACGGCCACCTGGCGCACCTGGCGCGGTTCGGCGGCCAGCGCGGTGCGGGCCGCGTCGGCGCCGACGGCCTCGCCGAGCACCCGCAGCCGGTGCAGCCCGCGCTCGTCAGGGTGCACCCCGGCCGCGCGCAGCCTGCCGAGCAGCCGTTCCAGCAGCAGCGGGTTCCCGCCGCAGAGCGCCCGGCAGCGCCGTACGAACCGCTCGTCCGGCAGGCCGCCCAGGGCGCGGGCCACCGCCCGGCCGGTCTCGGCCTCGCTCAGCGGGCCGAGTTCCAGGAGCGCGCAGCAGCCCTCGGCCAGGATCTCGGTGAGCATCGCCGTGCCCGGGCCCTCGACGGCGGTGCGCTGGGAGAGCAGCACCAGCAGCGGACGTCCGGCCGCGCGGCGCAGCAGGAAGTGCACGCATCGCAGCGACTCCTCGTCGCACCACTGCGCGTCGTCCAGGACGAGCGCCAGCGGGCCGGCGGCCAGCAGCTCCACGGCGTGCCCGTAGACCTCGCGCTGGACCGCGAAGGCGGCCCTCGCCGCGGTGGCCCCGGCGGGGTCCGGCCGCACGCCGAACAGTTCGCGAACGGACCGGTACCCGCGCCCGCTCCGCTCCCCTTCTCCCCCCTCGTTCCCCCCGGCCCCGTTCCCCTCGTTCCCCCCGGTCCCCGGCGCCGGGCCCGCCGACCGACGCACCGTCGTACCGGCCTCCGACACCCGCCCGGCCACCGCGTCCAGCAGCCGGCTGCGCCCGATCCCGGCCGGTCCGCGGACCAGCACCGCCCGTGCGACGCCCCCGCGCGCCTCTTCCGCCAGTCGGAGCAGCCCCGCCGGTTCAGCGACTCGATCGATCTCGCGTATCCCGGTTCGCCGGCCCATGGCGTTGTGCACGCCCATGACGTCTCCCATCCCCGAAACCCTGCATCCCCGCCCCCGGTTTGATCGACGCGATCCGGTCGGCTTCGGCTTTCCCGACGAAGCCGACCAAACCCGATCGGAATCGATGTTAGCCTCACCGCCGGTGACTGATGATCAACTTTGAGCTAAGAGACGGCCGAAGCCCGCCCTACGGCGCGCGGCCCGCCCGGACCGCCACCCCGGCCGTTCACCCCGGCCAGGACCTCGGCCGCGGCCCCGGCGGCCAGCCCAACGGTGCTGGTTCGTGAACGACCCTCCTTCGCGGGGCCCCATGGCCGGTACCGGCAAGCGCATCGGACACAACGGCGTGAACTGCACTATGCATGTCATGCCAACGAGCCGAACCCGCTACCCTCCGCCCCCGACCGTCTCCGCCCGCGTTCCCCTGCCGTTCCCGCCGCGTTCCCGTCAGGGTGTCTGGACCGGGGCGCCCAGCCGGTAGTCGTGCGCGGTGAACGCGGCCGCGACGGCGAAGCGGTCCGCGCGGACCAGGGTCTGCCGCCATTCGATCAGGCGCCCCTCGGCGTCCCGGCCGAGCCGGTCGATCGCGAGCAGCGCGGTGGTCGGCGGGCAGTCGAGCAGGATCCGCTCCCCGCGGCCGGGGACCACGGCGCGGATGCGCTCCCAGCCGCCGCCGATCCGGCTGCCGCAGTGACGTTCCAGCTCGTCGTAGAGCGAGGTGCGGGTGAAGTCCACGTCCAGCAGCGGGCGGGCCACGTCGGCCGGCAGCCAGACCCGGTCCACGGCGAGCGGCTCCTCGTCGGCCAGGCGGACACGTTCGAGGTAGACCAGCGGCGTGGACTCCTCGAGCCCCAGGCGGGCGGCGATGACGCCGTCGGCTCGCTGGTCGAGCGCGCGCACGACGCTGCGCTGGACGGCTCCGACCTCCTCCACCGCGCGGAACAGGCTGTACGCCTCGCCGACGTCCTGCTCCAGCGGGCGACTCGCGGTGAACCGGGAGGCCCGGCCGCGCTGAGCACTGACCACGCCCTCCTCCCGGAGCGTGCGCAGGGCCTCGCGCACGGTGTGCCGGCTGACCCGGTACTCGGCGACGAGGTCGTGCTCACCGGGGAAGACGTCGCGGAACTCGCCCTCGTCGAGCCGGCGTTGCAGGTCGGCGCGCAGTTGCGCCCAGAGCGGATTGCCCGCCGATCGGGTCAGCGGCCTGGGGCCCGGCTCGGAGGTCACGGCGCCGTCCTGGGGGTCAGGGATCGGATGGGTGGTGCGGGATCGGGTGGTGCGGGACACGCCTTGAATGTTCGTACCTCGACGGGGAGAGCACAAAATCGGCGCCCGCCGGGACCGGCGGGCGCCGACGGGGTGGCCGCCGCCCGGGCGGGGTGTCCCGGGCGGCGGTCGTGGGAGCCGTCAGACGAGGACGCCGACCAGCATCGACCCGGCCACCGCGAGCAGCACGGCGGCGAAGGCCCGCTGCAGCGCGGCGCCGGACAGCTTGGCGGCCAGTCGCTTGCCGTCCCAGGCCCCGAGGACCGCGGCGCCCACGAACGGTCCGAAGACCGCCGGGTCGAGCGAGATGCCGGTGACCGTCAGCCGGGTGGCGAGGGAGACCAGCGAGTTGACGAGGACGACCACCAGGCTGGTGGCCACCGCCTTGCGCATCGGCAGCCGGAGCACGGACACCAGCGCGGGCACCGCGAGGAAGCCTCCGCCGACTCCCAGCAGCCCGGTCACCGCCCCCAGGCCGGCCCCGGCCGCGAGCGTGCCCAGCTGGCTGCCGCCCGGGCGCCGGTCGCCCTCAAGCCCTTCCTCGGACCGGCCGTCCTCGGCCGGCGTGCGCCGCGCGGCCCGGGTGCCGCGCAGCATCGCCGCGGCGGCCAGTGCGGCGAGGAGCGCGAACGCGCAGGTCAGCACCGGCTGCGGGATGCGGTGGGCGAGCCCGGCCGCCCCGGCGGCCGGGAGCACGCCGGCCGCGGCGAACAGCCCGCCGGTGCGCCAGCTGATGGTGCCGGTACCGGCGTGCCGGGCGAGCGCGGTGACGGACGTGGCGGTGACGATGACCAGGCTGGTGGTCCCTGCCTCGGCGGGCGAGACGCCCAACAGGTAGACCAGCGCCGGGACGGCGAGCACTCCCCCGCCGCCGCCGAGCGCGCCGAGGGCCACGCCGACCACGGCTCCGCAGAGCAGAGCGGTGATCAGGACGCTCACGCCGTGACGCCGTCCGGAGCCCGGTCCGCGGCGTGGACGACCTCACCGTTCCAGGCGGCGAAGCCGCCGCGCAGGTCGACCGCCTCGAATCCGCGGGCCCGCAGCACGGACGCGGCCACCGAGGAGCGGTTGCCGCCCGCGCAGATCACGGTCAGCGGCTGCTCGGTCGGCAGCTCGGCCAGCCGGGCGAGCAGTTCCGGCAGGGGGACGAGCCGGGCGCCGGGGATGCCGCCCTTCTCCCGCACCTCGCCCGGGCCGCGCACGTCCAGCAGCTCGAACCCGCCCGTACCCTCGGCCAGTTGCGCGGCCAGGGTGTCGGCGTCCACCCGTCCGGCGGCGGTGAGGTGCTCCGCGCCGACGGCGTCCACCGGACCGGCCAGGGCGCCCAGGACGCGGTCGAAGCCGATCCGGGCCAGCCGGTTGCGGGCCTCGACGACGGTGTCCGGGTCGCCGCACAGGATGATGGCGTCCTGGGCGTCGAGCACCTGGCCGGCCAGTTCGGCGAACCGGCCGCCGAGCGGGATGTTGACCGCGCCGTGCAGGTGGGCCGCGGCGAACGCCTCCGGCTCCCGGGTGTCCAGCACGGTGGCGCCGCCGGCCCTGGCCGCGACGAACTCCTCTGCGGCGAGCGCGGGGACGGGGGTGTCCTCGTCCAGGACCGGACGGGCCTGGCGGTTGCGCACCGAGGTGAACGCGAAGTAGGCGGGCGCGGCGGGCTGACCGGCGGTCACCACGGCGACGAACGCGTCCTCGGCCATCTCGGCGAGCGCGTAGTTGCCGCGGCGCTGGTTGCCGATCGTGCAGCTCAGCTCGGTGGAGAGGTTCTTGCCGCAGGCCGAGCCGGCGCCGTGCGCGGGGTAGACGCGGGTGTCGTCCGGCAGGGTGAGCAGGGCGCGGGTGGACCGGTACAGGTGGCGGGCCATCTCCTCGGCGGACCGGCCGCGCGAGCTGAGCAGGTCGGGGCGGCCGACGTCGCCGATGAACAACGTGTCGCCGGTGAGCACGCCGAACGGGACGTCGTCACCGGCGTGTTCGCGCACGACGACGCAGATCGACTCCGGCGTGTGCCCCGGGGTGTGCAGGATCTCCAGGTCGACCTCGCCGAGGCTGAGGCGCTCGCCGTCGCCCACCGGGTCGGTGTCGAAGTCGAGCGCGGCGGCGGAGCCGTAGGAGATGCGCGCGCCGGTGCGCTCGGCCAGCTCCAGGTGGCCGGAGAGGAAGTCCGCGTGGATGTGGGTCTCGATGACCCGCTCGATGGTCAGGCCGTGCTGTTCGGCGGTGGCGAGGTACTCGTGCACATCGCGCTGGGGGTCGACCACGACGGCCCGGCCCGTGGTGCGGTCACCGACGAGGTACGAGGCGTGGGAGAGGCAGTCCAGGTAGAACTGCACGAAGACCAGCGGTCCGGCGGGCTTCGACATCGCAAGCTCCTGAAGGTGGACGGTGGGTGCGCCCCGCGGCTTTCGGACGGGGCACGGGTGGGCTGGCCGCACGGCCCGGACGGCGGGCTGCGGCGGGGGATCCGGGGTGTGCCCGGCAGGGTCAGGCGAGTCCGCGGAGCATGAGGTTCCAGTAGAGGAACGGCAGGCCGCGCCGCTTGAGGTGCCACATGTCGGTGCGCTCGCGGATGGTGTTGATCACCGGGATCGACGGAGTGGGCCGGCCGCTGTAGTCGAACTCGGCGAGCAGCATCTTGTTGCGCGCGGTGGTCAGCGGGCAGGACGCGTAGCCGTCGTAGGAGGCCTTCGGCTCCCGGCCGTTGAGCACGGCGAGGAGGTTCTCGACGAGCACGGGCGCCTGCTTGCGCACCGCGGCGCCGGTCTTGGAGTTCGGGGACGAGCCGGCGTCACCGAGCGCCCACACCGTGGGGTAGCGGACGTGCCGCATGGTGTGCTTGTCGATCTCGACGTAGCCGGCCGGGTCGTCGGCACCGGCGAGCGGGCTGCGCTTGATCCAGTCCGGGGCGCTCTGCGGCGGCACCAGGTGGGCGACGTCGTACGGCAGGGTCGTCGTGCGCCCGGTCCCGAGGTCGGTGACGACCACCTCGCGGGCCTCGGGACGCACCTCGGAGACCTCGCTCCCGTAGTGGACCTTGATCCCGTAGCGGCGCACCACGTCGTCGAGCACCCGGGCGAACTCCGGGACGCCGAAGATGGCGGCGCCGGGGATCACCAGATGGACGTCCATCCGGCCGAGCACGCCCTCCTTGCGCCAGTGGTCGGCCGCCAGGTAGGCGATCTTCTGCGGGGCGCCGCCGCACTTGATGGCCCCGGTCGGCATGCTGAACACCGCGCTGCCGGAGCGGGCCTCACGGATGAAGCGCCAGGTCGCGGGGGCGTACTGCGGCAGGTAGTTGCTGGACAGCCCGTCCCTGCCGAGCCCGGCCTCCAGGCCCGGCACCCGGTCCCAGTCGAGCTGGATGCCGGGGCAGACGACGAGGTGCTCGTAGGAGACCGTGCCGCCGTCGTCCAGCGCCACCTCCCGCGCCTCGGGATCGATGGCGACGGCGGCCCGGCGGATCCACGCCACACCCTTCGGCATGACGGACGCCTGGGGCCGGATGCTCTCCGCCAGCGGTGCCCGTCCGCCGCCGACCAGCGTCCACAGCGGCTGGTAGTAGTGGTGCTCGCTCGGATCGAGCACCGCGACGTCCTGCTCGCCGGCCCGACGGAGCCGGGCCGCGACCGAGATCCCCGCGGTCCCGCCGCCGATGATCACGATCCGGTGATGCTTGGTTATCAAGGGGCCTCCCCGGCCTGACCAAATGTACGGACATTAAAGTAGGACCGAGCCGTCATGGCTCGCAAGATTTGTCCGTACATTTTGCCTCCGGGGCACGGCCCGCCCACGGCAAGGGCGCCGGTCGGCCCTCATGGCTCATGAGGGCGACCGGCGCCCGGTGCGGCGCGCGCCTAGAGCGCGCCGGTCTGCACGGTCCGGTCCGCACGAAGCGCGAACATGCTCACCGGGCGCCACCGGGCCCACCCTGCGGCGCAGTCCGGCCCGGTCTCCACCGCCGACCCGTGCACGGTGCGGAGTCACCTGTCCGACCACTCGAACGGCGTAGCGCCCCGGCTAACGCGGCCGGTGGCGCGCCCGCCGTGGAACGGTCGGACATCCACGACCGCAGAGGTCGTGGGCGTCCCGCCCGCGAGGACCGCGCGCGAAGCGGGCCGACGCCGATCCCGACTCCCGCCGAGCTGCTCAGCGCCCTGCCGCGCCGACCGCGCTTTCCCTCTACGGCTCCAGGACGAGGACCTGGCCGGGCAGCAGCAGGTCGGGGTCCTCGCCGACGGCGTCGCGGTTGAGCTCGTACAGCGCCGGCCAGCCACCGGCGATCCCGGACGCCTCCGCGATGTCACTCAGGGTGTCGCCGTCACGCACCGTCCACGAGCCCTCGGCGACCGCCTCCACCTGGCGTTCCGCCGCACCGGTGCGGGGGGACGCGGGCACGGGGGGCGTCTGCGGCCGGGTCCGCGCGGGCCGGTCGCCGCGCTCCCGGGTCTCGGCCCGGGCGGCGGAAGGCTCGCCCCCACGGGCGATCCGCGCACCGCACGCCGCCCACGGCGCCAGGCCCCGACGGCCGGCCAGGCGCTCGGCCACCGCGATCTGCTGCTCCCTGGTCGCCCGGTCCGCACGCGGCGCGTACGCCGGCCCACCGTTGGCACGCCAGGTCGCCGCGTCGAACTGAAGACCCCCGTAGTAGCCGTTCCCGGTGTTCGCGCTCCAGCGCCCTCCGCTCTCGCAACGGGCCAGCGCGTCCCAGTCCACCCCGGTACCCGCCCCCGTGCGCACCGACGCCGCGTCGGCCGGCGACGTACCCGGCCCTGCGAGCACGGCGAGGAGGACGAGCAGCGGGAGCAGCAGGACCGGCAGACGGCGCACCGGCGCGGGTACGAACGGCATGAGAACTCCACACCTCGGGAACAGGGACCGGGCAGCGAAGCGCCCGCGTCATCCGTCCCCAGGCGATCCGTCCCGCCGTCAGGACGCCCGGTCACCTCCTCCGGGCGGCGGCCCCGGACCACTCCAAGGGCCGCCGCGCCTCCGTCCAGGAGGGACGGCGGCCGTCGGCCTGGGCGGCGTAGGTCTGAACACGCGCAGGCCCTCTCCCGGTCCGCGGACCGGGAGAGGGCCTGCCACCGCCACAGGGTCGGACGCTAGTGGCGCCGGGCCCTGCGCCGGCGGAGCTCCACGAGGGCCCAGCCGAGGACCGTGAACGCCACGGCCGCGACCGCCGCCGGTACGACCCCGTCCTGGCCGGTGTCGGCCAGGCGCGAGCCGGGCGCGGCACGCGGCGCGGCCGGTGCGGCCGGCGACGTGGCCGGCGTGACCGCTGCCGCCGGAACCGCCGGTGCCGGCGCCTCGGGCGCGGCCGTCGGCGCGGGCGTCGGCGCGGCCTCCGGGGTGCTCACCGGCACGGTCGGGGCCACCGTCGCCGTCGCGGTCACCGTCGGCGTCGGCGTCGGCGTCGGGGCGGGCAGCAGCCGGTTGACCACGGTCGCCGAGACCCCGGCGTCGAGGTTCTCGGAGTTCAGCACCAGCGCGCCGGACACCGGGTTGTCCGGAACCGCGTAGCCCTCCGGCGGGCTGATCTCCTGCCAGTAGTACGTTCCCGGTTCGACCGTGGACGTGCAGAGTCCGTCGGCCCCGGTCGTACAGGGGTCACCGACCCGGGTGTCGGGCGCGTCCCCGGAGGTCTGCGGCCCGTCGGTGCCGTTCGTCTCCCGCCACAGCGCGAACCGCGCCCCCGCCAGCGGCTTTCCGTCCTGGTCCTGCTTGACCAGCCGGACCGCGCCTTCCTGGCGGCGGAAGCCGAGGTCGAAGGTGTGGTCGTTCTCGCCCGGTCCGCCGGTGGTGAGCGTCCGTTCCGGGTAGCGGGCGCCCTCCGGGACGGTGCCCTTGGAGTCCACGAAGCGGTTGTCGCCGACGCCCGCCTCGGTCGGCACCCACCGGTACAGCGGCCCGCCCGACGCGTAGTCCGCCGGGTTGTCCATCCTGATCGTGTACGTGGTCCTGGGCTTCAGGCCGCCGGGCACGTTGGAGTCGTCGAAGTAGTACTCGCCGCGCGGTGTCGTGGTCGTCGACGCGACCAGCTTGCCGGACTCGTCGTAGAGGTTGACGGTGGCGCCGGGGACCGGGCTCTGGCTCGGGCTCTGGACGCCCTTGCGCTCGGGGTCGTACCAGACCCGGTTGCCGATCTGCAGCGGCGCCTGGTCGCAGAGCACCTCCAGGTCGCCCATCGAGGCGCCCTTCCCGAAGGCGGGCCTGGCGGTCGAGGCGTTCAGGCCCAGGCCGGAACCGGCGGCCCTCGTCCCGTCGCGGTTGGTGAACATCGTGCCGATGCGCCACGCGGTGTCGGTGGGGTCCACGGCCGAGATCGCGATGGAGTCCTCCACCTTGGACAGCGCCATGCCGGCGTAGGCCGCGTTCGGGTGGTAGCCCTGGAAGGTGCCCACGCTGAAGAACCTGGTCCCCCGCGTGGTCGTCCCGCAGCCGAGGTTGGTGTCCATCACGTACATGCCGTCGGAGAGGCACGCCTTGTTCAGGTCACCGCCGGCCGCGAAGCTGTGGTACGTCGTGGGGTCGCCGGTCCGCGGGAACGCCGTCGCCTTGTCGGCGAGCCGATCGCGGAACGCCAGCAGCATGGACCCGTCGGTCTCGAAGGCGATCTCGGCCAGCTCGGGCTCGGGGTTGGCGTAGAAGCCGGTGCCGGTGCACGCCTTGCCGTCCTGCTCGGCGGGGATCGTGTCCGTCCACGGGAACCAGCCCGCCCCGGGGCAGAGGCCCTTGGCCGAGACCGCGCGCGGGTAGTCCAGGGGCTGGTTCAGCACCGCCCGGCCGAAGGCTCCGGTCGCCGGGTCGAAGGGCAGGACGACCGCGCGCAGGTCCGAGGCCTTCCCGGTCGACTCGCCCGAGCAGACACCGCCGAGGTAACCGACGCCGTCCTGCACGCCCAGGCCGAACGGACGCCAGTCCGCCGGCGAGGGGCAGCCCGGGTCCGGAATCGGGTAGGAGGCCTTCGGCGCCGACGCGGTCGCCCCGGTCGCGTCGTAGCGGTACAGCCTGCGGTTGTCGAGGTTGACCACGAACAGGTCGCGGCCGTCCTCGGAGAGCTTCAGGGCGCCCAGGCTCTCCTTGCCCGGCGCGGCGAGGAAGGCGTCGTCGGCGGCGCCGACACCGTGCACCGACGCCCCCGCGTCCGGGACGGTGGTGAACAGCGAGGTCGTCCGGTTCGCCGGGTCGGTGACGTAGATCGCGCCGGCGCCCCCGGGGCCGTACGTGGTGTCCCGCTTGGCCAGCGCCGAACTGAACAGCCGCTTGCCGGACTTGCTCCACCCGATGCCGTAGACGGTGCCGGTCTCGGCGTTGGTGGCCAGATTCGTCGTGTCCGTGTTCTCGCCGCGCGCGCCGTAGGGGAAGCTCACCAGCGTGCGCGGGTTCTGCGCCTCGCTCGTCGCGGGCTGGCAGGCCGTGACCAGCGTCGCGTTCTTCTGGCAGTAGTCGCCGGGGTTCCACAGTCCCGTCGTGTACGTGACGTTCCGACCGCCGGCGAGGTCGACGAACTCCTCGTTGCTGCTCAACTGGTTCGGCGCGCCGTCCAGGCCCTGTCGCGACGCGAAGGCCGGGAACAGCAGGCCCGGTTTCGGGTTCACGACCTGGACCCGGTACTTCCCTCCGGCGGACCGGGCCGTGCCCGGCGCCAGGGTGACCGTGCCGTCGGCGGCCGTCACCCCGGTGACCTCGGCGCCGTCGTCACCGCTGAGGACCACCGTGACCCCGCCGATGCCGGGCTCCAGGACCGGGCTCCACACACCGGTGGCGTCGACCGCCCGCACCACCCGCACCGTCACCGAGCCGTCGGCCTCCTGCGGATACGCCGCCGGAGCCGCCAGCATCGAGCAGCTCCCGATCCCCAGGGCGAGCACCGCGACCCGGCCCACCGCGCGGCGGCCGAGCGATCCCGGCCGTCGCCGCCCCGGCCCGCGCGCGGCACCGGTCATCTCTTCACTTGTAGGTGTCATTCCCGCTCTCAGTGTTCAGGCGAAGATCCGCCTCGTGGCCCGAATCCTAGAGGAGGTTCGACAATCCCTTGATCAGCCAGGCGAATTGACTTCAAATCACCCCTATCCCGCCCAGCCCGGACATCTTCTCGACGGGACACCGACACACCGACACACCGTCGCCCCTGGGCGCCGCTCCGGCGCCCCTTGACCCCGGATCAGGAAATGGTCCGCAGACGGCCCGGCGAGCGGCGCCGGAGCCGGTCCAGGCTCTCGGCCGTGGCGTCGTCCTCGGGGAGGAAGACCACGAGCTGCTGGGAGTCGCCGGGCAGTTCGAGGGTCTCGCGGAGCAGCCGGAGGCGGTGCCCTTCGGGGTGGTCGAGCCGCAGGACGCCGCGGGGCGGCACCTTGGCCAGGTTCAGCCGGCGGGTGAACTCCTCGCCCGCGACGGGTGTCAGCTCGGCGGTGAGCCATTCCAGGTTCTCCAGGGAAGGCGTCCGCCAGAGGTCGAAGGTCTGCTCGTCCGCGACGGCGTCCCAGTCGGTGAAGAAGGTCCGGGCCCGGGGGTCGGTGAACAGGTAGTGGTTGAGGTTGGGACGCTCCGCGTCGAACAGGCCGGCCCCGCCGGTGACCGCCCGGTAGCCGGAGGTGTGGGCGAGCACGTCGCCCAGCCGGTTGGTCACGATCGCCACGCCCGGTTCGAGGAGTTCGAGGGTGCGCAGCACGGACGCGCGCACCCGCCGGGAGGGTGGCACGGGCCGGATGTCGACGGTGCAGGCGTCGCCGGTGATCTTGGCGAGGTACCGCAGGTGGGTGCGCTCCGACGCGTCCAGGCACAGCGCGTCGGCGAGCGCGTTGACCACCGCCGGCGAGGGGTTGCGGTCCCGGCCCTGTTCGATCCGGGCGAGGTACTCCACACTGACGTCGGCCCGGTTGGCGAGGTCCAGTCGGCGCAGCCCGGGCGAGCGGCGGCGGTGACGCTCCGGCAGTCCGAGGAGTTCCGGTTGGACGGCGTCGCGCTTGGCCCGGATGAAGTTGCCCAATGGCGTGCCCACGTTTCGAGCATAGGGGCGCCGCCGCCGCGCGCGAGGGTCGGAGGGTGGCCCTCCGGGGGCCAGGCTGAGGAGGGCCTCGCTGCCCGCCCGCCCACCGGCCGATGCTGACGGCATGGAAAACACGTCGACGCGACGCACCGGTCAGGTGCTGCTGGTGTGGGGACTGCTGGTGGTGGCCGCGAACCTGCGGGCGAGCCTGACCGGTGTCGGGCCGCTCCTGGACCGCGTGCAGTCCGACCTGGGCCTGGCTCCGGCCGTCGCGGGTCTGCTGAACACGCTGCCGCTGCTGGCCTTCGCCGGCCTGGCGCCGCTGGTGCCCGGACTGGCCGCGCGGTGGGGGGCGGAACGACTCCTGGGCGGCGCGCTGGTGGTGCTGGCGCTCGGTGTCGCGGTCCGCTGGATTCCCACGACGGCCGGCCTGTTCCTCGGCACCGCGCTGATCGGTGCGGGGATCGCGGTGGGCAACGTCCTGCTGCCGAGCCTGATCAGGCGTGACTTCCCGACCAGGGTGGGCCTGCTGACCAGTGCCTACGCCACGGTGATGGGCGGGGTGGCGGCGGTGGCCTCCGGGGTGGCGGTGCCGATCGCCCAGGCCGCTCCCGGCGGTTGGCGCACCGCGTTGGGCTGCTGGGTGGTCCTCGCGCTGGTGGCGGTGCTGGTGTGGCTGCCGCAGTTGCGGACTCCCGGGCCGAGCGGTTCGAGCGGTCCGGGCGGTCCGGGCGGTCCGGGCAAGCCGGCGCGCGGCGGGCAGCGGCTGCCCTGGAGTTCCGGACTGGCCTGGGCGGTCACCGCCTTCATGGGGCTGCAGTCGCTGGGCTTCTACGTCATCGTGACCTGGCTGCCGCAGGTGTTCCAGGACAACGGGGTCGACCCGGCGACGGCCGGTTGGCTGCTCTTCGTCTTCCAGGTGATCGCCGTACTGGCGAGCCTGGCGGTTCCCCGGGCGATGCGCCGGGCGCGCGACCAACGGGGGTTGGCCGCGGTCTGCTCCGCCGTCCTGCTGGTCGGCTACGCCGGCCTCTTCGCGGCGCCGGGGTGGGCGCTGCTGTGGAGTGCGGTCCTCGGCCTCGGCGGCGGCGCCTGTCTGGTGCTCGCCCTGGTGTTCATCGGCCTGCGGGCCCCGGACGCGGCCTCGGCCGGCGCGTTGTCGGCGATGGCGCAGTCGGTCGGCTACCTGCTGGCGGCCGTCGGGCCGGTGGTCTTCGGCCTCCTGCATTCGCTGGGCTCCGGCTGGCGGGCCCCGCTCCTGCTGATGGTCGCCGCGGCGGCCGCCCAGACGGCGGTGGCACTGGTGGCCGGGCGCGGCACGGTGCTCCCCGCGCGCGGGCCCCGGCCCGAACCCGCCGTTCCAGCGGCGAAGAGTGGTGTGTCGAACGGACGGTGATCCGTGTACCTTCCACCGGAAAGCACGGCGCTGAGCACGTCGGAAAGGATGTTCTCCCCCCATGACACCCGAAATGACGCCCGAAGTGACGCCCGAACAACTCGCCGTCCAGCTCGCCGATCCGGTGCGGCGCCGGGTGTTCTCGGCGGTCGCCCTGGGCGCGTCGACCTCCTCCGAGGTCCTGACCGTCTCGGGGCTCGCCGCGCCGGACGCCGCCCCGGCGATCGGACGGCTCGTCCGCGCCGGGCTGCTCGTCCAGGGGCGTGGCTCGGTGGCCCTGAACGACGGGGCCCTCGCCGCCGCCGCGGACACCGCCGCCCGACGGGTGGCGGACCAGGCGGCGAACGACCAGCCCGACCCGCGGCTGCGCGGCCACCTCCGCGGCGGCGTCCTGGTGAACCTGCCGGACCCGGACCCGGACCCGGAGCAAGAACCGGAGCAGGAGCAGGAGCAGGACACCCGGCGCGCGGTCCTCGGGCACATCACCGCACGCACCTTCGCGCCCGGCGACGAGTACGACGAGCGGACGGTGACCGACCGCCTGCGGCCGTGGTGCGAGGGCGGCGCACTGGACGCCGTCGCGCTGCGGCGCGTCCTCGTCGACGAGGGACTCCTGGCCCGGGCCGCCGGACGCTACCGGGTCACCGCCCCGGTGGGCACCGCCGGCTGAAGGCCGGCCGAGGGCCCATGAGGCGACGCACTGTGGTGGTGGCCACCACCATCCGGGCCGCAACTGTGGTACCGGGGGACGTGTGCCCGACCCCGCCGGGTTCCTAGCGTGGCGGCCATGGAAAACACCGAGAGCACCGGCGGCCGGGCCGCCGCCCCGGCCGGCCGCTTCCTGACCGGGCGGAAGGCCCTGGTGACGGGCGCGGCGAGCGGCATCGGCCGGGCGTGCGCCACCGCCTTCGCCGAGGCGGGCGCGCACGTCTACGTCGTCGACCTGGCGCGGGACGCCGCCGAGGCCGTGGCGGCGGAGATCGGCGGCACGGCCCACGTGGTCGACCTGGCGGACCCGGAGGCGGTGGACACCCTCCCGGACGACGCCGACGTCGTGGTGAACAACGCCGGGCTCCAGTACGTGGCGCCGATCCAGGACTTCCCGGTCGAACGCTTCGTGCTGATCCAGCGCGTGATGGTCGAGGCGCCGTTCCGGATCGTCCGGCGCACCCTGCCCCACATGTACGGGCGCGGGTGGGGGCGCATCGTCAACATCTCCTCCGTGCACGGGCTGCGGGCGAGTGCCTTCAAGTCGGCCTACGTGACGGCCAAGCACGCCCTGGAGGGGTTCAGCAAGGTCGCCGCCCTGGAGGGCGCGCCGCACGGCGTCACCAGCAACTGCATCAACCCCGGGTACGTGCGCACGCCCCTGGTGGAGAACCAGATCGCCGCGCAGGCCGCCGCGCACGGCATCCCGGCCGAGGAGGTGGTGGAGCGGATCATGCTCGACCGCACCGCGATCAAGCGGCTCATCGAGCCCGAGGAGGTCGCGCGGGCCGCGCTCTTCCTCTGCGGTCCGGACGCGGGCTTCGTCACCGGTGCGTCCATCCCGCTGGACGGGGGCTGGACCGCCCGCTGACCGACCGGCACTCCGCCCCCTGGCCAGGTGGCCGACGCCCACACCGTGCCGCCCGAGGTATGCGCCGCCGACATAGGGCGCACGCCGCGGCGTCCCTAGGGTGTCACGCACTGGACCCTCGGTGTGGAGGAGTGAACGCGGTATGTGGAGAAGCGGACGTGGCAGGCGCAGAGGCTTCGGCTGGCTGCTGGCGAGCGTGCTGGCGCTGATCGGCGCGGTCGTCCCGGCGGTGCCGGCCTCGGCGGCGGTGCCCTCCAACCTGACGCTGGAGGCGACCTACAACAGCGTCGCCAACGGCTGGGACCGCGTCGAGCGGTACCTCGACACCACCCCCGGCTTCCAGCAGGAGCAGTATCCGCCGGACGGCCGCGGCAACCAGGACGGCCAGCGGCTCACCTTCTTCGGCGGCGTCAAGCAGCCCTTCTCGGGCCGCTTCCTGCTCTACTCGGCCCCGGGCTGGAACACCGGCTCGCACCAGGTCCCGGTGCTGCTGGTGCACGGCGCCAACGACAACCCGGACCGGGCCTGGGCCAATCCCGGTGAGTCCGGCGGCTACGGCTGCGGATCCGTCTCCTGTCCGGGCACCGGTCTGATGCAGTACCTGTCCGGGCGGGGCTACCGGGTCTTCGCGGTCGGCTTCGCGCACAAGCAGGGCGACAACCTGATGCAGGCCCAGGCGGTCGGCGACGCCGTCGCGCTGATCCGCGCCAAGCTCGGCGTCCCCCAGGTGGACGTGGTGGGCTGGAGCAAGGGCGAGATGTCCGCACGTTCCTACGTGTCCTCGGTCAAGCCCTCCTGGGGCCGCCCGTACGCGGGCGACGTGCGCAAGCTGATCACCATGGGCGGCCCGAACGGCGGCTACGACTACCCGTTCGCCCACGGGTGGGCGCACGACTTCTCCATCTGGCCGCAGTGCGGCGGCCAGGTCAACGCCCCGGCACCGCACCTGCGGATGACCTGCTACGGCACCTACACCGCGCACCCGGAGTTCTCCTTCGCCCCCTCGGGCGGCTACGACGTCTATCCCGGGCAGCGGCAGATGCTGGCCCGCTGGGACTCGGTCTTCGGCATCGACCAGACCCAGCAGGACTGGTACACCACCTACTACGGCGGGCAGGGCTTCTACACCGACGGCGGCGGCATCCAGGCCGCGATCAACGCCGGCTCGCTGATCGCCCCGCTGCACCAGGCCGGGGTGCCCGCCTCGGTGACGACCTACCTCCTGGCGGGCGGCGCGCCCAGCGTCGTCGGCATCTTCAACGAGAACCGCGCCCCCAGCGACGGCGTGGTCTTCGTGGCCAGCGCCCTGGACACCACCGGCATCGCCACCGTCGGCGGCACCGCGCTGATCTCCCTCGCCAACCACCTGCAACTCGGCTGGGACGGCGCGGCGAGCGCTCAGGTCGCCGGCTGGCTGAACTGAGGACACGCCCGATGATCACCGATCGACTGATCACCACCGAGCGGCTGACCGTGAACCACGCCGAGATCGAGGGCCGCACCGGCGAGCCGGTGGTCCTGGTCCACGGCAACGTCTCCTCCGGCGTGTTCTGGCACCCGACCATGGCCGACCTGCCCGAGCGCTACCGCCCGCTGGCGCCCGACCTGCGCGGCTTCGGCGGCACCGAGCCGCTGCCGGTGGACGCCACCCGGGGCCTGCGCGACCACAGCGAGGACCTGCTCTCCTACCTCCAGGAACTGTCCCTCGGCCCGGTGCACCTGGTCGGCTGGAGCATGGGCGCCGGGGTGGCGCTGCAACTGCTGCGCGACCACCCGGAGCTGGTCCGCTCGCTCACCCTGGTCAACCCGGTCTCCCCGTACGGCTTCGGCGGCACCCACGGGGTGGACGGAAAGCTCAACTCGCCCGACGGCGCGGGTTCCGGCGCCGGCACCGCGGCCGCGGAGTTCGTCCGGCTGCTGGGCGAGGGCGAGTCGGGCGCCGGGTCGCCGTTCGCGCCGCGTTCGGTGCTGGACACCGCCTACGTCAGCGCGCCGCTGGCCGAGCCGGAGCGCTATGTGGCCGCCATGCTGACCACCCGGACCGGGGAGGACCACTACCCCGGCGACAGCCGGCCGAGCGACACCTGGCCGGGCGTCGCGCCCGGCGAGCGGGGCGTACTCAACTCCATGGCGCCGGTCCACTTCCGGATCGACGACCTGGAACTGGTCGAGCCGAAGCCGCCCGTCCTGTGGATCCGCGGTTCGGCCGACGTGATCGTCTCCGACACCTCGCTGTTCGACCTCGCCCACCTCGGGGCGATCGGCGCGGTCCCCGGCTGGCCCGGCGCGGACGTCTGCCCGGCGCAGCCGATGGTGGCGCAGACCCGCGCCGTCCTCGACCGCTACGCCGCCGCCGGCGGGCGGGTGCGCGAGGTGGTCGTCGAGGGCGCCGGGCACAGCGTGCACCTGGAGCGGCCGAAGGAATTCCTGGCCGCGCTGGTGGAGGTGCTGGACGGGGCCTGACGACGCGGCCGTCACAGCCCCGTGGCCCCGGTCCGCCGCTGTGCGGGCCGGGGCCACGGGGCTGTGCGGTGCCGTTCAGCCGGCGAGGGTCCGGTGGAGGGCGTCGAGGCCGTCGGCGTAGATGCCGGTGAAGAGGTCGACGACCTCCTGCTCGGTGGCGTTCACCGGGTTGAACCGGCCGGACCACTGGACCTCGGCGAGGTCGTCGCGGCCGGGGACGGTGTGGACGCGGATGGTGGAGACGTAGCCGTCGACCGGGAAGGGGGCCTGGAGGATGGCGTAGCTGTACTGGCGCTCGGTCTCGTTGAAGTCGACGAGGCGCTCGACGATGACCTCGCCCTCGGGGTTCTTGAGGCTGCGGACGCGGCCGCCCTGGGAGGCGACGCTCTCGGGGATGTAGGGGAGCCAGTCGGGGAGGGCGTCGAAGCCGCCGATGAGGTTCCAGACCTTCTCGGGGGCGGCGGGGACGGTGCGGCTGACGGAGGTGGAGGCCATGGTGACTTCTCCTGGTGGGGGCGTGTGAGGGGTGTGGGGGTGCAGGGGCTGGGGGTGCTCAGGCGCCGTTGGGCAGCGGGGCGGCCGGGCTGACCAGGCCGGCGGCGCGCAGGTCGGTCCAGAACGCGGCCGGGACGGTCTCGTTCAGCGCGGCGACGTCCTCGGCGATGCGGCTGGGCTTGGTCGCGCCGGGGATGACGGCGGCGGTGGCGGGGTGGGCGAGAGAGAACTGGAGGGCGGCGGCCTTGATGGAGACGCCGTGCGCGGCGGCGAGGTCCTTGAGCCGGCCGACGCGCTCGATGATCTGCGGCGGGGCGGCCTGGTACTCGAAGTGGGTGCCGCCGGCCAGGATGCCGGAGCTGTAGGGGCCGCCGACGACCATGTCGACGTTCTGCTCCTGGGCCATCGGCAGCAGGCGCTGCAGGGCGTGGTCGTGGTCGAGGAGGGTGTAGCGGCCGGCGAGCAGGAAGCCGTCGGGCTGCGGCTCGTCGAGGGCGAGGGTCAGCTCGATGGGCTCGGTCTTGTTGACGCCCAGGCCCCAGGCCTTGATGACGCCCTCGTCGCGCAGGCGGGACAGGACGCGGAAGGCGCCGGTGCGGGCCTCCTCGAACTTCTGGAGCCAGGCGTCGCCGTGGAAGTCCTGGGCGATGTCGTGCACCCAGACGATGTCCAGGCGGTCGGTGCCCAGGCGCTTGAGGCTGTCCTCGATGGAGCGCTCGGCGGCGTCGGCCGTCCACACGTGGAGCATCTTGTTGGGGTTGCCGTGCTCGAACAGGCCGCCCTTCTCGCCGAGGTCGCGGGCGCCCTCCTCCTTCTCGTCGAGGATGACGCGGCCGACCTTGGTGGACAGCACGTAGGCGTCACGGGGCTTGGTGGACAGGACCTCGCCCAGGCGCTCCTCGGCGAGGCCGGCGCCGTAGAACGGGGCGGTGTCGTAGTAGCGGACACCCTGCTCCCAGGCGGCCTCGACGGTGGCGGCAGCCTCCTCGTCGGGGATCGCGCGGAACATGTTGCCGAGCGGGGCGGTGCCGAAGCCGAGCTTGCCGGGAAGGATCTTCTTCAGGGACATGACAGTACCTTTTCGATCAGCATGGCCGAGGACGCGGCGGCGTCCCGGGCGCAGGGGGTGAGACATGAAGGGGTGGATGCCTCAAGGGGCGGACGCAGGGCGTTCCAGATAGATGCGGAAGCGCCTTACATGTGAAGACAATAGTTGCAGACGCTCACTATTGCAAATGCTCAACCGCCACCGGGTTCCGGTGGCGGTCGCCCGGGGCAACCCCCGACGCCGGCCAGTAGCCGGCCGCCCAGCCCGGCGGGCTGGGCGGCGTGATCGAGGCCGGGAGCCTTCGGCGTACCGCGGCAGCAGCCCCGGCAGACGGTCACGGTGCAGCGGGCCGCCGCCCCGGGGCGGGAGCCGAGGCCTTCTCGCGCGCACGGCGGCTCACCGGCGGCCCTCGGCGGCGGCCCGCTTCCAGGCGGCGTCGCGCAGCAGGCGCAAGCCGTTCAGGCCGACGATCACGGTGGAGCCCTCGTGGCCGAGCACGCCCAGCGGCAGCGGCAGGGTGGCGACCAGGTCCCACACCACCAGCACGCCGATGAACACCGAGGCGATCACCAGGTTCTGCACCACGAAGGAGCGGGCCCGGCGGGAGAGCGCGACGACGGCGGGGACGGTGGCGAGTTCGTCGCGGACGATCACCGCGTCGGCGGTCTCCAGGGCGAGGTCCGACCCGGCCCGGCCCATCGCGAGGCCGGTGTGCGCGGCCGCGAGCGCGGGGGCGTCGTTGACACCGTCGCCAAGCACCAGCACCTTGCGCCCGGCCGCCTCCCACTCCTTCACCGCGGCGACCTTGTCCTGCGGCAGCAGCCCCGCCCGGATGTCCGTGATGCCCACCTCGCCGGCCAGGCGCTTCGCGGCGCGCGGGTTGTCGCCGGTCAGCAGGACCGGAGCGGTCCCGGTCAGCGCGGTCAGCGCGCCGACGGTTGCGGGGGCGTCCGGACGCAGGCGGTCCGCGATGCCGAGGACACCGGCCGGGACGCCGTCGACCTCGACGAGGACCGCGGTGCGACCGCCGTCCTCCAGCTCGGCCGCGATGGCGGCGGCCCGGGCGCGGATGCCACTGTCGGTGCCTCCCCCGCCCTCCGGCCGGCAGACGCCTCCCCGCAGCCGGGCCGGGGCACCGACGGCGACGACGCGGCCCTCGACGGTGGCGGTCACACCGATGCCGGGGGCGGAGGAGAAGTCCTCCGCCGCGGCCGGGGTGAGCCCGCGGGTGCGGGCGGCCTCCACGATCGCGCGGGCGAGCGGGTGCTCGCTGGGGTGCTCGGCCGCCGCTGCGAGTGCCAGCAGCTCCTCCGCGGTGAAGCCGGTCCCGACCAGGGGACGGATGTCGGTGACGCGCGGAGTGCCCTCGGTGAGCGTGCCGGTCTTGTCCAGAGCGACCGCATCGACCTGGCCCAGGCGCTCCATCACCACGGCCGACTTGACCAGCACACCGTGCCGTCCGGCGTTGGCGATCGCGGAGAGCAGCGGCGGCATGGTGGCCAGCACCACGGCGCAGGGGGAAGCGACGATCATGAACGTCATCGCCCGCAGCAGCGAGCCGGTGAAAGCGGCGCCGAAGGCCAGCGGGACGGCGAAGACCGCAAGGGTGGCGACGACCATGCCGATCGAGTACCGCTGCTCGACCTTCTCGATGAACAGCTGCGTCGGCGCCTTGGTCTCGGACGCCTCCTCGACCATCGTCACGATGCGGGCGATCACCGAGTCGGAGGCGTCCCGCTCGACCTTCACCCGCAGCGCGCCGGTGCCGTTGAGGGTGCCGGCGAACACCTCGTCGCCGGTCGTCCTGGCGACCGGAAGCGGCTCGCCGGTGATGGTGGCCTGGTCGACGTCGCTCGCGCCGTCCAGCACCCGCCCGTCGGCGCCGATCCGCTCGCCCGGCCGGACCAGGATCGTGTCGCCGACGGCCAGGTGACCGGTCGGCACGGTCTCCTCGGTGCCGCCGTCGAGCAGCCGGGTCGCCGTCGTGGGGGCGAGGTCGAGCAGTCCGCGCACCGAGTCGGCGGTGCGGGCGGTGGCGATCGCCTCCAGCGCACCGGAGGTGGCGAAGATGACGATCAGCAGCGCGCCGTCCATCACCTGCCCGACCGCCGCCGCGCCCAGCGCCGCGACGATCATCAGCAGGTCGACGTCGAGCGTCTTCTCCCGCAGTGCCTGAAGGCCCGCCCAGGCCGGCTCCCACCCCCCGGTCGCGTAGGCGAGCGCGTACAGCGGCCCCCACGCCCAGGCCGGGGCGCCGGTCAGCTGCAGCGGCAACGCGATCAGGAACAGCACCAGCGAGGCGGCGGCCCACCGGGCCTCCGGCAGGGCGAAGATCCGCGTGCGCCGCCGGGGCGCGACAGTCTCGGGCGCCGCGGCAACCGCGGAAGCGGAGCGCTCGGTCAGGGTGGAGGACATGGCAGGCAGGACCCTTCGCACAGGCCATGGGCAGGATCAACGACTCAACTCACAATACAGGAACATATGAACAGCTCTTCATTTATGGTCTGTAGTATTGGCCCATGGGTCATGGAGCCGCTCCCCCGAAGAACGCCGTCCCGCGCACACGCCTGGACGCGTCCAACGCCGCCCGGGTGGCCAACACTCTCCAGGCCCTGGCCACACCGTCCCGACTGCTGATCCTCGCCCGCCTGCGCGAAGGCCCCTGCGCCGCCACCGAACTCGCCCACGAGGCCGGCATGGAACAGTCCGCCTGCTCCCACCAGCTTCGTCTGCTGCGCAACCTCGGCCTGGTCGTCGGCCGGCGCCAGGGCCGCTCGGTCGTCTACGCGCTGCACGACAGCCACGTCGCCGAACTCCTCGACCAGGCCGTCTACCACACCGAGCACCTGCGCCTCGGCCTGAGCGACGCTGCCGAGGCCGAGGCCGAGGCTGACGGATCGGACCCGGCGCTCGACCCCACGACCTGACCGGCCCTCCCCGCACCCCTCACCGCCACCGACCCGGCGGCGATCACCCATCCGGCGCCGCGCCTTCGTCCGATCGGCTTCACCCGCGTCCCCCGACGCGCTGACTGTCCGGCGCGCCGCCGGGGCCGCGTCGGGCCGCTCTGGCCGTAGTGGTGCCCAGAGTCCTCGACCCGCCGGAGAGCCCCATGAACCAGCGCCGCCTCGCGGCCGTCTCGCTCGCCGCCGTCACCCTGCTCACCGCGGTGTGCGGCGGTTGCTCCAGCAGCAAATCGACCACCAGCCAGTCAAGCCCCTCCCCCGCCGCGACGCAGCCGACCAGCACCGCCACCAGCACCGCGACGAGTACCGCCACGAGTACCGCCACGAGCAGCCCGACCGGTGCGGTCGGCGCCGCGATCGTCGCGACAGCACCCATCGGCCAGTTCGGCGACATCCTGGTCGACTCCCAGGGCATGACCCTCTATCTCTTCGAGAAGGACACCTCCACCGCCTCCACCTGTTACGGCGACTGCGCCGCGGCCTGGCCGCCGGCCCTCACCGAGGGCGCCCCCACCGCCGCCCACGGCGCCGACCAGACCAAGCTGTCCACGAGCACCCGCACCGACGGCAAGACCCAGATCGTCTACAACGGCCACCCGCTCTACCACTTCCAGGGCGACAAGGCCCAGGGCGACACCAACGGCCAGGAGTCCACCGCCTTCGGCGCCAAGTGGTACGTCGTGAACCCGGCCGGCAACAAGGTCGAGAGCAGCTGATCCGGTGACCGGCGACGAGCGCCCGGCGTCCGGACGAACGCTACGGGCCGTGCTCTGGGCGCTCCCGCCGGTCGCGGTCGTGGTCGGCGTGTTCTGGTTCGGCCGCGCCCACACTCCCGCCTACGCCACCGCCCTGTTCGGCGCCCGATTCGGTGACGCCCAGCAGCTGAAGGCCGAGCTCGGCACCGCCCTGCTCGGCCTCGCCCTGATCCAACTGCTGCTCGCTCTCTGGCTGTACGGGCGACTCCCCGGCCTGGGAGCGGCACCACGACCGGTCGGCCGGATCCACCGGCTCGGCGGCCTCGCCGCCTTCCTGCTCTCCCTGCCGATCGCCCGGCACTGCCTGGTCGCCTACGGGGTGCAACTGACCGACGCCCGCATCAGCCTGCACTCACTGAGCGGCTGCTTCCTCTACGGAGCCTTCGTCGCCAAAGTGATCGTCGTCCGCCACCGACGGCTGCCCGGCTGGGCCCTGCCCACCGCCGGCGGCGCCCTCGTCCTCACCATCGCACTGCTCTGGTACTCCGCGGCGCTCTGGTACCTCAACGGCTACCATGCCCCGGGCTTCTAGCCACAACAACGGCCCGCGCGAGGAGACGGTGGCCACGCTCGCCGAGGCCGTCTCCGTCCGGAGCGTGAACCCGACGTATCCGCATCGACGGCACGGTGAGCCGCGGTACCGAACGCCCAGGGTTCAGCGGGCGCCGAGTCCGGCCAGTCGCTGGAGGGCGTGGCGCATCTGATCGACGGTCTGCGGGCGTGTGTCCAGGGTGAGGTGCGTGGACGCGCCCTCGATGTACGTGTTGATCGCTCGGGCTGTTTCCTCGTCGAAGTGCGCCCGGAGTGCGGTGAATCCGGCGTCGATCATCTCGTGGACCAGCGGGCGGAATTCGGCGCGGCGAGAGGCGATGGCGTACAGCTCGTACGTGAGATGGTAGATGTTCTGGTCCTCGCCGAAGTCGTCGTAGATGAGCGAGATCACCGCATCGATGGCGTCGGCGGGTCCTTCGGTGTGCTGGAACCTCTTCCGGACGATGTCGCGGATCCGCTGGGTGAAGCGGTGGAACGCCTCGTAGAGGAGTTCGTCGATGCCGGAGAAGTGATACGTCATCGAGCCGAGCGGGACTCCGGTGCGCTTGGCGACCGCTCGGTGGGACGTTCCCGCCACGCCCTGTTCCGCGATGCAGTCGACGGCGGCGTCAATGATGCGGTCCCGACGTCCCGCGTCGACTTGCCTGGCCATTCGGTTCCGCCTCCGGACTGCGTATGGGCTGCGCGTTGTACGGGGACGATCGTACGCGAGCCGACACGGCGGGTGGCCGCCCCGTCGGGCGACCACCCGCTGGTCTAGTCCGTCAACCAGACGGCGCAGTCGGCGGGAAGGAGGTCCGTCACGCCGTCCGCGCTCGCCACGAGCACTCGCGCGCTCGCGGGAATCGGCCAGGGCTCGGAGCCGAGGTTGAGCACGATCCGGGTGGTTCCCCGATCGTTGGTGACGTCCAGTGCCACGACGTCCGCTCGGAGGTCGACGAGCGCGAGCGACCCGTTCCCCAGCTGTCGCTGCCGCCGTACGGCGAGCAGGCTCCGGTAGAGCTCCAGCGTGGAGCCGTCGCGGCCGCGTTGCCGGTCCACGGCGTAGTCGCCGAAGTCGGCGGGCTGCGGAAGCCACGAGGCGCCGGTGTCGTTGAAGCCGAACGCCGGGGCGTCCTTCTTCCAGGGGATCGGCACCCGGCATCCGTCGCGGCCGAGGCGGTGCCCGCCCCCACGAAGGAAGTCGGGGTCGGTGCGGGCCTCGGCGGGGAGCTCGATCACCTCTCGAAGGCCGAGTTCCTCACCTTGGTACAGATACGAGCTGCCGGGGAGGGCGAGCATGAGCGCCGTCGCCGCCCGCGCCCTGCGCAGCCCGAGTCCGGTGTCCGGCCGGGGCTCGGTGGCCTTGAGGATCCACGGCGCCATCGTCGGGTCGGCCCGCACGAGCCGGGTCGCATGACGAATGACGTCGTGGTTCGAGAGCACCCAGGTCGCCGGCGCGCCGACGGAGTCCGCGTTCCGCAGCGTGGTCCTGATCTGCGCCCGCAGGGCATCGGCGTCCCAGGTCGCGCGCATGTAGTCGAAGTTGAACGCCTGCTGGAACTCGTCCGCTCGCACATACAGGGCGAGCCGGTCGTGGGGCGTCACCCAGGCCTCCGCGACCATCGCCCGCTCCCCGGGGTAGCTGTCGAGGATCGCCCGCCACTGCTGGTAGATGTCGTGGACGCCGTCCTGGTCGGCGAACGGCACGGCGTTGGTGGGGAGCGCGCCCCTGTTGTACGCGTCCCAGTCGGCATCGAAGTCCAGAAGGCCCGGCGCCTTGACCAGGTGGTGCGCGACGTCGATCCGGAAGCCGTCGACGCCCCGGTCCAGCCAGAACCTCAGTGTCCCCGCGAACATCTCCCGTACTTCGGGATTCTCCCAGTTGAGATCGGGCTGCTTTCGGTCGAAGAGGTGCAGGTACCACTCCCCGTCCGCCACCTGCGTCCACGCCGGTCCACCGAACTCGCTGGGCCAGTTGTTCGGCACCCCGGGCGAGTCGACGAACCAGTACCGGTCACGCTCGGGAGAACCCGGACCGGCTGCGAGTGCCGCCTGGAACCAGGGATGCTCGTCACTGGTGTGATTGGGCACGATGTCGATGATCACCCGGATACCGAGCGCGTGTGCGGTCGCGATCAGGTCATCGGCATCGGCGAGAGTTCCGTACATCGGATCGACGTCGCGGTAGTCGGCGACATCGTAGCCGCCGTCCGCCTGCGGGGAAGGATAGAAGGGGGAGATCCAGATCGCGTCGACACCGAGGTCGTGAAGGTAGGCGAGGCGGTTCTTGATGCCGCCGAGATCGCCGTTCCCGTCGCCGTCCGAGTCGGCGAACGAGCGCGGGTACACCTGGTAGATCACCGCGGTGCGCCACCATTCCGCGGTACCGAAGGCGTCATGTATGTGTTCGACGGCGGAATCGGGTGTCGCGTGGTGCGTTCGCGGGCTCATGCCGCGCCCTCCGGAGCGGGAGAAACGGACTCGGCGCGGCGCTTGCGCAGGTCCGCGAGGATCTGCGGGTGCTCCTTGTCGAGGTGGTAGAAGGCCAGGACGGCGGCCATCGCGATGGCGAAGATCAGGGGCAGCCATATGAAGACGAAGTCGATCGCACCGAGGGCGGATGCCGGCTGGTTCGCGCCGCCGCCCTCCCGGAAACCGCCGAATCCGAGCATCCAGCCGATGGCGACACCGCCGAGGGCGCCGCCGATCTTCTGCCCGATGGTCGCGCCCGCGAAGACGAGCCCTTCCGCGCGAATACCGCTGCGCCACTCCTCGTACTCGATCGTGTCGGCGACCATGCCGAACAGAACCGCGAACATGCTGCCCACGCCGACGCCGCCGATCGAGAGGCCGGTGAGGACGACCGGAAGCGCCGTGGGGGCCGTCGCGATGACCAGTTGCCCCACGACCATCGCGGCGCATCCGAGCAGCGAGATGTTGCGCTTGCCGATCCGCCTCACCAGGGGGATGGCGAGGAACACACCGGCGAATTCGACGATCGTGCGGAACGTGAAGAGCATCGTCGCGAGGTTCTCGTCACCGAGCGCGTACTGGGCGTAGTACGGGTAGACCCCGACAAGGCCGTACGCCGACAGCAGCAGGATCCCGAGGAGTGTGAGCTGGAGCCAGTACTTGTTGCGCAGCAGCGACGCGAGACCCTCACGGGTCGTGAACGGACGGCCCGCCGCCACGGCGGGGGTGGCCGCGTCGGACGAACCGGCCTCGTCCGGCGCGCGATGCGAACCGATGCGCTCCTTGCAGAACACGAACACGATGGAAAAGAGGACGACGGCAAGTCCGCCGTACAGGGAGAAGGTCAGCGTCCACGCGCCGGCGCCTCCCCCGAACGCGTCGACGAGGGGCATGGTGAGCGCGGCGACGATGAGCGTCCCCACATACGCGCCGACCATGCGGAACGTGCTCAACAGGCCGCGTTCCCCGGAGTCTTCGGTCATCAGAGCGCTGAGAGCCCCGTAGGGGATGTTCATCGCGGTATAGATGACGACACCGGAGAGCATGTAGGTCGCGAATGCGTAGACTATCTTCCCGGTCTCGCCGAGGTCCGGCGCCGAGAACAGAAGTGCCGCACTCACGCCATAAGGAACGGCGAGGAAGAGCAGCCACGGCCGGGCTTTTCCGAACCGCGAGGTGAGCTTCTCCATCAGGACGCCGACGGCAAGGTCCCAGACTCCGTCAAGCAGGCGGGCCACCAGGAACATCGTGCCGACGGTAGCTGCCGGAATTCCGACGACCTCGGTGTAGAAGAACATGAGGTATGTGCCCGTGGCGACATACACGAGGTTGAACGCGAGGTCGCCGGTCGAGTAAGCGACTTTCTCCGGAAATGGGACACGGCCTGTCGCCGAGCCGCCGATTCTTGACATCACAAACGGTCCTTTCGAGGCTCCGGAAGAGCGCCTCGTCGCTGAGGTGAGGAAAGGCATGCGTTGCGCACACGCACCCCGCTTCATGGGCGGTACGCGGAGTCGCTGTCGGCGGCCGTTCACGCCGAGATGATGTACGACCGTACATCATCGATGTGTACGACCGTACATCAAGCGTTCGTCCCGCGCTAGCCTGGTATTTCGTGAGCCGATGCGGCTTTCGTCCAGCGCCTCGACCCGACGGCCGGAGGTCGTCGGCCACCCCTGCGGCCTACCAGGACCGCCGCGGGTGGCCTGTCCTCACCCGCCCGCGCAACCAGGTCCCCGCGCGGGCACCGGGACTCGCCCACGCCCTGGTCGTCCGCAGTGAGCGCGCCCACCTAGACGGCGCGGACGACAGCGACGCGCCGAACCGAGCAGTTCGACACCACGCCACCCCGACGACCAGACCTGAGTCGGCTCATTCCGCGCCCGGCCCTGACCCGTCGTTTCCGGCGTCGGGTGCGGGGTGGAAGCCGCGGCCGCAGCGGGGGTGGGAGATCGGCCACTGCGCAGCGTCATCAACGGTGGTCAGGGTCCGGGCGGCCTTGTCGGGGTCGGGGTGGCTGGACGGTCTACTGGGAGTGGCGCAGCAGGTCGCGGCCCTGTGCGGCCGGCGTCGCCGGTGCCGTCATCCGGCCGCCGCCTGCAGGGTGGCGCGGGCGGTACGGGCCACTTCGTCGATCTGGAGGTCGGTGTACCAGGCCCTGCTGTAGACCAGGTCGACGGTCAGGCGGCCGCGGTAGCGGCTGACGACCGCGAAGAGCATCGGCACGTGGCCCAGCGGGGCCAGCCGTACGTCGCCGATCCGCAGTCCTGCGGGCAGAACCGGTTCGGCAATGGTTCCGACGTTGGTGATGACCAGGCTGGGCGGGTGCTGGTCGAGCATGTAGGGGAAGGCCGCCAGCTCCATCGCCGCGGCCCCGCTCTCCAGGTCCGCGCGCAGTCGGGCGTCCAGGTCGCGTCCGACGTCGACCGGGTGGGCGTGGTCGTCGACCATGAGGCGGATGGAGGTCGTGGTGGCCGCCGACTGCAGGACCTCGGTCGGGATCGGTGGGGAGAGTCTGCGGCGCATGTCCACGGCCGTGGTGCACAGCAGCCGCATCGGTCCGCGGGCGGGGAACAGGGTGCGCAGGCTGGTCAGCAGGATGCCGCTGACCAGCGCGTTGACCGTGAGATCGGCGTCGTGGGCACGCTGTACGAGCCGTTCGCAGCGGTCGGCGTCGACGTCGATGCCGATGACGCGGAAGCTCGGATCGGTGCCGGGGCCGCCGTTGAGGGAGGCGTGGGCGGGCAGGAGCGCGGGCGGGGACTCGGTATCCACCCGGGCCCGCTCGGCGACGAAGTCGCGCAGTTCCCGCGCGGGGAAGCGGGCCGCGAGCAGATCGTCGAGCGCCGGGCCCAGGACCGGCTGGACGGGGGCGGCGGCCACGTGTCGGCCGGCGGCCAGGTCAGCGTAGAAGGACCACAGGCGCCGATGGAGGGCCTGATAGCTCATCGCGTCGGCGAACGCCCGCGGCAGCGTCATTACCAGCCTGCTGCGGCCCTGACGGTTCGGCTCGCGCAGCAGCGTGACCCGCAGCAGTGGGCCCTGCTCCCAGGTGAGGGGCGCGTTGATCTCCTCCTGCAGATCAACGCCGCACCCCAGGACCGGCCCAGGATCGGCCGGGTGAATACGGACCAGCCGCCGACCCCGCTCGTCCGGGGCGGTGATCGCGCCGGCCAGGAGCGGATAGCAGGCCACCAGCCGGGCCAGCGCCCGCGACAGGACCCCCTCGTCCAGTTCTCCGATGACCTCACAGTGCAGGACCAGGCGAACCCCGGCCGCGGCGATGGCCGCCTCGTGCGGCGCCAGAGGACGCTCCACCACACTCCCCCTCTGTCTGCCCGACTGACAAGAGCACCCTCACTTCTGACGGCAACCGCAGACTCGAAATCGGCCCCGCTTCACCCGGACGAGCGACAGCGGCGACCTACGGACCCGCCCCTTCTGCGCCCGCGACCACAAGCCGATCCTCCGCCCGACGTTTGGACGAGGATCTGATCGGCCCACTCTTCCAGTTCCGCGACATCGGGGTGCCGGCGGGCAACCGCTGGACCACCCAGCATGACGGTGCCCGGTTCGGCACCGACTACCGCTCCCGCACAGCCATGGCCAAGGCCGACATCTTCGTCAACTCCCCCAACGAGACCGCCTACTTCTACCTCGACCTCGACCAGGCGGGCGAGCGCCGGCACCTGAGGGACCACCGCGGGCCGCAGGGCCGGGGCGCCGTCGAAGGCCGCCCCGGCCACCGGCCGCGCACAGGTGTCGGGCATCCGGCTCAGCACCGCCTTCTCGGGCTCGGTGGCGCTGAGGCCGTAGACGTACTTGGCGTCGGTCCACGCACCGGAGTAGGTGCACCAGCACGCCGTGGCCGACGGACACCAGGTGTCCGGGTTCCTGCCGCCTTTCGAGCGGTTGGAGCCGGCGGAGCGCACCAGCCGGCCGGGCTCGGCTCAGATGTTGCTGTTGAGCCATTCGGTGAGCTGTCCCTTGGAGAACGGGCCGACCCGGGTGGCGACGACCTTGCCGTTCTTGAAGAGCAGGTGGGTCGGAACGGCGTTGACGTTGTACTTCGGCGGTGTGGCGGGGCCGTTGTCGATGTCGTGGTTGGCGACGGTCAGGCGCCCGCCGAACTCGGCGGCGATCTGCGCGAGGACCTGCTGGGCCTGCTTGCTGGGCGCGGACCACTCCGCGAGGAAGGAGGCCAGGGCCGGGCCGGACGCCTTGACGACCGTGGCGTCGAAGGTGGCATCGGTGACCTGGACGACGGTGCCGCTCATGAAGCTCTCCCGAAGGTGTCGGCGCGGGCCCTGTCCCTTCCCCGCATTCGGGGAAGGGACAGGGCCCGCGGGTGGGGTCAGGGGGTGGTGAGGCCGAACCAGTACTCGAAGGTGTCGAGGAGGGTGTTGAGCGTGTCGAGCGGGTCGATGGTGCCGCTGGTGACGGTGAGGGAGCCGTCGGCGAGCAGCTGGTCGGGGGTGGCGGCAGCGATGGCGAGCCGGTTGAGGCCGTCGCGGGTGATGTCGTAGACGGCGTCGGCGGTGGCCGCGTCGAGGGTGCCGGGGTACTGGACGAGGACACCGTTGCGCACCCGCAGGGTGTAGGTGGTGGGGTCGTCCGGGATGCCGTCGGTGACGGTGAGACCGATGGTCAGGGGCTGGTCGGCGGCGTTGGGTCCGTTGAGGCGGATGCCGAGGTAGTCGAAGAGCATGTCCAGCGGCATCGCGGCGAGGACCGGCGGGGTGATGATCTGCGGGGAGGGCAGCGTGACGGGGCTGTCCACCGGGCGGACACGCAGTTCGTTGGCGGCGGCGAGGTAGAAGTTGCGCCACGGCCCGCTCTCGGCCTGGTAGCCGAGCTGTTCGAGGATGTCGGCCTGGAGGCCGCGGGCGCCGGTGTTCGTCGGGTCGGCGAAGACCACGTGGGTGAGGAGTTCGGCGGCGAACCGGTAGTCCTGGGCGGTCTTGGCGTTGTCGAAGGTCGACCGGGCGATGTCCACGACCTTGTCCGCGCCGCCGAAGGCGTCGACGTAGCGGGCTCCGGCCTCCTCGGGCGGCAGGGTGTGCAGGTGTGCGGCGTTGCCGTCGTACCAGCCGAGGTAGCGCTGGTAGACGGCCTTGGAGTCGTGGTTGACGGTGCCGTAGTAGCCCCGGTTGAACCACTGCCCGGCCAGCGACTCGGGTACGGCGCCGTCGAGCTCCTCGCCGATCTCCGCCATGGTCAGGCCCTGGTTGGCCAGGCGCAGCGACTGGTCGTGCAGGTAGCGGTACAGGTCGGCCTGGGAGGTGAGGAAGGAGCGGACCGTCTGCGGCTGCTCCTCGCTGTTCCAGCGGGGCCAGAAGTGGGAGGCGAACAGGGAGTCGGAGCGGTCGGCGTACCAGTCGGTGGACTGGATCAGGAACTGCGACCACGCCTTGGCGTCGCGGACCTGGGCGCCGCGCAGGCTGTAGAGGTTGTGGAGGGTGGGCGTGGCGTTCTCGGCCATGCACAGGGAGCGGATGTCGGGGAGGTAGAAGTTGAGTTCGGCCGGGGCCTCGGTGCCGGGGGTGAGCTGGAACTCGATGTTCACCGGCCCGAAGGCGTGGACGACGCCGGGGGCGGCGAGGTCGGAGGTGACGGTGAAGGTCGGGGCGAGCAGTCCCGAGGTGCCCAGGGAGTTGGCCTTGCCGAGGCCGGCGTCCACCTGGCCCTGCGCGGAGCGCTCCAGCAGGGAGCCGTACATGAACTGGGCGCGGCGCTGCATGGCGTTGCCCGCGTAGACGTTCTCGCTGACGGCGTGCTCCAGGAAGCCGTCGGGGGCGATGATCTCGACACCGTCCGGCAGAGCCCGGTCGTCCCACAGGCCCAGCACGCCGCCGTAGTGGTCGAGGTGGGAGTGGGTGAAGATCACCGCGCGGATCACCCGGTCGTCGCCCCGGTGCTCGCGGTAGAGCGCGAGCGCGGCGGCGGCGGTCTCCTCGCTGATGAGAGGGTCGACGACGACGATCTCCCGGGAGGTTCCGGTGGGGTCCTCCAGGAAGGTGATGTTGGACAGGTCCAGGCCCCGGACCTGGTAGACGGCGTTCTCGACGACCTCGAACAGGCCCGCGTTCATGTTGAGCAACGCATTGCGCCACAGGCTGGGGTTGACGGTGTCCGGGGCCTGGCCGGTGAGGAACTGGAACGGTTCCAGCGACCAGGCGGGCACCGGACCGCCGCCCTCCTTCTCGACGGTGAAGTCGGCGGGCAGCGCGGCGATCAGGCCCCGGGAGGCGAACGCGGCCTCCGCGTCGGTGTCCGGGTCGGGCACCACGACGGCGGCGTTCAGGTCCCTCGTCAGGGAGGTGGCGGGCTGGGTCTGGGCACGGTCGGGAAGAGCCACGGGCTTTCCACACCTTTCGTCGGCGGTCGGGGTGGCCGGTACGGCGCGCGGGGAGGAGGTGAGGGGCAGGCAGTTCGACGTCGTGGCACGGCGGCCGAACCGGCCTCACCTCCAACCAGGAAGCACGTTGCGTAGCGGCACGGACACACACGGTACGGGTGCGGTGTCGGGCTCCTGAAGTCCTGTTCCGGACAACCGGCCGACGAAATCGGCCGTCCGCCCGCCGCTCCGACGGGAACCTCCGCACCGCCGCCCCGGCGTGGCACTCCGGCCCCCCGGCCGCCCCAGGTCGGTCGGACCGTTCGGGCCCGGCGGCCACGAGCCGGGCCGTGGGCCACCGCCGTCGCTGGTCGGACGAGAGGACGTCGAGAATGCGGGTGCCGGTGTTCGCCTTGGCGGAACAGGCCGAAGGTCGTCCCGTGACCACCCGGGCACAGGATCCCTCCCGGCGGCGCTACCACCGGGGACTCACCTCCGAGGAAGCCGACCGGTTCCAGGGACTCGGCCACCGGTTCAGCGACCGGCGCGACCTCCTCGAACTCGCTGCCCGCTTCACCGGCGTCGACCGCCTGCCCGACATCCCACACCCCGAGCCCGGACCGGTCAACGCCGGTCAGTGACGCGCCTGCACCCTGCCTGACCCCGGCACCCGGAACGCCGGTGTCAGCGGCCGGCGGCGCTCGCCCGCACCGGCCTGTCCTACGATCCGAACGACCTGGGCACGACGAAAGCAGCCCGGATCGATCATCGGCAGGAGCCGGACCAGAGCGCGGCGTCCATGGCCCTGCCCGCCGACCGGCGTCGAAGCCCGGGCATCGCGGAACTGCCCGCGACCGAGGCCTGTGGAAGGTGAGCGGCCCGGCCCGGGTCGCGGAGTTGCTCCGCGGCCCGGGCCGGGCCGTCGACCGGTCGCGTTCGGGCGGCCCTCTACCGATGCACCCCCGGGTGGGTCAGTGGAGGTGGTGCAGCGGGAGGTCGAGGTAGGACTCGGCGCCCTTCGGGGAGGTGAGGTCGATGGTGGAGACCGGGGTGGCGGTAGCGGCCGAGGCGAAGAAGGGGTCGTGGGTGTCGATGACCAGCTGGAGCCGGTGGCCCCTGGGCACCACGTACTCGGCGGGCTGGAGGGGGAAGGTCACGGTGGTGGCCCGGCCCGCCTGTTCGGCCGTGAAGGTGTAGGGGGCGTGGGTGACGATGTGCGCCGTTCCGGTCACGGGGTTGTGGTCGAGCAGGTAGGCGACGATCGTGGCGTCCGCCTGCTGCGGCTTCACCGTCACCCGTAGTTCCGCACCACCGCGGACGCGCATGCTCTGCGGCAGCGGCACGGTGGCGAAGACGGCGGCCAGGCCCCGGTCGATCTCGGCGGTCCGGTAGGCGTGCGGCCGGCCCAGGCGCTCGGCCAGGCCGGTCCGGACGAGTTTCGGAGCGACGACGATGTCGGTGCCCTGGCCGGTGGCCTTCACCGAACGGGTCCAGCCCGCCGACGCGCTCCCCTGGACCAGTTGCCCGTCGCCGTTCCCGTCGGCCGCGTCGGCGAGGTGGAACCGGATCGCGGGCAGGGCGTAGTCCTCCCAGGAGGGGTGGCGGAGGTCGGAGAGGGGGTTGAACATGAACTCCGAACGGACGTCGAACCGCGGGGGCTCCCCGTCGCCGGCGCTGCCGCCCAGGTGGTGGTCCATCCATCGGTAGGCCATGTCGGTGGGCTTGGCGGGAAGTCCGACCAGGCCGGGGAGTTCGGCGTTGCCGTGGTCGCCGACCTGCACGAGAAGCGTCTTGGGGCCGGTCAGGCCGTTGTGGAAGTCGATGACGGCGGGCACGGAGAAGATGGTCTCGTGCCAGCTGGTGGTCAGCAGGACGGGCGTCGCGGCCTGGTTGTACGCCTCCAGGTAGGCGCTGGGCGACCGTACCGCGGCGAACTCCCTCACCTGGTCGTCGATGGTGTTGGCGCGGATCTTCTGGATGATCTCGCGGAACTCCGGCGAGCACCGGTCCTCGCCGAAGAGCTGGACGAGCGCCTCGAACGCCTTGAGGTGACGCGTGCCGTTCTCGTACAGCGAGGTGAAGAGGTCGGCCCAGGCGCTGGTGCCCGCGACGGCCCTGATCCGCCGGTCCTTCGCGGCGGCGAGCAGGCTCGTGCCGGCGCCGTACGAGGAGCCGAAGAAGCCGATCCGCTCCGGGTCGACGCCGTCGGTCCGGAGCAGCCAGTCGATGACCGCGGCGGCGTCGGCGACGTCCTGCGGTCCGGCGACGTGGATCTCGCCCGTGGACTTGGCGAGACCGCGCTGGCTGTAGGCCAGGACGACGTAGCCGCCCCGCGCCCAGTGGGTGATCATGCCGAGGTAGGCCCGGTGTCCGATGTCGACCAGCGGGGCGGGCAGGACGACCGCGGGGCAGGTCTGCCCGGCGGCGAGGTCGCGCGGAACGCTGAGCGAGGCGTCGAGCTGCGTGCCGTCCGCCAGGGGGATCGCGGTCTCCGAGTACCGGGCGATCGCCGCGTACTCCTCGTGGTCGTCAGCCAGGCCCCACTGGTCCAGTCGGCCGATCCGGCTCGGCGACGGGTCCAGCAGCGCCTCGCGGATCGCTTCCAGCCTGGCGAGATCATCGGCGCCGAGCGCGAACAGGGTCTCCGGGGCTGTGTCAAAGGACATGGCTGTACCGGCCTTCTGCGAAAGAGATACGACGAAGTGTCAGACCACATGCTCACCCGACCGAGATCTCCGAGCGGAAACGTTCCCCTTCGATCACTCGAAGGGATGAACTTCGCCGACTACGCCTGCAGGCGGACAGCAGATCGGAAGCCGTGCTGACGCACGTCGTTTCCGTCGCTCCATCGCGGCACGCCGGCTTCCGGGCCGTGGCAAGCGGCGGCCAACGCTTTCGCCGGACGGAACCGGGCAGACGTGGCCGGCGGTCCGGTCCGGGGTGACCGCATCCCCCACGTGATCGTTGGTACAAGCATGACCATTGCGAAGTCCCGTTTCGTCGCGGGCCTGGCCCTTGCCGCCGTCGTGCTCCTCTCCCTCGCGGGCCCCGCTGCGGCGACCGGCTCCGGCGCCGGAGCGGCCACCGGCACGCACGGCCGTGCCGGGAGCACAGACGCGTACGGCGGGCAGAACCGCCAAATGGACCTTTCCGCGGCCACGTTGGTCCGGCAGTGCCAGAGCATCGGCAGGGCCCAGGTCCAGTCCCTCATCACCCTGGTGAACGTCGGCCTGCCGGATGCCCCCGCCCAACCGGCGCAGCCCTGTGCCGATGGCGAGAGCGCCCAGTCGCAGACCCAGGAAGAGATCGTGGTCAGCGGCGACCACTGATCCGCCGTCGCCTGGCGAGGCGGCCGGTCCGCATCCCCGCACCCCCGTGCCGGGCTACCGGTGGCGGGCATCCACCGAGAACCAGAGGAGTACCGACATGAGCGGCGAGTCCGCTTCCGAGAACCTTCCCCCGCGTCTGCGCATCGACCGGGTCCTCTCCCTCCCCGAGCGCGGAGTGGTCCTCTACGGGACGGTCGAACAGGGCGTCATCACGGCGGGGGCCCACGTCACCGTCACCCGTGAAGGAGCCTCGGTGCTGACCACCGAGCTCCTGTCCGTCACGACCAAGAACGAGGGGCAGCCCGCGGACGGGAAGCCCGGCGACATCGTGGGCCTGCGACTCAAGGCGCCGCAGGACGACGACGGCGACACCGTCGACCTGTTCACGACGGTCAGGATCGGGGACTCCATCGGCCCCCGCGCCGACTGAGCCACCCCCACCGCCCGGCCCCGGGCGGACCACCACCGCCGACACCACCGGAGGACAGCCCATGAACAGACGACGCGTGACCGCCACCGCCCTCGCCGTGATCTTCGCGGTGGGCCTGCTCACCGCCCCCGCTCAGGCCGAGCCCCGCCCCTCGGCGCACCGGACGGACGTCCAGCGCGCGGAGGCCGGCGAGGAGGAGGACGGGGGGCGGTGGCTGGAGTGCCACCCGCACAGCTTCCGGGACTGGTGCCCGCTGCTGGGTCCCGAATGGCATCAGAAGTTCTGGCAGTACTGCGACAGCGTCTTCGGCAAGCAGGAGTACTGCGTCAAGACCCCGCCCCCCACCCCCGCGGACGCCGCCCTGGCCCCCGGCGACTGATCGCCGCTGCCCCACCGGACAGCCTGCGCCCCGCCACGTCCAGGTGGTGGGGCACAGGCCGTCCGGTGGGGCGGGTGGGTTCAGAGCACGCCGACGGTCTTCCAGGCGTTGTTGACGGCGTCCAGTTCGTCGCCGGTGCCGTAGAGCTCTTCGGCGGCGGTCGCGGTGAGCTTGGCGAAGTCGGCGAACGTGGCGTCATCGGAGAGCTTGCCGCCGGTGGCGGCGTGGTACCAGATCCGGCCGGCCTTCTCCCAGGCGTTGCCGCCGATGGCGGTGGCGGTGAGGTGGAAGGCGCGGTTGGGGATGCCCGAGTTGACGTGCACTCCGCCGTTGTCGCGGTGGATCGGCATGTCACGGTAGTCGTCCGTGTGGGCCGGCTGCGGGTCCTTGCCGAGCCTGGGGTCGTCGTAGGCCGTGCCGGGTGCGGCCAGCGAGCGCAGGGCCTTGCCCTTGACGCCCGAGGCGAGCATCCCGGCGCCGAGGAGCCAGTCGGCCCGGTCGGCGCTCTGGCCGAGCGCGTGCTGCTTGACGAGGGAGGCGAAGACGTCGGCGAGGGAGACGGCGAGCGCGCCGGGTTCCTTGGAGGACAGGAGCAGCGGTTCCACGATCTGCTGGGCCAGGCCGGCCGCGACCACGTCGAGGATCTCGCGCGGGCGCAGTTGGAAGGTCTCGCCGTCGCCGTCACCGAGGACGAACCGCTCGCCGTCCCAGAAGGCGTTCGGGAACTTCTCGCGGTAGTGGACGGTCGCCCGCAGCGGGCCGCCCTTTCCGTCCATGGAGTTCCGGCCGTAGGCGGTGAGGAAGAAGTCGAAGGTGGTGCCGAGCGCGTCGTAGACGCTGTTGACCAGGTTGTCCTCGCTCGCGCCGTCGCCCTCGGAGCGCACCAGGGTGCCCGGGAGGGTGTCCTTGGTCCCGGCGTCGTAGACCTCGCGGCGGGGCGTGGGGGTGTCTTCGGTTTCCATGCGACCCAGTGTGGGCGTCGGCGGTGCCGGTCGGCGTGCTTTCGACGGCTTCCGGTCCCGTGTCCTGGTTCCCGCAGCAGGGAGTGGAAGTGACACGCCCGCCGACATCCGGTGCCCCCCTGGCGCGACCGCGTCGAATCAAGTGATCATATCTGTGACGCCATGTCACATTCCGTTGTCGAGAGGGTGATCGAGAGATGCTGGTCGACTGGCCCACCGAGACGTTCTTACTGCGCCTGCATCGCGTTCCCGGTCTGGTGGCGGGCGTCGCGCCGGGAAGCCCCGAGGGCACCCCCGTGCTCCTCGGACCGGAGACCGGAGGCGAGGGCGAGCGGTGGGTGGCCGAGCGGTTCCGGGTGCACCAGCACCGGATCCGGCACGTCGCCACCGGCCTCTACCTGACCGCCGAGGGCACGGGCACCGGCGCCGCGGTCACCCTGCGGGCCAAGTACCCCGACACCGGCGGTGATTCCTCGTACTGGCGGCAGGCCTGGCGGTCCTTCGTCCAGAGCGGCACCGGCCGACTGATGGCCATCAACGACCTCTCCGACCGCCTTCTCGGCCTGGCCGAGCCGGCCGCCGACCGCCCGGATGTGCCGCTGGTGCTGGAGAAGGGTGCCGGCGCCGAGGACCGGTCCTGCACCGCCTGGGCGCCCACGCCCGTACCGTCCCCGAAGCCCGCACCAGCTCCGGCACCGAAGGCCACCGACTTGCCGGAAGGAACCGGCCGGGTCCGGGTGCCGGCCCGCCGCTTCGAGCGGTACGGGCGGATCATCGAGGAGATCTTCGGGGAGACCATCTTCCGGGAGGTGCCCGGTGAACTCCTCACCCCGGGTACGCGCATCGAGACCTTCGACTTCGACCAGTACGCCCAGGGCGACTGGTACGTGGAGGGCCGGGTGGGCAGCCTCGTGACCTTCACGGACAGCTACGAGCTCGGCGCCGGCGCCGCGCGCAGGGCCTTCCACCGGCTGCCGGGCGAGCCCGCCCGCTACGTGAGCTCCGACGAGGTCGACGTCCACTACGTCCCGCCCAAGCTCGTCGCCCGCACCAACTTCCCCGCCCCGCTCTACGACCGCGTCGGCGGCAGCGACGCCCTCGTCCGCACGCCGCACCGGCTCTCCAACGGGCACGGCTTCTACAACCGCCCCGAACGCCGCGAGGGCCTCTACTTCCCCACCCGTGACGGCGCAGGCACCGTCGTGCAGTGGAACAAGACCTGGATGAGCGACAACGACACCGACTCCAAGGTCTTCCTCTGCTTCGACGGCCGCTACTTCATCGACGAGCTCTACCTCACCTGGGCCGACGACGAGAACCACTGACCCGGGCCGAGGCCGGGCCGCCACCCCGAGCACCGTCTCCACGCCGTCGGGCATGCTGCGGTTGACCCGCACTGCGCCGCCCTCGTCGATCAGCTCATGCAGATGGCCCACCGGGCGGCCGGGGTCACGTTGACCCGGACGACCTACACGCAGGTCAGCGAGGGCACGGCCGTGTCGGCCGGCACCCTGAAGCCCGGCGATCTCCTGTTCACCCGGGGCAACGCCCTGCCGCCCGAGCATGACTGGCGATCGGCCTCGACGGCCGACCGGAGAGTCTCCGCCACCGGCCGCACTCCGGAAAGCGAAGCGGGGAACGATGCGGACGGAGCTCGCGGGTGACGGAGCTGACCGGCTTCGGCCGAGCAGCCACACGTTCGGTCGTACACGATGGGACGCTCGGCCGGTTCCACCCGCACCATGGATGAAGAACGCCCCTGCGGCAAGGTTCCGCCCGTCCGTGACGAGGGCGAGGACGAGGGCGCTCCTATCCACTCCGAGCCCGGTCGCTGCTGGGTCCGGTCCCGCGCGCGGGCGTCCGCGTCCATCACTCCGCGTTCCAACCGGCGGCCAGGCGCACCAGAGAGGTACCGAGTGTGACCACGATTGCCTATGTGAAGATCCACCCCGCGATCGGCATCGCGCGGGTCGGCAACGGCGCGGAGTTCTTCTACGGGCCGGAGACACCGGACGAGGATCCCAAGCCCCCGGGCTCCTTCAAGGAGGGCACCGGCAAGATCAAGCGGCAGGCGGCGCGCTTCCGAGCCTACGGCTACGACCAGGACGGCAACGTCGTCAAGGAGATCCTGCACGGGCAGGGCAACGCCAACATCGAGTGGACGGTCCAGCTGGCCAACCACAAGGCGGCCTGGTACAAGTTCTCGCTCGCGCTGGACATCCCCGAGGCCCAGAATCTGGCGCAGGACCAGTACGGCCGGCGCAATGCCACCTACAAGGGCAAGGACAGGGACAAGCTGCGGATCGACCCTGGGCCCCGGACGATCTCGGGTGTGAAGAAGAACGGCCAGAAGTTCGACACCGGGAAGATCGACGGCACACCCGTCGACCTGGGCGAGCTGAGGACCGACGAGCAGGGTCGTCTGGTCGTCCTGGGCGGGCGGGGCAGCTCGGCTTCGTTCACCAAGCCCCCGTCCGAGCTCACCACCTTCGGCAACAACGAGGGCTGGCACGACGACATCTCCGACGGACCGGTGACCGCCACCGTCACGATCGACGGCAAGGCGGTCGAGGTGAAGCCGGCCTGGGTGGTGGTCGGGCCGCCCAACTACGCACCGGACGTGAAGGGCATCGTGACCCTCTACGACCTGCTGTACGACCTCTTCGCCCAGGGCGGGTACCCGGCCGTCCCCCTCCCCTCCACCGTCGTCTTCGACGAACACATCAAGCCCTTGCTCCAGCGGTTCACCGGTCACCAGTGGGTCAACCAGGGCTTCGCCGCGGAGTTCGGCTGGCAGGGCCCCAACGACTTCACCTCGCCCCGACTGCTCGCCGTCCTCGGCAGCAAGAAGGAGCAGTACCGGGAGCTTCGGCAACGCGTGTACTACCAGATGCGCAGCTACGACCGGGACGGCCTGTCCCCGCTGCCCTGGCCCTGGCTCTACGGAGACGCGATGGCTGTCCCCGCGCAGTCCCCGCGCCAGTACGGCGTCCTGACCAGGACCCAGGAGCAGATGCTGGAACAGTGGGTGCAGGGGAACTTCGACGACAAGACCACGTACACCGCCTACAAGTCCCTGGACAAAGCGCCCGTCGCACAGCAGCCCGGGCTGCTGGACCGCGCCGCCCTGGACTACTGCCTCGCCGACGCCTTCCACCCCGGCTGCGAGGTCACCTGGCCGATCCGCCACGACACCCTGTACGCCGAGCCGTTCCGCATCCGCCATCGCGCGAACAATGAGACCGAACACGACTACGGCGACCACCTCACACCGCAGCTCGCGCTGTCGGCCAACGGCCCCCTGCGCGGCCAGGGCCCCGGCGGCCTCACCCGCTGGATGGGTGTCCCCTGGCAGACCGACACCGCCAGCTGCCGCTCCGGCTACGAGCTGCGCGCCAACATCGGCCCCCGCTACAGCCCCTACCTGCCCTCCTTCTGGCCGGCCCGGGTGCCCAACCACGTGCTGAAGAAGACCGACTTCGACACGGTCAACCAGAAGCCCAACAGCACCGTCACCGACGACCAGCGCGCCGAGGCCTTCGAGAGACGCGCCGTATGGCTGCGGTTCCTGTCCCCGGACAAGCAGACCGGCCTGAAGGACATGGTCGCCGGCTGGTCCAAGTTCGGCGTCGTCGAGACCAACGCCTACACGGTGAAGGACGACAAGTTCCCGGCCGCGATCCTGGTGGAGTCCACTCCCGACCCCTCGCTCCCCAAGGTCGACGACCACCAGAACCGCGTCAACATCCACGTGCGCGAGTCCGGCCACCCCCAGCTCTCCGAGACCCAGCGCGCCGCGGTCGACGAGCGGGCCGCCAACGAGACCGCCCGGTCCACCGGGTTCCGGCCCGAGGAGATCTCGGCCGGCTACATCGCCAAGGTCGACCCCTTCCGGGACGCCGGATGACCACGGCGGCGCCCCCCGACAACCACGCCGCACGGCAGCACGCGAGGTACGACGCCGTCGTCGCGGGCGGCGGCCCGGCGGGCGCCGCCGCCGCCCTCACCTTGGCCCGGGCAGGCCGCACGGTGCTGCTCGCCGACGCCGGCAGCGGCCCCCCGAAGACCGGCGAATCCCTCGTCCCCGCCGCCCGGTTGCTCCTCCAGGACCTCGGCGTCGACATCCGGTCCCTCGACGCGGACCACCGCCAGTGCCACGCCACGCTCTCCGCCTGGGGCTCACCCCAGCTGCACTGCACGGACTTCCTCACCGACCCGCACGGACACGGCTGGCACCTCGACCGGCCCGTCTTCGACCGCCTGCTGCGCACCCGTGCCGCGGCCGACGGGGTACGCGTCGCCGAACGGACCACGGTGAGCCACCCCGTGCCGCAGCCGGACAGCGGGTGGCAGGTGACGCTCCGAGCCGACGGCACGGAGCGCACCGTGCGGTGCCGCTGGCTGGTCGACACCACCGGCCGCCGAGCCTCGCTCGCCGCCCGCTGCGGGGCCCGCCACCGCCGCTACGACAAGCTGATCGCCGTCCACCTGAGACTGGCCCACGACACCTCCGACATCGAGCAGGCCTCGCTGGTCGAGTCCGTCCCCGACGGATGGTGGTACACCGCGCCGCACTCCCCCGCCCACCGCCTGGTCACCTACTTCACCGACACGGACCTCTCGCCTCCCGGCCTCCGCACGACCCGGACGTTCCTCGACCGGCTTGCGACCACCCGGCACACGGCCGAACGCGCCCGCGGCCGCCAGGCCCTCGCCGGGGCGGCCCCGCGCCGGTGCGCCGCGCACACCGCGCGGCTGGAACCGCCGGCGGGCGAGGGCTGGATCGCGGCCGGCGACGCGGCGATCGCCCTCGACCCGCTCTCCTCGCAGGGCGTCCTCACCGCCCTCTACTCGGGCCTGTGCGCCGGCCAGGCGGTCGAGGCCCTGTTGCGCGGTGAAGCCGACGCGCTCGACACCTACACCGCACAGCTCGGCGAGACCTTCGAGGCCTACGCGTACGGCCACCGCGAGATCCACGTCCACGAGGACCGCTGGTCCGACCGCCCGTTCTGGCAGCGCCGCCGATCACCACTGGCGCTCAACGCACCGTAGAGGGAAGGCACCATGAACGGTCCCCTGAACACCGATCCCCTGAGCGCCGACCACCGGTTCATCCTGCTCGGGCGGACCGCGTTCCTCGCCTATCACCTGTCCATGTTCCACGTCCCCGCGCACGCCTTCCAGATGGTGCTCAAGGTGGAGCTCGACGAGGCGGCGCGAACCGCGTACCTGGAGGACCTCAAGAAGCCGGTGCCCCCGGGCAAGAGGCGCTACCACTCACTCCGCTCGAGCCCGCAGGCCCCGTTCCCGCTCAGCAAGATCAAGTCGGGCGCCTTGACAGGCTTCACCGGCGAGGTCGAACGCGTGCTGGCCGACACGACCGGGGAGCGCGCGTTCGAGAAGCTGGCGGACGTCACGGTGAAGGTCCTCACCTCCGGAGTGCTGTACTTCGAGCCGATCGGCACCTCCGACTACCCGGCCCACTTCACCGGGCTGCTCTTCGGCACCCCCACCGAGACCTTCCTCGGGCACCGACTCGCCAAGCCCGACCACTGGGACGAGGTCCGCGAGGTCACCACGGTCACCCCGCAGCCGTCCCAGAGCACACTCGATGGCGTCCCTCAGGTCACCGTCCCCTCCCTCCGCGACACCCTGGAGACGGGAGTCGACCTGAAGAAGCAGCAGAGCCCCTTCACCGAGAAGACGACCTACCAGGCCGAACTCACGCCCCACAACGGCGGATCGGCCTCCACCCTGTCCTTCACCACGGCTGAACAGCGCTGGTGGAACAGCACCAGCCTCAACAAGAAGTAGCAGAGCACGGGAGGCGGCTTCCGCTGCTTGCCGTACTGAGCGCCCGTCCGCACGGGTGCCCACTCACGAGAGGAAGAACGGACATGGCAGATGATCTCGAACTGTGGACCACACCCGACCAACTGGGTGACACCTTCTCGGTGAAGACACCGGGCGGGGACGGACGGGTGACGCTGAACGAGCCGCTCACGGCCTACGGCGCGACCAACAACTCCAACCACGATGTCGAGCTCTACGCGACGAACGACCAGACAGGTGAGCCGGTGCAGTCCATCGGCGGCGGGCAGACCGCGCCGTTTCTCCAGCGGCAGTCCGTCCAGTCAGTGAAGTTCGTGTAGAACTGAGCGCCGTTCGGTTGGCGCCGATGACCCCGCCGACCACGCCGTGGACATACTGCGTCGGTCTGGCCCCGGAGGAGGGCCAACGTCGCACGTCGACGGGGCGAGTTCACCGGCCGAGCTGAGGCGGCCCGCGAGATGGCCGCGGTTCTGGACGGTGAGCTGCGCGGGGCGGTCGGCACTTGCGCTCGCCGGCGACATTTCGCGGGATGGCCTTCGTCCACCTCTACGTCGAGGCCCTGATGCGCACGTCGGCCGTAGCCTGGCAGGCACTCGACAGGGGCGAGCCCGTGCCACCGCCCCTGCCCGTCCCGGAGAACCCGCCGGCCGGCCGCCTCCACGTGATCTGCGGCGACTCGTGTTGGCCCACGAAGGTCGAGGTGCACCAGCGCAACGCCGCGATCGACCGGGTGAGGTACCCGCTGGTGGGCGGGTCCACGGGATCCATCTGCCGGGTCCGTGGACCCCGCCCCGCCGTCGTCGGCGACGAACGCCCGAGCCGAATCGGGCCCATGGCCTGCGGCGGAGCCCGCGCCTCCCGGCGGGACCCGGCGACGGGGTCGTGCGGGCCATCGACCATCGAACAGCGGATCGGGGACCGGCAGCAGCGGCTCACCCGATCGGGTCGCTCTCGCCCGCAGTGCGGAACGGTGGCGATTCGCGCGCGGAAGAATCGGATCCTCCCCGCCCGGGCGACGGTGTGCGACCCCGGGCGGCCGGGGCGCGCCGAGGCCAGGGGGTGGCATGACCGTTCAGGACCCTTCGCAGGACGGGACCGTCCGGCGTGGTGAGTTCGCCGAGCTCCACCGGCGGGTGGCGGGGGCCGGTCTGCTGCGTCGGCGCCCGCTGTACTACGCGTGCCGCGGTGCAGCGCTCGTCGCGGCGCTGGCGGGGCTGCTGGTCTGCTTCGTGGCGCTCGGCGCGAGCTGGTGGCAGCTCGGCCTGGCGCCGCTGTTCGCCCTGCTGTTCGGCCAGTTGGCGCTGCTCGGCCACGATGTCGCGCACCGCGCGGTGTTCGCCGACCGCCGGACGACCGACCTGGTCGGCATCGTGCTGGGCAACCTGGTGGTCGGCATGAGCTACGGCTGGTGGGTCGACGACCACAACCGGCACCACGCCCACCCGAACCGGGTGGGCCACGACCCGGCCGCCGACTCCCTGCTCTTCATCCGCACCGCCGAACAGGCCCGGCAGACCAAGGGGTTGCGGCGGTTCGTGGCGCGGCACCAGGCGGAGCTGTTCTTCCCGCTGCTGTCCCTGCAGGCGCTCGGCCTGCTGGTCGCCACCGGCGTGACCCTCGTCCGCGGCACCGTGCGCCACCCGTTCCTGGAACGCACCCTCACCGGCCTGCACTACGCGCTCGCCGCCGCCCTCACCGCCGTCGTCCTCACTCCGCTCCAGGCGCTCGCCTTCACCGTGCTGTTCGGGGCCCTGCTCGGTGTCTACCTCGGCTGCGTCTTCGCCCCCAACCACAAGGGCATGCCGCTGACCGGCCCGGACGCCGAGCCCGCCGACTTCCTCCGGCGACAGGTGCTACCCTCCCGCAACCTGCGGGCCGGCCGGCTCGTCCACACCCTCTTCGGCGGCCTCGGCCACCAGATCGAGCACCACCTCTTCCCCACCATGCCGGCGGCGGCACTTCGCCCGGCCTCGCACCTGGTGCGCGCCTACTGCGCGGAGGTCGGCGTGCCGTACGCCGAAACCGGGCTGACGGCCTGCTTCCGGGAGATCCTGCGGGACCTGCGCACGGCCGGCCGCTCCACCCCGGCCGGCTCGGGCGTCGCAGCCGCGGCGGCGGCCGCCCGGTGAGCGGGGTCCTGCCCAGGCCGGCGGAGCCCGCCGCGCACGGCCCGGCACCCGACGACGAGCGCCTGCGGGTGGTGATCGTCACCGAGTCCTTCGCCCCACAGCTCAACGGCGTGGCCCACAGCGTGCTGCGGACCGCCGAACACCTCCTGGCCCGTGGGCACCTCCCGCTCGTGGTGACCCCGGCAACACGCCCACGCGACGGCGGGCACCGCTCCGCGGCGTACGGCTACGAGGTGGTCCGGGTCCCGTCCCTCCCGCTGCCCGGCTACCCGGAGGTGCGGATCGCCCTGCCCGGGCATCAGGTGGCCGAGGCCATCGGACGGCACCGCCCGCACGTGGTCCACCTGGCCGGCCCGTTCGTGCTCGGGGCGGCCGGAGCCGCGGAGGCCCGGCGAGCGGGCGTCCCCGTCGTGGCGGTGTACCAGACCGACCTCGCCGCCTACGCCCGGACCTACCTGCCCTTCGCCGGGGCGGCCGGGGCCCGGCTGGCCTGGCACCGGCTGCGGCAGATCCACGCGGGGGCCGCGCGGACCCTCGCGCCGTCCCGGTCCGCCCTCGACGCCCTGACGGCCCACGGCGTCCCCCGGGTCCACCTGTGGCCGCGCGGCGTCGACTGCGTACGGTTCCACCCCGGCCACCGCGACGAGGTCCTGCGCCACCGACTCGGCCGGCCCGGAGAGGTCCTGGTCGGCTACGTCGGACGGCTGGCGGTGGAGAAGCAGGTCGACCGGCTGGCCGAGGTATCACGGCTCCCGGGCGTCCGGCTGGTGGTGGTCGGCGACGGCCCCTGCCGCGCCCGGCTGGCCGCCGCACTGCCGGACGCGCTCTTCCTGGGCCACCGCACCGGGCACGAACTCGCCCGGCTCTACGCCTCGTTCGACCTCTTCGCGCACCCCGGGCCGTTCGAGACCTTCGGCCAGACCCTCCAGGAGGCGATGGCCAGCGGCCTGCCCGTGGTCGCCCCGGCGGCCGGTGGGCCGCTCGACCTCGTCCGTCCCGGACGCACCGGCTTCCTCGTCCCGCCCGGCGCGGGCTCCGGCTTCCGGGAGGCCGTGGAACGGCTCGCCCGGGACCCGGAGCTGCGCCGCGCGCTCGGCCGGGCGGGCCGGACCGCGGTGGCCGGACACAGCTGGGCGGCGATCGGAGACCGGCTGGTCGACCACTACCGGCTGGCGGTCGCGGAGTCCGCCAGAGCCGGGCGCACCTGACACCACGGAACGGACCCGTCATGCACCAGCCGCTCGCCGCCGCGTACGCACCCGGCATCCGCCCGGACGCCGAGACCGCCGTCCTTCTGCACGGGCTGGGCGGCTGGACCCACAACTGGGCCGCCCTGGTCGAGCGCCTCCGGCCGTCGGTGCACTGCCTGGCGCTCGACCTCCCCGGCTTCGGCCGCTCCGCTCCCCCGCCCGACGGCCTCGTCACCGTCCGGGGCCAGGCCCTGGCCGTCGCCGGTCACCTCGATCGCACCGGGCACCGACGGGTCCACCTGGTCGGCAACTCCCTCGGCGCTCTGACCGCCCTCCACCTGGCCGCCCACCGCCCGGAGCTGGTCGCCACACTGACCCTCATCTCCCCGGTCCTGCCCGCCCTCCCGCCGCCCCCGGCCCTGCGCATCTCCCTGCTCGGCCTGCCGGGCGCCTCCCGCCTGCACGCCCGGCTGCTGTCCGCGCGCGGCCCCGAGCGGGACCTCGACGACCTCTACCGCCTGATCTACGCCGACCCCTCCCGCGTCGGCGCCGCCCAGCGGGCCACCGAGTCGCGCGAACGGCTGCGCCGGGCCGCGCTCCCCCACACCCGGGACATGCTGGCCGAGGGCGTGCGCGCGGTCGTCCGCACCCACCTGCGGCCCGGCGCGGCCTCACCCTGGCGCCAGGCCGCCCGCGTCACCGCCCCCACCCTGCTCGTCTACGGCCGCGACGACCGCCTCGTCCCCTTCCGCACGGCCACCCGGGCCTACGCAGCCTTCCGCGACGCCCGGCTCCTCGCCCTGCCCGGAGTCGGCCACGTCGCCATGCAGGAGTGCCCCGACGCCGTGGCCACGGCCTTCCGCGGCCTGCTCTCGGAGCCCGGCCGCGCCCGCACGGCACACCGTTCCCGCAGCGGCACACCGCACCCGGCTCCTCCGAGCGTGTGACCTGCCGCAGGCCGGCACTGCCCGGGAGAAGGGAAGGTTCGCAGTTCACCGGCGGCGGCCCGCTCGTCCGGTTGCGGGGCGCCCCGAGCCGGTGCCCCGAGACCCGCACGACTCGTCGACCGTTCCGGGGTGGGCAAGCCGCAGCCCGTCCGTAAAGACCGCCGTCCGGCAGTACCACGTGCGACAGCCGTATCACCGGTGGTCAACGCAGTCCCGGCCGCTCCGGCTCGGACAGCGGGGCCACGCGGCGTCACTCCCCGCGCACGTCGGAACCTCCGGACGACGCGGCGCCGGCCGGCAGTGCCGCACGGACGTCGTCGAGCAGCTCGGAGAGCCCGCGACCCGGATCCATCCGATCCTCCAGGTCTGCGAGCAGCTCGGCGGGAAGCTCCGCCAGCAGCTGCTCCACCTCGCTCAGCAGCCTGCGCCCGTGGCGCAGCTCCTGTTTCATCCGGGCGACCAGGGTCTGCAGGCCTCCGACCCGCCGCCGGTTGGCCTCCAGCCCGTCGTACTGCTCCGGGGACAGGACGACGACCTGCACCCCGTCCACTGTTGCCGTCCGGGGCTTCCCGGCCTTCGGCATGGTGATGACCCTTTCCGGTTAGCGGACTGGTTCCGCGGCCGGCCGGCCGGTGGCCTCCGGCTTCTCGAAGCGCACGGTGGGTTCGAAGTTGGCGCGGCGGGCGGCGCGGCGGAAGACGGTGAGGACGGCGGGGCCGACGACGAGGACTGCGGTGAAGGTGGTGACGGCGCGACCGGTGTCCCAGCCGAGGGAGGTGGCGAGGTCGAAGAGCAGGTAGCGGTGCCACTGCTCGGTGAAGGGGAGACCGGGGAGGTAGGCGATGGAGCTGTTCGGGTCGGTGGAGAACGGCCAGAAGGAGAGGTTCAGCAGGAACCCGAAGAGGTAGCCGGAGAAGGCCCCGTAGGCGGCCAGCATCGGGACCTCCCAGCGCCGCCTGGTTCGCGGGAGCAGCCCGGCGAGCAGGCCGACGAAGGCGCAGCCGAACATCTGGTAGGGCATCCACGGCCCGACGCCCCCGGTGAGGAGGGCCGAGGCGAACAGGGAGGTGCAGCCGAGAGTGAAGCCGAAGCCGGGACCGAAGACGCGTCCGGCGAGGACGAGGACGAAGAAGACCGTCTCGACTCCGGCGGTGCCGGCGCCGAGCGGTCGGAGTCCGGCGTTGACGGCGGAGAGGACACCGAGCATGGCGAGGGCCTTGGCGTCGATGCCGCCGGAGGCGATCTCGGCGATCACGACGGCGAGGACCAGGACCAGCAGGGCGCCGAAGATCAGCGGTGGGGCGTAGTTGGAGCCGAACTTCCCGGGGGCGACGACGAACGGCCAGGTGAAGGCGACCAGGCCGATGAAGGCGGCGAGGGCGACGACGACGCGGGCCCGGCCGGGGATCCGGACAGCGGTCATCGGGCGGCCTCCGCGGGCTCCAGGGCCTCCGCCACCTGGGCGACCGTCAGGTAGGGCAGTGGCGCCAGGATCTTGGCGGTCTGCGGGGCGAAGGTGGGTGAGGCGACGATGACGTCGGCGGTGGGGCCGTCGGCGACGATCTCGCCTTCGGCCATCACCACCACCCGGTCGGCGGCGGAGGCGACGAACTCGACGTCGTGGGTGGAGACCATGACCGTGCGTCCCTCGGCGGCCAGGGCGTCGACGATGCCGACGAGCGCCTCCTTGGCATGGTAGTCGAGCCCTCGGGTGGGTTCGTCCAGCAGCACCACCCGGGGTGCCGCGGCCAGCTGGATCGCCAGGACGAGGGCGAGTTTCTGGCCTTCGGAGAGGTCGCGGGGATGGCTCTCGTCGGGGATTCCGGGGGCAAGACGGTCGAGGATCTGCCGTGCGGTCGCCCCGGCGGCACGGCCGGACTCGCGGTCGCCCTGGCCGAGTTCCTCGGCGACCGTCTCCAGATACAGCAGGTCGGTGGGGGTTTGCGGAACGAGTCCCACCAGCCGGCGGGCCTCCGCCGCGGAGCCCCGCTTGGGGTCCTTGGGCTCTTCTCCGTCGGTCCGCGCGACCCGCACGCTGCCGCCCTGCCGGGGCCCGGAGCCCTGGAGGGCCCAGAGGAGGGACGACTTGCCGGAGCCGTTGCGCCCCATCAGGGCGGTGACCTCGCCGGCCCGCAGCTCCAGTCCGGCCTCCCGGACGGCGGTCACCGGACCGTGGCGGACGACCACCTTGCGGGCCTCCAGCACGGTCTCCCCCGTCGTGACCGCCGGGCGCGGCGGGGGGACGCGCACCTCGGTGAGCCGCTCGCGCAGCGGTGCGGCGGCGCGGCGGGCGTCGCGGACGGAGAGCGGCAGCGGCTGCCAGCCGGCCAGGCGGCCGAGGTCGACGACGGGCGGCGCGACCGTCGTGCCCCGGAAGACCTCGGCGGGCGGGCCGTGCACGAGGGTGCCGTCACCGGGCAGGTAGGCGACCCGGTCGGCGTACTGGACGACGCGCTCCAGACGGTGTTCGGCGAGCAGCACGGTGACGCCGAGGTCGTGGACCAGGCGGGTGATCGCGGCGAGCACCTCCTCTGCGGCCGTCGGGTCGAGCGCGGAGGTCGGCTCGTCCAGGACCAGGACCCGGGGGTGTGCGGTGAGTACGGAGCCGATGGCGACCCGCTGTTGCTGGCCGCCGGAGAGCTCGTGAAGCGCGCGGTGGCGCAGGTCGGCGAGGCCCAGCAGGTCGAGGGTCTCCTCGACGCGCTTGCGCATCACCTCCGGCGGGACCGCCAGCTGCTCCATGACATAGGCGAGTTCCTCCTCCACCGTGTCGGTGACGAAGCCGGCCAGCGGGTCCTGGCCCACCACGCCCACCACGTCGGCCAGTTCGCGTGGCGGATGGTGCGCGGTGTCCCGGCCGTCGACGGTCACCCGGCCGCGCAGCGTGCCGCCGGTGAAGTGCGGCACCAGGCCGTTGACGGCGCCCAGCAGGGTGGACTTGCCGACGCCGGTGCGGCCTACCACCAGGCAGAGTTCGCCCTCGGGGACGCACAGGTCGACGTCGCGCAGGACCGGAGCGGTCGCACCGTCGTACACCACGCCGACCTGGTCGAAACGGATCACTTGGTCACCTCGGTGGACGAGCGGTCGGTGCTGTCGGTGCGGGCGGGCGCGGCCGTCCCGGCACGCGGACGGGGCACGGCGCCGGGCACCGGCGGGCGGCCGGGTGGCGGTGCGATCACGCCGGCGGCGCCGGCCAGCAGCAGGGCGAGCACCGGCACGAGCGGCAGCGTCGGCCAGCTCAGCGGGTAGAGGGAGGGGTTGAGATCGGTCACGTCGTAGCCGACCGTGGCGAACAGCAGGACGGCGGCGGCCACACCGCAGCCGGCGACCCCGAACTCGGCGGCACGCCAGCGGTCCGGGCGGTAGGTGGTGCGCCGTACCCGCCGTCCCCCGAGCAGCAGCCCGGCCACGCACAGCCCGGCACCCGCCACGAAGGCGGGCAGTCCGAGCGCGGCCGGAGCGGTTCCGTCCAACAGCCCGTACACCCCTCCGCACAGGCCGCACATGCCGAGCAGCATCAGGGCTCCGGTGGTCCGGCGGGAGCGGCGGGTGGCGGTTCCCGAGCGTCCGTAGCCGCGCGAGTCCATCGCGGCGGCCAGGTGCAGCGAGCGTTCCAGGGCGTCCTCCAGGACCGGGACGACGATGCTGCGCAGCGCGCGCACGCCCTTGGCCCGGCCCGCCCGCAACCGCCGCGCCCGCGCGACCCGTTGGACGCTCTGCACGAGCTGCGGGGCGACGCTGAGCGAGACCGTCACGGCGACGCCGAGTTCGTACAGGGCTCCAGGCAGGACGCGCAGGGCGCGCTTGGGGTTGGCCAGGGTGTTGGCGGCGCCGATGCAGCAGATCAGACAGGCGAGGCGCAGTCCGTCGAAGGCCGCCGAGAGGGTGGCCTCCAGCGAGACCGGGCCGCCGATCCGGATGCCCGCGTACCAGGCGGGGGTCGGGATGTGGGGCAGCGAGAAGAGCAGGTGGTCGTGCGGGGTGATGCCGGTGGCGAAGACGCAGCGGAACACCACCCGGATCGCCACCACCGTGAGCGCCAGCGCCAGGTAGTACTTGAAGCCCCGGGCCCACGGAGCCTCCGTGCGGCGGGCGGTGACGACGTAGCCGAGGACGGCGAGGACGAGCAGGAGCAGCAGCGGGTTGGTGGTGCGGCTCGCGGCGGTCGCCAGGGCCAGGGCCCAGGTCCACCAGGCCAGGGGGTGGAGGTCGCGCGGGCTGCGCCGGCCTCCCCCGGTGCGCCCGGAGGCGGGTCGGGGGAGGCCGGTGTCGGGTGTGCCGGGCATGGTCACCCGGTCACTCGGCCCGGCGGCGTCGGCGCGCGACGCCGAAGGTGACCAGCCCCAGGAGCACCAGGAGGGCACCGCCGACGACGGCGGGGACCATCGACCCGGCATCGTGCGGAGCCTCGGCCGCCGGGGCCGCGTCCACCACCAGCGGACCTGCGGCGTTCACGGACGCCGACGGGGCCGGTGTCTCGGTCGGGGACTCCGGCGCGGGAGCGGTCTCGACGGCCGCAGGCGTCTCCGACGGCGCCGGAGCGGGCGGCTCGGTGCTCTCGCCGCTCGGGGCCGGGGGCTCCATGGTCTCCGGTAGCGGCACCACTGCGGTCGGCACCTCGGCCGGCGGGGTCGTCGGCCGGGGAGGAGCGGCGCCGGAGGTGGCGCTCGGGGCCGCGGTCGGCCGCTTCGGCGCCGTGCCTCCACCGCTTGCACTGCCGCCGCCGGAGGATCCGCCCGGTCCGGTGCCACCGCCGGAGGACGTCGAGCCGCCGGTGGAACCGGTGCCTCCGGTGGATCCGGTGCCACCGGACGGGTTGCCACCGCCGGACGGGTTGCCACCGCCGGACGAGCCGCTCCCGCCGGACGAGGTACCACCGCCGGCCGCCGCACCGCTGGTGGAACCGCCGGTGCTGCCGCTTCCGGGGTCGGTCGATGGCGAGGGCTGGGCGGGGGTGGTGGCCGTTCCACCGCCGGGCACCGTGTTGTGGGCACGCACGGTGTCCGGCGAGAAGGTGGGCCGCCCCTCCGTGCCCTCGATGTTCGTGCCGCCGAAGATCCACAGGTCGACACTGCCCGGTTTCGGCTGGTAGCTCATCGCGCCCAGTTGGCTGTACGACCACTCGTTCTGGCCCGGGTCCGCGTGCCAGTACGACCAGTAGGCCGTGGCCGGGGGCGTCAGGACGCACTTCTCCTGGTCCGGGGCGGGGAACTGCTTGCCACCCTGGAACCCGCTGTAGCCGATCCGGCAGATGAACGCCGGACCGTCGTGCCCGGTGCCGGTGGTCTTCCAGCCGCCCTGGTTGAGCAAGGTGTAGCCGGTGGTGGGGGTCGTGCCGCAGGAGCGCAGCAGCGGCCCGCCCCACTTGCCGAAGTCCACGGCGAGCACCACGCCGGAGCTGGTGGTGCACTGCTCGATGGGCAGTGGCGCCGCAGTCGCCGGGGTCACGGCCGTGCCGAGCCCGCCGGACGCGAGGGCGAGCGTCACGCCGGCGGCTCCGAACAGCCGGCCGAGCCGCCGGGTCACCGGTGACGCCCCGGGGTCGATCCCGCGCGGCGGCGGGCGATCAGGACCGCGCCCGCTCCGACGGCGGCCAGCAGGGCCGCGGCGGTCGCCAGACCCAGCGTCTCGGCTCCGGTGCGTGCCAGGCTTCCGGTGTCCGTCCCGGCCCGCGTGGCATCGATCGGCGCGCCGCCGCGTCCTGCGTCACCTCCGCCACCTCCGTCACCCGGGACCGGAGCACTGGTGGGCACATCCCCGGGGGTGGTGGCGGCTGCGGATGTTCCGGTCGGTGCCGGGGAGGCGGTGACCGTCGGGGAAGCCGAAGGGCTGCCGCTCGCGGTCGGGGTCGAGGTCGCCGTGGGGGTCGGAGAACCGGTCGGCGTCGCGGTGGTGGTGGAGGTCGGGGTGGGGGTAGGGGAACCGCCGAGGTCCCGGCGCAGGGTGCCGAAGGAGATCCCGGTGGCGCCTCCCACCGCCTGGGCGGAGGCCCGCACGTCCGAGCCCCGCTGGCCCTCGGAGGCGACGTTGAAGCCGCCGTCGCCGTTCTGCTGCCCGGCGAGGAAGTCGAGCGCCTTCGCGATCCGGGGGGCGTACGCGGACTGGCGCAGACTCATGCCCTGGACGGCGAGCGCGGCCGAGTTGGTGGAGTTGCCGGCCGCGCCGGGGAAGCCCCCGTCCGGCAGTTGCCGCCCCGCCAGCCAGGAGATGCCCTTGTCGACCGCCTGAGCGGCCTCGGTGCCGGGGACGAGCGCGAGCGCCATGGCCGCCATCGCGGTGCTGTCCACGTCGGAGTCGCCGGTGGCGGGGATCAGGCTCGGCCAGGAGCCGTCGGCGTGCTGGAGGCTCTTCAGGTAGGCGACCGCGGAGTCGGCGTTGGCGGAGTCGCCGGCGCGCAGTTGCGCCATGATGCCGAGCGCCTGGGAGAACACCGAGGTGGCATAGGTGTAGTTGCCGGGGCCGGCGCAGCCGGTGGCCGCGTCGGCCTTGGCGCAGACGGCCGCGGCGAGCGCGGCGATCAGGTCGTGTCCGCCGAAGGCGCGCGGGTCGCGGCCGACGGCCTCGGCGAGCAGCGCCTCCTTGGCGATGGAGCCGCCTCCGGCGAACTCGGTGCCGATCGCGGTCCAGTCGTTGACGGTGCGCTCGCCGCCGTCCTTGCCCTGCTGGTCGAGGAAGTCCACGATCCGGTGCAGGGCCGGGTCGTCCGTACCGGTGGCGGCGAGCGCGAAGGCTCCGTCGATGGTGAGGCCGAAGTCCGCGAAGTCCGGGAAGCCCTCGTAGTAGTGGCCGCCGATCAGGTTCGCCGGGGCGGTGAGGTACGTGCTGCCCTTGGTCAGGTCGGGAGTCCGGCCGGTGGGCGTGGTCGGCGCGGTGGTGGCGCCGTTCGGGTTGTGGCGGACCGTGGTCGGGTCGGTGCCGGTCAGGGCCAGAATGGCCTGTTCGGTGGAGGCCGGGTCGGACTCGGTGGTCGACTCGTCGGGGCCGAAGCCGCCGTCCTCGTTCTGCCGGACGCTCACCCATGCCTTGGCGGCCGTCTCCTTGGCCCCTTGGCCGGTGGCCCGCAGGACCTGGGCCGCAGCAGCGGTGCTCACGGTGTCCCCGGCGGCCCCGACGTAGGGGAGGTAGGAGCCGTCGGCCTGCTGGCTCGCCGCGAGCCAGTCCGATGCCTTCTGCGCGACGGCTTCGCCCCCGACCGTGCCACGGAGCGCGAGGACGGTGAGGCCGGTGGCCACCGGGTCCGACTCGCAGGAGCCCCCGGCCACGATCATCGAACCGGCGGTCCCGCCGTCGGCGCACTGGAGGACGGCGAAGCGGGCTAGTGACCGGGGAGGCGGCGTGACGCCGGCACCTCGCAGGGCGATCACGGCCCATGCCTGCGCCCAGGAGGACGCGGCGCCGTGGAAGTCCCCGGCGGCCGTGCACTTCCCGTTCTCGCCCTGCCCGGTGCACACGTGGTCGGTGAGGGCGGCGATCAGGTCGCGGCCGCCGAAGTCCCGAGGATCGCCCTCGGTGCTCTCGGCGACCAGCGCCAGCAGGGCGGCGGCCTTGGCGTCGGGCTTCCCGGCGGGTCCGTCCGGGTACAGGAAGGCGTCGGCGTGCGCCGCGAGGTAGGCGACGATCTTGCGCAGAGCCGGGTCCTGGGTGCCGGCAGCCGCCAGGGCGATCGCGGTGAGGGAGGTCCGGGGGAAGTCGGGGCCCTCGAAGGCCCAGTTGCCCATGTACTCGCCGTCGACCAGCTGCCCGGCCAGCCACGACGCCGCAGCCTTCGGATCGCCGGCGGGGGACGACGGCACGGTCGGGCTCGGGGAAGCGGTCGGGGTCGCCGTGGGCGACGGTCCGCCGTTCTTCGCACGTACGGAGTCCGGGGTGAAGGCGGGCTTCCCGCTGGTACCGCCGATGTCGGTGCCGCCGTACACCCAGGCCTCGACCTCGCCGGGCTTGGGCTTCTGGGTGGCAGCGCCGAACCGGCTGTAGGACCAGGTGTCCTGACCGGGCTCGGCGATCCAGTACGACCAATAGGCCGTCGCCTGCGGGGTGTTGGTGCAGGGCTCCTCGGCGGGTGTCGGGTACTGGGTACCGCCGTTGAAGCCTCCGTTGCCGAGCCGGCAGATGAAGGCCGGTCCGTCGTGCTCGGTACCGGCGGTGCTGAAGCCCGCGTTGTGCAGCAGGTTCATCCCGGTCGTGGGACGGGCGTCGCAGCCCCGCACGACTCCGCCGCCCCAGTGACCGAAGTCGACGGCGACGATCGCGCCGGTGGTGGCCGTGCATTCCTCGATCGGGTCGGCGGCGGCCCGGCCGGGGTGGGCCAGCAGGAGAGTGCCGCCCGCGGCAACCGCGACGGCGCCGGTGGCGAGAAGGGACGTGAGCCCTCTGAATCCGCGGCTCGTACGGCTGTTCCTGGCCCTCACTGGCGACTCCCCGATTCGGTCATCGGGTCCGCACGGCGCAGCCGACGGCTCCCCCCATGAGGAACCGCCCCGACCGCGTCGCAGTCCACGACGACGCAAGCACTTCTGTGACAAGGCCTCGGTGCAGGCATTCCGGCTCATCCGCCGCTGGGGCGGATCTACGGTTGCGGGTCAGCGCCGGAATCGGACCGGCTTCCCCTGATACCGAGGATGAAAAACCGGTTCATCAGACCACGTCTGCGGATCGGGAGTCAACGGTGCGTCATGTCGCCTTCCCCACCTCGTCGACCGTCCGACGGTGCGGTAGCGTCCGCGGTGGCCGAGCGGGGGAACCCGGTGCGAATCCGGGGCTGACGCGCAGCGGTGTGGGGTGGTGTCCTACGGCACCCCGAGCCCGAATGCCCGCCCGGCCGAGCACCACGGCGAAAGCCTGCCCACGCGATCCGGGCGGCGGCCGCTCCGGCCGTCGCGCTCCCCGGGAGCGCCGGGGTCGGGGCCGGGTCGGCGCCCGCCACCCCAAGGAGCCGTTCCGTGACCTTCCTCACGACGCCCCGCACCACCTCCTCCCGCCTCACCTCCGCCGTGACCGTGTCACTGGCGGCCGGGGCGCTGCTGTTGTCGGCCGTTCCGGCCCACGCGACCGCCACCCCCGCCCAGATAGCCACCTCGAAGAGCACCGGCGTCACCTACCTGAGGTCTCTCCAGGCCGCCGACGGCAGCTACGTCACCGGTGGCGGGCTCTCCAACGAGTGGGCCTTCAGCGCGCTGGCCGCGGCCGGCACGGCGGCGGCCGACGTGACTCCCGGCGGCGACGTCACCAAGAACGCCCGCCTCGTCTACCGCAACCAGCTCGCGGCCGCCGGCTGGCCGGGCACCTCGCCGGTCGCCACCGACTACCAGCGGGGCATCCTGAACGCCTACGCCGCCGGCATCGACCCGGCCCGCGTCGGCCCGGGCCGCAACCTGATCGCCGACGCGGTCTCGTACTGGCAGACCGCCGAACCCGGTTACTGGGGCCCGTCCGCCAACTTCAACGGCACCGTCTTCGGTCTCCTCGCCCTCGGCGGCGCCAGGACCCAGAGCGGTTCCCAGCGCGTCCCGCAGGCCCTGTTGGACGCCTCCGTCACGGCCGTGCGGGCCAACCAGCACACGGACGGTGGCTGGAACTACACCAAGGCCGCCGGTGACCCCACCGAGCTCGGTACGGGCAGCGACATCGACATGACCGGGGCCGCGATGGCTTCCCTGTGCGTCGGCGGCGTCCCCAACACCGACCCGGCGGTCGTCGCCGCCAAGAACTTCCTCAAGGGCAAGCTGCTGGCTTCCGGGGCGTTCAACGCCATGTGGGGCGTCAACACCGACTCCAACGGCTGGGCCGTCTCCGGCCTGAACGCCTGCGGCATCAACCCCCAGGGCGCCGACTTCACCAGCGGCACCGGCAAGACCCCGATCGACTTCCTGATCTCCCAGCAGTTCAAGCCCGGCGGCGGCTTCAAGTACCAGCCCACCGACACCACCCCCTCCCCCTACGCCTCCGTCGACGGCCTGCGCGCCGTCGCCGGCGCCGGCTTCACCGCCGCCCCGCCCGCACCGGCCACCGCCGGCGAGCCGACCTGGTCGGCCACCACCGCGTTCACCTCCGGCACCGCCGCCAGGCTCGCCCTGGTCGTCGACGACGGCACCGGCGCGCTCAAGGTCTGCGCCGTCACCGTCAACCCGACCGGCACCACCGCGACGCTCGGCGACGTCCTCGACGCGGCCGCCACCGCCACCCCGGGCGGTTGCGTCACCGCCGTCACCCCCGCCACCGGCGGCGGGACGATCACCGCGCTCAACGGCACCGCCAACAGCGGCTCCTCCACCTGGAAGGTCAGCCTGGACGGCGCCACCGCCACCGCCGCCACCCGGGCCACCACCGTCCACGTGGGCGACACCGTCTCGCTGCGCTTCGGCAGCTGATCCGGGACCGGCCGCGCCGGACGGCCTGACCACCCCTGGAACCGCCGGTGCCCCGGTCTCCGTCGCGGAGGACCGGGGCACCGGCTGTGCGAACGGGTGTCAGGGCGCCGTGATACCCGGCTGTGCACCCGCGCCGAAGGCCCAGCCCTCGACATCGCCGGGGGCCGGGTTGTAGCTGCCGGCGCCGAGGCTGCTGTACGACCAGGGTCCGCCGTGCTGGGCGTGCCAGTACGACCAGTACGCGCTGCCGGTGGGGTTGGTGCAGGTCGTCGGCAGGGCGTTGATGGTGCAGACGAAGCCGGGGTAGCGCGGGTGGAAGGTGTACGAGAAGCCGGCGCCGGTGAGCGCGGCGAGGCCGCTGGCCGGGTCGCCGGGCGCGCAGCCGGTCTGGATGCCGCCGCCGACGGCGGTGAAGTCGACCACGACGGTGACGCCGGTGGTGCCGGTGCAGGCGGCAGCCCGGGCCTCGGGAGCGTGCACGGCGCCGGCGCCGAGGAGGCTCACGGTCAGCGCTGCGACGGCGGCGAGCGAGCCGAGGGTGCGGCGGGTCAGGTGCTCGGTCATCAGGTCTCTCCTCGTGCGGTCGCGGGTGGTCAGGGGGTGGCGGGCGCGGCGCAGGCCAGGGTGGGCGCGTCCGGGCGCGCCCCGGCGGCGGAGAGGGTGGCCAGCGGGGTGCCGGCCAGGCCGAGGACGGCCTGGCCGGTCGCCCGGGCGGCGTTGCCAGAGTTGAAGCCGGAGGCGTCGTAGGCGACCGCGCCGCGCACGGCCGGGTCGGCGTCGCAGCGCTGCTGGAACGTGACCAGGCGGCTCCAGCCCTTGAGACCGGCGCCGAAGCGGGCGTTGGAGAGCAGCGCCTGGGTCGCGAGACCGGTGGAGTTGGCGTTGGACGTGGTGGACCCGGCGGCTGAGAAGCCGCCGTCGGCGTTCTGGTGGGCGGTCAGCCAGCCGAGCCCGGCGGCCGCCTTGGCCGCGCGGCCGGTGGCGGCGAGCGCCTGGACGGCGAGGGCGGTGGCGTCCGTGTCGCTCGTGCAGGCGGCCTGGCCGAAGGAGACCGGGAAGCCACCGTCCGCGCACTGGCTGCCGGCCAGGAAGTCGACGGCGGCGGCCGGGGCGCCACCGGGGGTGCGGTGCAAGGCGATCAGGGCGAGCGACTGGCCGAAGGCATTGCTGTAGTCGCCCCACTGGGAGCGGTCGGAGAAGCGGCCGCTCGGGGCCTGGAGCGAGCGCAGCCGGGCGGGCAGGTCGACGCCGCCGAACGCGGTCGGGTCCGCGCCGCGCACCTCCGCGGCGAGCAGCAGCTTGGCGGTGGCGCCCGCGTAGGCCTCGGTGGTGCCGTCGCCGAGGTAGCCGGCGAGGACGGCCGACTGCGAAAGCCAGGCGGTCGCCTTGGCGGCGGCGGTGTCCGCGCTGCGGGAGGCCGCGAAGGCCAGGACGGCGTCGATGGTGAGGCCCTGGTCGGGGTAGGCGGTGCCGTCGAAGACGGACTCGAAGTGGTCGCCGTCGACGAGCTGGCGGGCCAGCCATCCAGCTGCGGCGGCGTCCGGACGGATCGTGGGCGAGTCCGCCCCGACCGGTGCGGCGACCGCCGGAAGGGCAGTGGCAAAGGCGATGGCCGGTATCGCGAGGAGTCCGAGGGTCCGGCGGAGCGTGGTCACGAGGTTCCTTTCCGGGCCTGGACGCAGGGGCCCGGAGGGAGCGTCGGCGCGTGCTGGGGCAGCCCTCGGAGCTCCGGCCCGCAGACCACGACGGGAGGAGTGGACGACACATCTCCGCCGACGGGTACTCGGGCTCGCCGCCGACACGGGGTCGACGGCCTACCGTTGCGGGTCAGCGCCGGATTCGGACCGGCTTCCCCCGACGGCGGAGTCGGAACATGACGGACCATCATGACGAGGCGTGAAACGAGGGTCAAGAGCCCAGTACGACCAATCGCGGGAGGACCCGTCAGGTCGTCGACGACCGACCTCCGGGAAAAACCGGACCGGTCCCGGACGTCCCACGACCGTGGTGCGGCGCCCCTCTACCGGGCGCCGCACCACGGCGGGCGTCAGCGGTGGTTGAAGACCGCCGGGCGCTTCTCGGCGAAGGCCGCCATGCCCTCCTCCTGGTCGGCGGTGGCGAACGTGGCGTGGAAGAGCCGGCGTTCGAAGCGGACGCCCTCGGCGAGGGTGGTCTCGAAGGCGCGGTTGACGCTCTCCTTCATCATGATCGCCGCCGGGGCGGACATCGCGGCGACCTTCTCCGCCGTCGCCAGCGCTTCGGCGAGCAGCTCGCCCGCCGGGACGACGCGGGAGACCAGGCCGGCCCGTTCGGCCTCCTCGGCGCCCATCATCCGGCCGGTGAGGCACAGCTCCATCGCCTTCGCCTTGCCGACCGCCCGGGTGAGGCGCTGCGAGCCGCCGATGCCCGGGATGACGCCGAGCTTGATCTCCGGCTGGCCGAACTTCGCGGTGTCGGCGGCGAGCAAGATGTCGCAGAGCATCGCCAGTTCGCAGCCGCCGCCCAGTGCGTAGCCCGCGACGGCGGCGACGACCGGCTTGCGGAGACGGCCGAGCTCGTCCCAGGCGGCGAACCAGTCGCCGAGGTAGGCGTCGACGAACTCCAGCGACCGCATCTCCTTGATGTCCGCGCCGGCCGCAAAGGCCTTCTCGGATCCGGTGATCAGCAGGCAGCCGACCCCCGGGTCGCGGCCGAAGTCCCGTGCCGCAGCGATGACTTCGTTCATCAGCCTGGTGTTGAGCGCGTTCAGTGCCTCCGGGCGGGCGAGCGTAATCATCCCGACCCGACCCTTGCGCTCCACCCGGATCGTTTCGTAGTCGCTCACGCGTGCTTCTCCCTGAGAGTGGTGATGATCGCCGAGAAGTCCAGACCCGCGCCCTCGCCGGCGGCGAAGTCCGAGTACAGCTCCGCGGCCCTACTGGCGAGTTCCACAGGCACGGCGTGCGCGGTGGCGGCGTCGGCGGCGAGGCCGAGGTCCTTGGCCATCAGGGCGGCGGCAAATCCGGCCGCGTAGTCGCGGTTGGCGGGGCTGGCGGGCACCGGGCCCGGGACGGGGCAGTTGCTGGTGAGGGCCCAGCACTGGCCGGAGGCGGTGGAGGCGACGTCGTACAGCGCCTGGTGGCCGAGCCCGAGGCTCTCCCCGAGCACGAACGCCTCGCTGACCGCGATCATCGAGATCCCGAGGATCAGGTTGTTGCAGATCTTCGCAGCCTGCCCGGCGCCGGAGGCGCCGCAGTGCACGACCTTGCGACCCATCGCCGTGAGCACCGGTTCCACCGCGGCGAAGTCGGTGTCGTCGGCACCGACCATGAAGGTCAGGCTCGCGGCCTCGGCACCGGGCACGCCCCCGGACACCGGGGCGTCGACAGCCCGGTGTCCGGCGCTCCGGGCCAGGTCCGCAGCGACGCGCGCGTCCCCGACGGCGATGGTCGAGCAGTCGACGAACAGCGCGTCCCGCTTCGCGGTGACCAACTCCCGGTAGGTTTCCAGGACATGGCGACCGCTCGGCAGCATGGTGAGCACCACCTCCGCGTCCGCGGCGGCCTCGGCTGCCGTGGCGGCGATCCGGACGCCGTGCCCGGCCGCCCGGTCGAGGGCTTCCGGTACCAGGTCGTATCCGGTGACGGTGTGACCTGCCCTGACGAGGTTCGCGGCCATCGGGCCGCCCATGTTGCCGAGTCCGACGAAGGCGATGCGGTGGGTCACCAGCGCTCCAGGGGGGTGAGGTCGGCGAGGCCGAGTTCGCGGTCGCCCAGCGGGGCGAACCAGCTCTCCACGGTGGCGGTTTCGACGGCTTCCAGCGTGGCGGGGCTCCAGTGCGGCGCGCGGTCCTTGTCGATCACCTGGGCCCGGATCCCCTCGGCGAGGTCCGGTGCGCGGAGCGCGGCGCAGGAGGTGCGGTACTCCTGGTCGAGGACGGCCTCCAGCGGGCCGAGCGACCGGGCGCGGCGCAGGGCCGCCAGGGTCGCCTTCACCGCGGTGGGCGAGTTGGCGGTGATCCGGTCGGCGGCCTTCTTCGCCTCCGGCTCGCCGCTGTCGCCGAGCCGGGCGAGGATCTCCTCGACGGTGTCCGCCGCGTAGCAGTGGTCGATCCAGGCGCGCCGGCCCGCGAGCGGGGCGGGCGGAGCGGGTGCGACATGGCGGGTGAGGGCGTCGTGGACGGGCGCCCCGGCGAGGTCGTCGAGCAGGGCGGGCAGCCGCTCGGCGGGGACGAAGTGGTCGGCGAGGCCGCAGAGCAGGGCGTCACCGGCGCCGGCCGACCCCGCCGTGAGGGCCAGGTGGGTGCCGAGTTCGCCGGGCGCGAGGGCGAGCAGGTAGGTGCCGCCGACGTCGGGGACGAAGCCGATGCCGGCCTCCGGCATCGCGACCCGGGTGCTCTCGGTGACGATCCGGACGCTGCCGTGGGCGGAGACGCCGACCCCGCCGCCCATCACGATGCCGTTCATCATCGCCACGTAGGGCTTGGGGTAGCGGGCGATCCGGGCGTTGAGCCGGTACTCGTCGCGCCAGAAGTCCTCGACGGCTGCCGCGTCACCGCCGGTGGCGGCGCGGTGGATGGCGACGATGTCGCCCCCGGCGCAGAACGCCCGCTCGCCCGCACCGGTGATGACGACGGTGGCGACCCGGTCGTCGTGCTCCCACGCGTCCAGGGCGGCGGCGATCCGTCGCACCATGGCGTGGGTGAGGGCGTTGAGGGCTGACGGGCGGTTGAGGACGATCAGCCCGGCCCGCCCCTCGCGCCGGACCAGAACCTCGTCGGTGGTGCTGTCGCTCATCACGCGGCTCCGGTCAGGCCGCGGGCGACGATGACGCGCATGATCTCGTTGGTCCCTTCCAGGATCTGGTGCACCCGCAGGTCGCGGACGATCTTCTCGATGCCGTACTCCGCCAGGTAGCCGTAGCCGCCGTGGAGTTGGAGCGCCTGGTTGGCGACCTCGAAGCCGGTGTCGGTGGCGTGGCGCTTGGCCATCGCGCACAGCTGCGGCGCCCGGGCGTCCCCGCGGTCCAGGGCATCGGCGGCCCGCCGGACCAGGGCCCGGGCGGCCTCCAGTTCGGTGGCCATGTCGGCCAGCCGGAACTGGAGCGCCTGGGCATGGAGCAGTCGGGTGCCGAACGCCTCCCGCTCGGCGAGGAAGGCCACGGTCCGCTCCAGCGCGCTCTGGGCCCCGCCGAGCGAGCAGGCGGCGATGCCGAGCCGGCCGCCGTTGAGCCCGCTCATCGCGATCCGGAAGCCCTCCCCCTCCGCGCCGAGCAGCCGGTCGGCGGGCAGCCGCACCCCGTCCAGCAGCACCTGCCGGGTCGGCTGGGCGTTCCAGCCCATCTTCCGCTCGTTGCCGCCGAACGACAGCCCGGGGTCCTCCCGGTCCACCAGGAACGCCGAGATGCCCTGCGGTCCCGGGCCGCCGGTGCGGGCCATGACCAGGTAGACCTGGGAGGTTCCCGCGCCGGAGATGAACTGCTTGACGCCGTCCAGCACCCAGTTGTCGCCCTCGCGCACCGCGCGGGTGCTGAGCGCCGCCGCGTCGGATCCGGCATCCGGCTCGGTCAGGCAGTAGCTGGCCAGGTGCTCGGCCGAGCAGAGCGGGGGCAGCCGGCGCGAGCGCTGCCCGTCGGTGCCGTAGCGGTCGACCATCCAGACGACCATGTTGTGGATCGACAGGTAGGCCGCGATCGAGGGGCAGCCCGTGGCCAGCGCCTCGAAGGCCACCACCCCGTCCAGGCGGGTGAGTTCGGAACCCCCGGTGTCCTCGCGAGCGTAGACGCCGCCCAGACCGAGGTCCGCGGCCTTGCGCAGCACGTCCACCGGGAAGTGCTTGGCCTGGTCCCACTCCACCGCGTGCGGGGCGAGGTGCTCGTCGGCGAAGGCCCGGACGGCCCGGGCGACGGCTCGCTGTTCGTCGGTGAGATCGTGCACGGCGCTCAGCCCATCGTCGGGATGGTGAAGCTGGCGCCCTCCTTGACCCCGGAGGGCCAGCGCGAGGTCACCGTGCGGGTGCGGGTGTAGAAGCGGATCGAGTCCGGGCCGTGCTGGTTGAGGTCGCCGAACCCGGAGCGCTTCCAGCCGCCGAAGGTGTGGTAGGCGACCGGCACCGGGATGGGGACGTTGACGCCGACCATGCCGGTGTTCACCCGGCGGGTGAAGTCGCGCGCGGTGTCGCCGTCCCGGGTGAAGATGGCCACGCCGTTGCCGAACTCGTGCTCGCTGGGCAGGCGCAGCGCCTCCTCGTAGTCGGCGGCCCGGACGACCGTGAGCACGGGCCCGAAGATCTCCTCCCGGTAGATCCGCATGCCCGGTGTGACCCGGTCGAAGAGCGAGGCGCCGAGGAAGTAGCCGTCCTCGTGGCCCTCCAGCCGGAAGTCCCGTCCGTCGACGACGAGTTCGGCACCTTCCTGGACGCCGGCCTCCAGATAGCCGCGGACCCGATCCAGGGCATCGCGCCCGACCAGCGGTCCGAAGTCCGCCGCCGGGTCGTCGGATCGGCCGACCTTGAGCGCGCCGATCCGCTCCACCAGCTTGGCCACCAGCGCGTCGGCGGTCTCCTCCCCCACCGGCACCGCCACCGAGATGGCCATGCACCGCTCGCCCGCCGACCCGTAGCCGGCGCCGATCAGGGCGTCCGCGGCCTGGTCGAGGTCGGCGTCCGGCATGACGATCATGTGGTTCTTGGCGCCGCCGAAGCACTGCGCGCGCTTGCCGTGCGCGGCGGCCGTCGCGTAGACGTACTGCGCGACCGGGGTGGAGCCGACGAAACCGACCGCCTGGACGCGCGGGTCCTCCAGCAGGGTGTCCACGGCCTCCTTGTCACCGTTGACCACGTTGAGCACGCCCGGCGGCAGTCCCGCCTCCAGGAACAGCTCGGCGAGCCGCAGCGGCACCGAGGGGTCGCGCTCGGAGGGCTTGAGGACGAAGGCGTTGCCGCAGGCCAGCGCGGGCGCGGCCTTCCAGAGCGGGATCATCGCCGGGAAGTTGAACGGGGTGATGCCGGCAACGACGCCGAGCGGCTGGCGCATCGAGTACACGTCGATGCCGGTCCCGGCGTTGTCGGTGAACTCGCCCTTCAGCAGGTGCGGGATCCCGGCGGCGAACTCCACGACCTCCAGGCCGCGTTGGAGGTCGCCGTGGGCGTCGGCGACGGTCTTGCCGTGCTCTGCGGAGAGCAGCCGGGCGAGTTCGTCCTTCTCCCGCTCGACCAGCTGGAGGAAGCGCAGCAGCACCCGGGCGCGGCGCTGCGGGTTCCAGGCCGCCCAGGCGGGCTGGGCCTGCGCCGCGTCGGCGATCACGGCCTCGGCCTCGGCGCGGGACGCCAGCGGAACCCGGGCCTGGACGCGCCCGGTGTTGGGGTCGTACACGTCGCCGAAGCGACCGGAGGTGCCGGCGAGGGGCTTGCCGGCGAAGAAGTGGGTCAGTTCACGGACCATCACGAACCTGCTCTCGTCAGGGCGTCAGGAGGATCCGAGGGAGGGGCGCACGGCGGACGCCCGCACGGCGCCCGGGCGGGCGGGGGCGTGAGGGGCTGCCGGGCGCGGCGGGCCGTCAGGGTGACGGGCGTGCCGCAGCCGTCGCAGGATCACCAGGGTCGGGAAGAGCGCAGACCGGTGCCATGCGTGTTTGCTCCATCCTCGTGGACAACACGGAACACCCGCAGTCGGTATCCTGACTCCCGGATCAGTGCACGTCACCCGGCCTTCCCGGCTGGCTGCCAGTGGCTGGTACTGCGGCGACGCACTCCCCGGTCACAGTGGCGGGACCGTGCCGGAGTCACACCGGCTTCCCTGCACTGCGGGCCTTGTCCACGACCATATAGTTGGACGTCCTAGTAAGTCCAGAGCGCCACTCGCCCGTGAAACGCCCGACCCCTCCGCCGCCCGGCGCGCGGAGCAGGCACCCCCAAGTGACCGGTGCGCGTGCGCAGACCCCGGCGACCTGCCCCACCTCTGGCACCGAACCCACCGAGCGGTGCAGCGGCCCCGCAACGCGACCGCGCACGACGTTGTCCGGCAGGACGAGGGCGAGCACGGCCATCACCACGGCGTAGCCGAGGCCGGCCGCGACGACGGCGTTCCAGGTGCCTCAGACGCGGAGCCAGGCGCTTGCCGAGGATCACCGCGGCGACGCCGATCAGCACGCTGAGCGCGATCATCAGGAAGAACAGCGCGGTGCGCTTCCCGATGGTGTCCGGGTTGCCGACCGCCGGCGGCATCGCCGGGTACTTGAGGAACGGTTTCGACGGCTCCTGGGTCGCGCACCCCGGCCGGTCGTCCTGAGGCTCCTGCGGACGGCTCATCGCCCGCCCCGCTCACCGGCCGACGTGCAGGACGTTCTCGCGGCAGCACTCGGGGCTCGGCCCCTGATGGGGTACGGCAGGTCCACGGTCCCGCCGCCGGCGGTCGCGCTCAGCCCCGTCGAGCACGGCTCGGTGCACGGCACGGGCCAGCCGGGAACCCCACACGGAGCGCGGGCCGCCGAACGGGTCGGCCGCCGCGGGCGTGTCCGGTGTGCGGACGGCCACGCACACCGCGTCGGACGGCGTCCCGGAACAGTCGTACCCGGCCTCCAAAAGGGCTTGCACCTTGGCCTCGGTGGCCGTCGCGAGCAGGTTGACCAGACCGCCGTCGGTCACTGGGGCCGGCACCACCGCGAGGATGTTGATCGTTCCGGGAACGAACGCGCCCGGCGCGAACAGGACGGGCACCGACGCGGCGGGGTCAGCGGCCCACGTCGGGACCCCGATGCCGGTCGTCACCAGGGCAACGACGCCACCGTCCTCGCTCCACGTGCAGTCGTCGACCTCGGCGGCGGTCATCAGGCCGACGCCCGGCCCGCTCAGGCCTTCGGCCGCCGCGAGCTCCGCCAGGTGCCGATCGGGGTCCATGCGGGAGTAGCCGGACCTGACCTGGGCGTTCAGCACCCAAGCGCGCTCGCCGAGTCCCCCGCCCAGGACGGCACTGCTGACCATCCGCCACCCCGGGCCGGCCTCCCACACCAACTGGTGGCGGCACGAGCCGTCCTCCGTCCGGGCGCGCCGCAGGACGACGGGTGGCCGCTGCTCCGGCACGAAGCTGTCCGTGGTACTCACCTCTCGGCAATCGGGATCCGCCCAGCCCTCCCCCGGCTCTCGGGCGCGCGGTGGCTGCCGGCCGGGGCAGCCGGGGCGGCCGGGGATTCCAGCGGCCCGCAGCATCCGCAGCCGTTCCTCCCCCGCCCGTATCCGCGAACGTATCACTGCCTCCGGTTCGCCGAATTCGCCGGAACCCACCCGCTCCCTACGAGGAATCCGCAGGTGGCGCGGCCCGCGGGGCGGTGTCCGGTCGCGGCCGATGCCGGCGGCCGCCGGGTCCGGGATCCGGCAGAATCGCGGTCATGCGGCAGATCATCGTCATCGGCATCGGTGCGGGCGACCCGGACCACCTCACCCTGCAGGCGGTCAAGGCCTTCGCCCGCACCGACGTCTTCCTCCTCCTCGACAAGAACGAGCAGCGCCAGGACCTCATGCGCCTGCGGCGGCGGATGATCGAGGAGCACGCCCGACCCGGTCATCGCGTGGTCGAGGTACCGGACGCCGAGCGCGACCGGAGCACCCCGGCGTACACCGAGGCCGTCGAGGACTGGCGCCGGCGTCGGGCCGAGCTGGTCGGTCGGCTCGTCGCCGAGGAACTCGGCCCGGACGGCACGGGCGCGCTCCTGGTCTGGGGCGACCCGAGCCTGTACGACAGCGTGACCGCCGTCCTCGACGAGGTCCTGACCGCCGACCCGGGCGCGTTCCGCTACGAGGTCGTGCCCGGGATCAGCAGCGTCTCGGTGCTCGCCGCACAGCACCGCACCACCCTCACCCGGGTGGGCCACCCGCTGCGGATCACCACGGGCCGCCGCCTGGCCGAGGACGGCTTCGGCCCTGGGAGCGAGGACACCGTGGTGATGCTCGACGGCCAGGCCGCCTTCGACCGGATCGACCCCGAGGGCGTGCACATCCACTACGGCGCCTACCTCGGCGCCCCGGACGAGATCCTGGTCTCTGGTCCGCTCGACGAGACCGCCGCGGAGATCACCCGCCGGCGCCGGGCAGCCCGCGAGCGCAAGGGCTGGATCATGGACACCTACCTGCTCCGCCGCACCGAGGACTGACCGGCCGGCGCCCGGCGGGCGCGCGGGGCCGCCTCGACGCGGACGGCGTCCGCGGTGGCCCGTCCCTCGTGGACACGCACGGCCCAGGCCCCCTGGGCGGCGGCCAGGACGGCCGCCGCCGCGGTGGCGTCGTCCCGCTCCCGGGCCGGACGTGGCTCTCGGGTGGCCGGGTCGGCCAGAAGTTCGCCGAGGAAGCGTTTGCGGGACGGTCCCACCAGGAGCGGTCGTCCCAGCGCGTGCCAGGAGTCCAGCGCGGCGAGCAGTTCCCAGTCGTGCTCGCGGCCCTTCGCGAAGCCGAGACCGGGATCGACGATCACCTGGGCCGGATCGACCCCGGCCGACACCACGGCGCCCATGTGGCGTGCGACCTCCGCAGCCACCTCCGCCACGACATCCCCGTAGTCGGCCAGACCGTCCATCACGTGCGACTGCCCCCGCCAGTGCATGACGACGAAGGGCACCCCGGACCGGGCGGCGGCCTTCGCCATCTGTTCGTCAGCCAGGCCTCCGCTGACGTCGTTCACGATCCGCGCCCCGGCGTCCACCGCCGACTCCGCCACCTCGGCCCGCATCGTGTCGATGCTCACCAGCACGCCCTCCCGGGCGGGGCCCCGCACCACGAGCAGGACACGGGCGAGTTCCTCCTCGACCGGCACCCTGCGGGCGCCGGGACGCGTCGACTCCCCTCCCACGTCCACGATGTCCGCACCCCGGGCAGCCCTCGTCAGTCCGTGTTCCACCGCGCGGCCGGGGTCCAGCCAGCTGCCCCGTCCGAGAACGAGTCGGGCGTGACGTTGAGAAGCCCCGTCACCGCGCAACGGCTCCAGACCGGAAGGCCTGGGAGGGTGTTCGACTGGTTTTCGTGCCGGGATCGCGGCCAGCCGGGTGCGCAGCAGCTCCACCACCTCCTCCGTGCTCGGCACGCGCGGGGGGCGGATGTCCCAGACGCCGGGGCCGACCTCGCGCGGGTAGCCGGCGGCGGCGAGTTCACCGGCCACCTCCATGTGGGAGCGGGTGGCCTCCAGGGAGATGACGTCGGCGTCGAGGTCGTCGATCGCGGTCATGATCGCGCCGAACTCGGCGTAGCACATGTGGGTGTGGATCTGGGTGTCGGCGCGCACGCCCGAGGTGGCGAGCCGGAAGGCCTCGGTGGCCCACGCCAGGTAGGCCGGGCGGTCGGCGGTGCGCAGGGGCAGGGTCTCGCGCAGCGCGGGTTCGTCGACCTGGACTACGGCGGCGCCGGCGGCCTCCAGGTCGGTCACCTCGTCGCGCAGGGCCAGCGCCACCTGGCGGGCGGTGTCGGCGAGCGGTTGGTCGTCGCGGACGAAGGACCAGGCGAGCATGGTGACCGGGCCGGTGAGCATGCCCTTGACCGGGCGGTCGGTGAGGTCCTGGGCGTAGCGGTACCAGTCGACGGTCATCGGGTGCGGGCGGGAGATGTCGCCGGCGAGGACCGGGGGCCGCACGTAGCGGGTGCCGTAGGACTGCACCCAGCCGTGCCGGGTGGCCAGGTAGCCGGTGAGCTGTTCGGCGAAGTACTGGCTCGGATTCGGTGCCGATGGTGTGCCGGCGCCGGGGTGGGCGGGGCAGATGGCCGACCGCAACGGGGCCTTCGTCGACCTGCTGTTCTCCTCCGGGGTACGGGTGGCGGAGGGCGCCGTGCGAACGAGTGATGCCCCCGCCCGGGTGGGCGGGGGCATCACTGGTGGATCGGCCGTGTCAGTGGCCGGCGGTGCGGTGGGCCGTCGGCGCGGACGGGGCGCCGGCCCCGGTGTAGGCCGGGGGTTCGACGGTGCGGCGCTTGACGATCACGAGGACGATCAGGGCGATCTGGAGCACGATCGGCAGGATCATCCCGGGGGACGCTTTGGGGTCGGTGCCGACGGAGTTGGAGACCAGGCTGAAGTCCCACAGGCCGTGGACGAGCATCGGCAGCAGCAGGACGCCGCCGACGCGCAGGCACAGGTAGAAGAAGTAGCCGGAGGTGGAGACGATCACGGCTTGGAGGATGGCCTGGGCGCCTTCTCCGAAGGCGTTGCTGACGTGGACGACGCCGAAGACCACGGAGGACCACAGGGCGACCTTGCCCTCGCTGAGTCCGGCGCGTTTGAAGACCTGGACGCCGATGCCGCGGAACATCAGCTCCTCGCCGATGCCGACGAGCGCGGTCATCGCGACCAGGGCGAGCACCAGGGAGGCCGGCTGGTCGGCGAGGTTGGGGTAGTTCACCGCCAGGACGGCGACCACCAGCATCGAGACGGGGACGAACCGCACCCAGCGCCGCACCGGCACGCGGTAGTTCAGGACGCTGCCCCACCAGCCGAGCCAGGTCACGACGCCCACGCCGAACAGCACCGACAGACCGATCGGGATCACGCCGTTGCGGACCACGGACTCGGTGGTGGGGAACTGGCTGTCGCCGCTGCCCCGCTCGACGCCGATGAGCGCGCCGAGCCCCTGGAGGATCGCGAGGTAGACGACGACCACGGCCAGGAACCACGGCCAGGTCAGCCTGCGCCCGGTGAGGGCGGGAGACGGTGGTGCGGACACGGGAGAACTCCTCGGAGGTGAGGGGAATGGTTGTTGCCTGAAACGTGAGGGCGGACAAACATTCTCACACGTATGAAATTTCACTAAGAGCACGTGATGTTTTCTCCATGGACACAGTCTGATGACAGGGCCGCTTCGGCCGATTCCGGGGCCTGCCCCAGCGATGAGGTGGCGGGCCGGTTCGTCTGCCTCGCGGGATGCTCGCGATCCGTCGGGATCGGTCAGTTTCGATCTTTCCCCGCGCACGGCCGGGCGGGCTGATGGAATGACCGGCGACCAAGGCCCTTCTCTGCATCGTGGAGTTCCCGTGAACTGGCTGGATGCCGTCCTGAAGATCATCACCCCCCTCGAACCGATCATCGTGCCGCTGATCACCAGCAACCGTGACGTGAAGCACGCCATCAAGCCGATCTCCTGACCCGCCAACCGCGACGAAGCGGAAGGGCCGTGCGCTTCACCGCCCTGCTCCTGCTCCGGGGGATGGCCTCGACGTTCCTTCGGCCCCGGCCGCCCAGGACCGAACGGGACCAGCCCCTCACCCGCGCCCAGATCCTCGCCCTCCTGGACGAGCTGCCCGTCAGCGAATGGCGCTACGACTGGGACCCCGACACCCTGCACATCGGCCCCATGGCCCAGGACTGGCGGGCCGCCTTCGGCTACGGCCGGCGCGAGACCACCATCGACGTCGTCGACTCCCAAGGCGTCCTGATCGCCGCCGTCCAGGAACTCTCCCGCCGCCTGCGCCACCTCGAACAGCAGCACGCCGCACAGCCGCCCTGCCGCTGCGCGCACGCCCACACACCCGAACCCGATCCCGCATCCGCACCGTGAAGGAGCACTCCATGCCGCTGACCCAGGCGATCATCGACCTGATCAACGCCCTCGGCCCCCTCATCACCCCGCTCTGACCACCCGACCACCCACGGCACCGAGAGGACCCGCCCCCGTGAACACCACCCGCCGCGCCGCGACCGCGGCCGCCGCGCTCACCCTGAGCACACTCGCCCTGCTCGGCTCCACCGCCGTGCTGACCTTCGGGACCTCCATCCCCCAGATCTTCCACCTGAGCGTCGGCATCGGCACCTGACCCGGCACACCACCCGGGACCGCTGGCGGACCGGCCGTGACCGTTGATCGGGAACGGCCGGTCCGCCGCTTGCGGGACCGGGCCCGCGGCCGGAAGGCTCCGGAGGAGTCGCGCTCCGGGCACCGGAGTGCAGCACGAGCAAGAGGGGCGGGGCAGAGAACGTGAGGGCTCGGGCAGATCGTCTGCCCGAGCCCTCACGTCGGTTCGGTACAAGATGGCACGGCCGTATCGGCGCGCTACAAAGTGAAAAGGTCGTTGCGTACCCCGGAGCCGGGGTAGTTGCACTTGTGGACGATGACCGGCGCACCGTCATTGAGGCTGGCGTCCTTCACATGCCAGCACTTGTCGGTAATCCTCCCCGATTCCATCGTCAGAAAACTCACGCCCGGATCAAAGGAATGCAGAATCGTGGTCTGGAACTTCTGGCTCCAGCCGCCGTTGCAGGTCTGCTGCTTCAACGGGAACTGAACGGCTCCAGACCCACTGTCGAGACACTTCCCGCTGAACGTCTCGTATCGGTAGACGGGCTCGTACGAGGCCTCCGTCCGGACTGCGGTGAACTTCTGGGACGGACTGCCGTCGCAGGTCGCTTGCACCAGGTCCGCGCCATTGGCGGCAGACTTGCCCGCCACGTCCAGACACTTGCCCGAGTGGGCTGCGGTCAACGTGAGAACCACGACCGCCGGGTACGTCTGAGCATGGGCGGGAGTCGAAGACGCAATCGGCGCGAGAGAAAGTGCAGCAGCCAGCATCGGGTAAATACTCTTACGCACTGGAGAGACTCCCGAGAGATGCACGAAAACAAATCGTCAGATCGATTCCGGATCGAACCGAGAGAATTCTAGGCCGCGATTCTTCTGTCCACAATTCCCCGCATGGATGAAGTTCCCCCTCGAAGATTGACCGTTACATCGCCCTCGGCGGCGGCGGTCCCCCTCACCGACGCCGACTGCACTCTCACCGGCCGACGCGATCTCATCGACCCGTCCCCGGCTGGTCCGTCGACGGGAAACCACAGGCAGGAGCTGGGAACCCCGGTCGACCAGCCCTCGCACTCCGGGCAGTTGTGGCCCGCCGCCGGAGGACTTGAGCCTCACGTTCACCGAATCGATGTTCACGTCGACCGACAGCACCGCGACACCCGCGACCGACGGAACCAGCAGTCCTCCAGCTGGGGCACCGGATAGTCCACGGTCTTGCCCTGTCGGCCACCACGATCCGGCCACAGGCGAATAATGAGACGACTTCTCGACGCCGACCACACCGCCACATCGTCATGCAGCGTGAGTAGGCGACAGAGGTTGAGCCAGAGCCACTTGTGGTTAAAGCCACTCAACACGCTGACTTGACAGACATCCCATGAGCTGGAGAGTCAAACGGCGAGTACGCGGGCCCTGTGATCGGCGAGCGGGGGCGACCGGTTTGAGAGCGGGCCATACGGGCGGGCGGAGAGGCGGTCGTCCTGGACTCCGGACGGTGTTCGGCCGGGTTCCTCGCCGTCTTGGCGCCCGGCCGCCGCCCCGCTGACGCGGATTACCAGGGCCCACACGGCGACTGTCCGGCGCTTCTGACGTCGCAGCAGGCACCCGGCCGACCGGATCGACGCGGACCGGATCGGCTTCGGAACGACGGCTGTCGGACCCGCATGCGATCGTCTGCGGAGGGGCTGACGCCCGCGCTGGTGCGGAGAGGACGGAGAGGCACGATGACGGGCTGGGCCGGTGAGACCTGGGAAAGCTGGCGAGACCACGGCGACATCCGCGCGCGGCTCAACGCGGGCGCTGACCCGGATGCGTGGGATGGGGGGCGCCCTCTGCACCGGGCGGCGGGGTTCGGCTCTCCCGAGGTGGTGGCCGAACTGGCGGGCCGTGTCTCGAACGTGGACGCGCTGGAGTATGGGACGACAGCGCTGTGGGGAGCCGTCATGGAGGACCAACCGGACAATGCCCGGGCCCTCGTGGCCGCCGGTGCCGATCCCTGGCAGCCCCAGCTTGGCGGCTGGTCGCCGGGCCGCCTCGCCCTGGCCGGGCCGGTCCCCGACCTGTTCGCTGTCCCCGACGGAGAACCCGGCCTGACGGCAGCCGAGCAGGCCACCGTCCAGCGCGGTCGGCAACTCGTCGAGGCCCTGGGCCGTTTCCATTACGAGGGCACCGGCCTCGCTTGCATCGCCGGCATCGACGCCGCCGAGGCGATCCGTCGCCTGGACGCGACGCCGGTGGACGAGGAGTCCATGGCGGACTTCCTCGACGACCCGTACGAGTACGACATGGACGAGAGCCTGCTCATCGCCGGCGTCACAACCGTTCCTGGCGGATGCATTGTCACCCAGCCCTGGGGCTACACCCCGTCCACCCCGGGTGCGATGGCCCGCCTGACCATCGGTACGTTCGGCTACGGCCTCTACGCCAACCCTAAGAGCGGCAACCAGGGCCGCATCGTCCGCAACAGCACCGTAGAAGCATGGGACCTCCACCCCGGCGGCGGCCCCCTCCCTGACGACACCCCTGAGGAGGTCCTGGCCAGCTATCTCTACCGCCATCACGCCGTCGCCTACGCCTGCGCCTTCGCGGGTCTCCGACCCACCAGCGCCCGCGCCGTCACCGGCCCCGCCGACACCTGGGTCCGGCTGCCCGACCTCGACTACTGGAAGCACTGACCTACCGCGGGCCCCGGATGGCAGCCACACGGCGGCGGCCCGCAGGATCGAGATGAAGCTCAGCACAATGAACTTGGCAGGGCGACAGCCTCCCACAATCGATGGTCGGGTGCCCGAGCTGTAGCCATGAGCACGCGGCGGCACCGTCAAGCGGCGAGTGCGTGGGCTTGGTGGGACCAGGCGGTCGCCTCGTCGTATGGTGTGCTGGTATTCACGCAACCGTGCAGGATGCCGACGAGTCGGTTGGCGAGTTGGCGCAGGGCGGCGTTGAATTCGATGCCGCGAGCTCGTTGCTTCTCGTAGTAGGCCCTGGCACCGGGGGAGATCCGAAGTGCGGAGAAGGCTTGGGCGATCAGGGCGTCGATGAGCCGGTCGTTGCGGACGTACCGGGCGGTTACGACCTTCTTTCTGCCGGAGGCGCGGGTGATTGGGCTGGTGCCGGCCTAGTTCTTGCGGGCCTTGGCGCTGGCGTAGCGGTGCGGGTCGTCGCCGAATTCTGCGAGGACCCGGGCGCTGAGCGTCGGTCCCAGTCCGGGCTGGGAGCGGATGATCTCAGCGTCGGGGTGCCGGCCGAAGTAGTCCTCGACCTGCCCGTGCAGAAAGTTGACCTGCTCGTTCAAGGTGACCAGCAGCGCGACAACAGCGCGCACCGAGTCGGCGTAGGCCGCGGCCACAGCGGCGGGCTGACCCAGGTGCTTGGCGCGCAGTATTGCCTGGATCCTGGTGGCCTTGTCGGCGATGTTGCGCCGACGGGCGCGCTTGAGGGCCGCACTGATCTGCATGGTCGTCAGCTTCGCTGCGGCCACCGGATCAGGCGCCTTGGCCAGCAGCTCCAAGGCGTCGGGGGCGTCCAGGTCCTCGAACGCCTCCAAGGCGGCGGGGAAGTAGTCGAGCAGAGCGTGCCGCAGCCGCTGCGTGGTGCGGGTCCGCTCCCAGATCAGGGTCTTGTGGATGCGCGTCACCATCTTGACCGCTTCAGCGTCGGCGGTATCCCCGGAGACCGGGCGCAGCTGGTGGGAGTCGGTGCGCACCATGTCGGCGAGCATGTGCGCGTCGGCCGCGTCACTCTTCGCCCCCGACACCGCCAAGCGTTCCCGGTATCGGGAGGCCTGCAGCGGGTTGACCGCGTACACCGTGTAGCCGGCGGCGATCAGCGCCTGCACCCACGGGCCCCGATCGGTCTCGATCCCGACCACCACCTGGGCCTTGCTGTCGTCGCCGAGGCACCGAGTCTGCCGAATGGAGCCTCGGTAGGTCTTATTAGGTCTTATTAGGGAAATCCCCGGCGACATCGCACCGCAGTGGGACCTCGGCCTGGCGTGCGGCCTGCTCGGCGGCTACCTCGGAGCACGCCGGCATCCCCGGATGCCGAAGAGCGCGCTGCGCCTCCTGCTCGGGGCTCTCGCGAGCGCGCTCGGATGCGTGTACGCCGTCCAGGCCCTGCAGCGACCGGCGCGGCCGGCCGATCGCGCCGTGGAGACCGTGCCGTTCAGGGGTGCGGCCCGGCGGGCAGGGCGGCGAGCAGAGCGGCGAGCAGAGCGGCGAGGCCGGTGAGGGCTTCGAGCAGGACGAACAGCTGCGGGTACCCGCCGAGCGGGCCCGCCAGCGCCGCTGCGGCCCAGGGCGCGAGGGCTCCGGCGATGGTGGCGGGGGCGGCGAGCAGGCCGCTGAGCCTGCCGCAGGCGGCACTGCCCCAGCGGTCGGTGACGGCGGTGGCCTGCAGCAGCGTCAGGTTCCCCCGGACGGCCCCGGCCAGGACGGCGATCGCCACCAGCAGGGGCAGCGGACCGGGTACCGCGGCCAACAGAGCGGTGGTCAGCCCGCCCGCCGCGACGAGCGCCACGGTGCGCACGCGCGCGCGGTGGTACGGCGGGCGAAGGACACGAACAGGGTGCGCCCGATGGTCTGCCCGAGCCCGCCGAGCCCCAGCGCCCAGGCCGCCGCCGCTGGGGTGGCGTCGCGTGCGACCAGCAGCGGCATCAGCGAGAACACGACCGCGTACATGGCGAAGCCCGACAGGGTGAAAGCCACCGCCAGCAGCAGGGACGAGGGGGGTCGGGCGGTCGCGCGCGGGTCGGCCACCGGGATCAGGACGGCCGACGGCGCCCGGTAAGCCTCGGGCCAGGGCGCGCGCAGGGAGAGCGCGTGGGCGGGCACGGTCACGACGGCCAGCAGCAGGGCCAGGACGAGGTAGGTGGCACGCCAGCCGAGATGCTGGGACAGCGCCTGCGTCAGCGGCGCGAACACCGTCGAGGCCAGCCCGCCGGCCAGGGTCAGCGTGGTCAACGCCCGCACATGGCCGGGTTGGTGCCACCGGGTGAGCGCGGCGAACGCCGGCTGGTAGAAGGTGGCCGCCATCGCCGTCCCGGCCAGGAGCCGGCCGACGGGGATGCCCATGAGCGCGGAGACGAGCAGGGCCGCCGAGAAGGCGGCCGTGGTCGCTGCGGCGGACCACGCGGTGGTCTCGGTGATGCGGGAGGACAGGACCGGGAAGGCGTAGGAGAGGATGCCCCAGCCGGTGATCTGGGTCAGGCACAGCGCCGGCAGCGCGGCGCGAGGCCGCGACGGGGCCGAGGTCCCGGTCGCGGGCCCGTCGAGGCGGGTGGTGGACACCGGCGCCGGTCAGCAGCCGCCGGTCGAAGGCTGGGTGGGCGCGCCGAGGCCGATGCTCAGGACCTCGGGCGCGGCCGGGACCGAGCAGCAGCCGCCGCCGGCCTGCTCGTCCTCGGGCTGGTCGAAGAGGCCGGCGCCGCCGCACACCCCGGTCTCCGGAAGGGTGAGCTCGACGCGGGCCGCGGCCTCGTGGTCCCCGGCGAGGGCGGCGGCGATCGAGCGGACCTGCTCGTAACCGGTCATCGCGAGGAACGTCGGGGCCCGCCCGTAGGACTTCATGCCCACCAGGTACACGTCGCTCTCCGGGTGGGCGAGCTCGGCGGCGCCGTGCGGGTAGACGGTGCCGCAGGAGTGCTGGTTGGGGTCGATCAGCGGCGCGAGGGCGGCCGGAGCCTGGAGGCGCTCGTCGAGGCCGAGGCGGACTTCGGAGAGGAACGACAGGTCTGGGCGCAGGCCGGTCAGCACCAGCACCTCGTCGACGGGCTCGCTGTGGCGGCCGTCCTCGGCGACCAGCACCAGCTGCTCGCCCTGCGACTCGACGGCTGCGGTGCGGAAGCCGGTGAGCGCGGAGGCGTGCCCGTCGTCGACGGCCTTCTTGGCCCGCAGACCGAGTGCGCCGCGGGCGGGCAGCTCGTCGGCCTCGCCGCCGCCGTAGGTGGAGCCGGTGATGCCGCGCCGCAGCACCCACACGGCGTGCGTGCCGGCCTCCTCCTCGGCGAGGTCGGCCAGGTAGGCGAGGGCGGTGAACGCGGAGGCGCCGGTGCCGACGACCGCGGTGCGCCTGCCCGCGTACCGGGCGCGCACGGCGGGGTCCTTGAGGTCCGGGACGCGGTAGGAGATCCGGCCGCTCGCGGCGCGCTCGCCGAGGGCGGGCAGGCCGTCGGCACCGAGCGGGTTGGGGGTGGACCAGGTTCCGGAGGCGTCGATGACGGCGCGGGCCAGGACGCGCTCCTCGCGGCCGTCGGCGTGCTCGATGTGGACGGTGAAGGGCTGCTCGTCGCGGCCGGAGTCGACGATGCGGTCCCGCCCGGCGCGTGCCACCCCGGTCACCCGGGAGTCGTAGCGCACGCGCTCGCCGAGGACGTCGGCGAGCGGCTGGAGGTGCAGCTCCGCCCAGTCGCCGCCGGACGGGTAGGCGGCGCCGTCGGGGCGGACCCAGCCCGTGGGGGCGAGGAGCTTCTCGGCGGCCGGGTCGACGACCTCGGCCCACGGGGAGAACAGCCGCACATGGGCCCACTCGCGTACCGCCGTCGCGGCCGAGGGCCCGGCTTCCAGGACGAGGGGCTCGATGCCCTGCTCGATCAGGTGCGCGGCGGCGGCCAGGCCGATCGGGCCGGCCCCGATGACGACGACGGGCAGCTCGGACCCGGCAGCGGAGGCATTCACAGCAGTTCTCCCTTGCTTCGACATCTGTCGATGACCTGTTGTGCTGCCAGCATGGCATCTTGCTTCGATGAGCGTCAACATAGGCATTCATCAAATCAAGGGTCGACTCCGGCGGCCGGAAGCCCCGACACCGCCGAAGTCCACCCCGCACGCACGCCGCCACAGCTCATCCGGACGGCGGCGCAACTCCACCCGGGCCGGAGCGCGGTGCGCATCGGACTCTCGCCTCACCGACCGCCCGCCTCGAAGGGCCCCGCTTCCCTCCTGATTCAACAAGTGTCAATATTGATGCATGTCGAATGTGAAGACGCTGCCGCCGGCGGAAGCGGCCGAGGTGGTGCCGTGCTGCCCACCGCTGACCTCCGCCGACCTCTCCGAGGCCGACGCGATCACGATGGCCGCCATGTTCAAGGCTCTCGCCGACCCTGTGCGACTGCGGCTCTTCTCCCGGGTCGCGTCCCATCCGGACGGTGAGGCCTGCGTGTGCGACATCCAGGACGTCGGGGTCTCGCAGCCCACGGTGAGCCACCACCTGAAGAAGCTGCGTGATGCCGGCCTCCTCTCGTCCGAGCGGCGCGGCACGTGGGTGTACTACCGGGTCGAGCCCGGTGTCCTTGCCGCCATGGCCGCCCTGCTCGCCGACCGGCACTGATCCGCAGGGCCCGCCTCCTGGTGCGGGCGGAGGCCTTCGGCACGGCCGCGACCGCCATGCCCTGGGGCGGGTGGTCATGTCGCGCATCTCCGACCGCTGCGCGTACGCCGGCGGCATCGGAGTGCTCCGTCTGTGCGGTGCCCCGGCCGCCCCGCGACCGGGGCACCGCTTCCACCCCCCTCTCGGCACTCATCGCCTCGACCGGGCGGGCCGGGATCTGGACCGTTCAGTCCGCGAGCTTCCCCGAGAACACCACCAGCCTCGCCCTGCACCGGCGCCCACGGTTTCCACTCCATCGGCATCCGCGAACGGTTCGGCCGCCATCGCGGCGTCCGGCGCGATGGCGCTCTCGTCGAACAGCGCAGTGGCTCCGCGGTGTGCACCAGGAGGGCCAGGGGCTCACCAAAGGAGAACGAGCTGTATCCCTTGGACTACCAGAGCCCTGGAGACCGTCGGCGGCGGTCGGTCACGGCATCGCCTCGAATGCCTCCCGATGGTCGCGTGCCCACTGCTCAAACGTGCCCGCCGGCCGGCCGAGCACCCGCGGCACGTGGTCGGTGACGTAGGCCGCACCGCCGGCTCGCGCCCAGCCGACGCCGGTGCGCATCCCGGCCGGCAACTGGTCGAGCGCGTTCGTGTCGGTGATCCTGACCGGCCGTTCCAGCACGCCCTCCAGGATCGCCGCCTGGTCCGCGAACGTCAGCAGCTCCGGCCCGGTCAGGTCGTACCGCTGCCCGTCGTGCGCATCGCCGGTCATGGCGGCGACGGCGACCGCGGCCACGTCCCTCGGGTCGACGATGGCCTGCCGGGAGTCACCGGTCAGGTTCGGGATCGGCTCTCCGGCCTGGATCAGCGCCCGATGCCACAAGACGTTCGAGGCGAAGCTCGGCGGGCGCAGCATCGTCCACACGAGCCCGCTGGCCTCGATCGCCTCCTCCGCGGCGAGGTGCCACGCGCCGACGGTCGCCCCGTCGAACCGCTCGCCGCTGCCGATGGCGGACAGCTTGACGATCTTACGGACGCCTGCCGCCCGGGCGGCCGTGACCAGGGCGATGTCATGGTCCGCTGTTGGTGCGGGGGGCACGGTTACGAGGAAGACCGTGTCGACGTCGGCCACTGCGCGCGCCAGCGACGCCGGGTCGTCGAAGTCGGCCCGCACCCCGCTGGGCTGCTCTCGGCGGGACATCGCCCGGAACGGTAGGCCGCGCTCGGTCAGCAGGCGGACGACGTGACTGCCGATGGTGCCGGTGGCACCGGTAACAAGGATCATGTCCCGACGATGGCAGCGCTCTCACGGCTCCTGATAGGAAGTTTCGGCACTATTGATTTCTCCGGGGTTGATGGATGACCCGACGAAATCAGCACTATCGTGGGCCGCGTGAGTTCTCTCGTCGTGCCGCCCACCCTTCTGCGGTGGGTGGCCGGGATCGATGCCGCTACGGCGGCCGGGTCGGCGGCGGTCGATGTGCCCGACCACGCCACCACACTTCTTCTGCGCACTGACAAGCGCGAGCTGGTCGTCATGGGCCCCCGCACCCGGGCCGCCTATCACGTCGCCGCGCCCGGCCACTCGTGCGTGCGGGTTCGCATGCGGCCGGGGCGTGCCCAGGCCCTGCTCGGACGTTCGCTGAATGGTCTCGCCGACGGTGCCCTTCCGCTCGGCGAACTACCGGGCCTGGACATCGGCCGGCTCGCCGCCGACCCGGTCACCGCTCTCGAAGAAGCATTGGCCGACCGCCCGGAGCCGTCGGAGCGGCTCGAAGAGGCGGCGCGTCTACTGGTCGCCACCACTGTCACCGCGACCGCGGCCCGGTTGCACATCAGTGAGCGCCGCCTGCACGCCCTGTTCACCGACGCCACCGGCTTGTCCCCCAAGCACTTCGCACGCATTGACCGCGTTCGCACCGTGCTCGCGGCCGATGCGGGCCGATGGGCGGACATCGCCGCGACGGCCGGCTACTACGACCAGTCCCACATGACGGCCGAGTTCCGCCACTTCATGGGTGTCCCACCGGCCGCGTTCACCGCTGGTCGGCGCCCCGCCGCGACTTTGTGCACTGCCTGAGTTCCAAGACACGGCACAGAAGCAGGTCTCCCGGTGATCACAGGGCGTCGCAACCCCGTGATCATCACGCCCTGCGCCTCTTCATCTCCCGAGGTGCCCCATCGCACCTATCTGCGCAACCTCTGAGCAAGTTGACGGTTGTGCAACTCTTCGCCCGCAGGGCGGACCACCACGCGATCTGACGGGTTGCCGGGCCGACTGTGGTGTCATGGAAGTCTTCCGGCCGCGTCTGCGGCGTACTGTCCTGGTCGTCTTGCTGTCCTGCAACGGGTGCGTTCTTCTGCAACACGCCGGCGACGGTGAGCCCTGGCAGCCGAGGCGTGTGGAGGTGCCCGCTGCGGATACCTTCCGGTCGCTTCTGAAGCGGTGGCAGGCGGAGAACCTACCGGCCGGAGTTGCGCGCAGGTATCCGGCGACCGGGCGCTTCGGTACGGAGTCGTCGGCCGTCGGCAAGGTCATGCGGGAGGAGCTCCTCCTGATCCTCCCGGCGCTGTCGAGGAGGTCGGCGGCGATCTGGGCGCCGGAGTTGCCTCCGCCCACCACGACGACCCGCTGCCCGGTGAAGTCCTCGGCGCGGTGGTAGTCGCGGGCGTGCAGCTGCCGGCCGGTGAATGTCTCCCGGCCGGGAACGGCGGGGACGAACGGGCGCGGCCAGGAGCCGGTGGCGCTGATCAGGGCCCGCGTGTGCCAGGTGCCGTCGTCGGTGCGGACCAGCAGGCCTCCGTCGCCGGCCTCCCCCACCGTGCGGACGTGGACGGGGCGGTGGACGGGCAGCTCGTACCGCTTCTCGTACTCGGTGAGGTAGTCGACGACGTGCGCGGCGTCCGGGTGTTCCTGCCCGGCCTGGTGGGGCATCGGGCGCCCGGGCAGGGAGGAGTACGCGGCGGGGGAGAACAGCCGCAGGCTCTCCCAGTAGTGCTGCCATGCCCCGCCCGGCGTCCGGGCGGCGTCCAGGATCGCGAAGTCGAGCCCGGCGCGCCGCAGGTAGTAGCCGGCGGCGAGCCCGGCCTGGCCGCCGCCGATCACGAGGACCTGGACGCGCCGTTCGGGGCCGGTCACCGGTCCGCCCCGGCGACCGGCGGGCAGCCGTTGCGCGGTGCTGCGGGTATGCCCGCGCCCTGCTGCCGGCAGGCACCGGCAGCGGGCGCGGGGGTACCCGCGTGTGTGCGGTCGAGGTGGGTCACCGGGAGGTCTCCACGGCCGGGGTGACCCGGGTGGTGAACGTGCGCCGCCAGGCGAGGGAGACGTAGACGAGGCCGATGAGGACCGGGACCTCGATGAGGGGGCCGACAACGCCGGACAGGGCCTGGCCGGAGGTGACGCCGAAGGTGGCGATGGCGACGGCGATGGCGAGTTCGAAGTTGTTGCCCGCGGCCGTGAACGCCAGGGTGGCGGTGCGGTCGTAGGCCATACCCAGCGCCTTGCCGAGGGCGAAGGTGCCGAACCACATCACGGCGAAGTAGACCAGCAGCGGCAGGGCGATGCGGGCGACGTCGCCGGGCTGGTCGGTGATGGTCTTCCCCTGGAGGGCGAAGAGGATCACGATCGTGAACAGCAGCCCGTACAGCGCCCACGGGCCGATCCTCGGCAGGAACGTCCGCTCGTAGGCCTCGCGCCCCATCTTCTGCTCGCCGAGGCGGCGGGTGAGGAAGCCGGCCAGCAGCGGGATGCCGAGGAAGATCAGCACGTTGACGACGATCTTGCCGACCGAGAAGTGCAGGTCGTCCTGGGCAAGGCCCAGCCAGCCGGGCAGGATGTCGAGGTAGAACCAGCCGAGCAGGCCGAACGCGACGACCTGGAACACCGAGTTGAGGGCGACCAGGACAGCGGCGGCCTCAGGGTCTCCACAGGCGAGATCGTTCCAGATGATCACCATGGCGATGCAGCGGGCCAGGCCCACGATGATCAGACCGGTGCGGTACTCAGGGAGGTCCGGCAGGAAGATCCACGCCAACGCGAACATCACCGCCGGACCGACCAGCCAGTTGATCACCAGCGAGGACGCCATCAGCTTCCGGTCACCGGTGACGGTGTGCAGCCGGTCGTAGCGGACCTTCGCGAGCACCGGGTACATCATGATCAGCAGGCCGACGGCGATCGGCAGGGACACTCCCCCGACCTCGACCTTCGCGAGGACGTCGTTCAGGCCCGGGATCAGCCGGCCCAGGCCGATGCCCAGGCCCATGGCGATCAGGATCCACATCGCGAGGAACCGGTCCAGGAAGGAGAGCTTGCCGACCAGCCCGGCCCCAGGGGAGTCCGGAGGGGCGTCGGTCTTGGTGGCGGTCACGGGCAGGACCTTTTCGTGTCGGCGCACGCGGTGGCACGGGCGGCGGAGGCGAGGTCGCCGAGGAAGCCTGCGAGGCTGTCCAGGACATCGGGGCGGAGCTTGTAGTAGGTGAAGCGGCCGCAGGGCTCGGTGTCGACCAGTCCGGCCTCACGCAGGATCTTGAGGTGGTTGGACAGGTTGGTCTGCCGGGCGCCTGTCTCCTCGACCAGGTGCGTGGTGCACAGGGCCTCGCGGGCGAGCAGCGTGAGGATCCGCATCCTCAGCGGGTCGGCGACGGCCTTGAGCACGTCCACCGCGTCTTTTGCATCACTGTCGACTGACATCACCATGCGGTGATACGTTAGCCGACGTCGGCGGAAGAGCCAAGCCCGCCACCGCAGAACAGCACTGCACCGGGCCCGCGCCGCCGATGCTGCGCGCCGCGTCCGAGAGCCGGCCGAGCCGATCGGACGCGCAGTGCGGCAACTCCGTCCCGAGGAAGAGCGAGATGACGACCCCCTCCCCTGCCGCGTCCGTCCTGTTCGTCTGCGTGCACAACGCCGGCCGCTCGCAGATGGCCGCGGGCTTCCTGCGCCACCTCGCCGGCGACCGCGTCGAGGTCCGCTCGGCCGGCTCGATCCCGGGCGACCGGATCAACCCCTCGGCCGTGGCCGCGATGGCCGAACTGGGCATCGACATCTCGGACCAGAAGCCGAAGGTGCTCACCACCGAGGCCGTCCAGGCGTCCGACTACGTGATCACCATGGGCTGCGGCGACGCCTGCCCCTACTTCCCCGGCAAGAAGTACCTCGACTGGAAGCTGGAGGACCCCGCCGGCCAGGGCGTCGAGGCCGTGCGCCCCATCCGCGACGAGATCAAGGGCCTCATCGAGGGCCTCATCGCCGAGATCGACGCCAAGCAGCAGACGGAGAGCTGATCACCTACATGAGTACGAACCAGGATGCCGCCGCCGAGGTGCGGGAGGTCGTCATCATCGGCTCCGGCCCCGCCGGCTACACCGCCGCCCTCTGAACCGCCCGTGCCCAGCTCAAGCCGCTGCTGTTCGGCAGCTCCATCTTCGTCGGCGGCTCGCTCACCACCACGACCGAGGTCGAGAACTTCCCCGGCTCTCCCAACGGCATCGACGGCCCGGAGCTGATGGCCAACATGCGGGCCCGGCCGAGCGGTTCGGCACCGAGATGGTCGACGACGACATCCTGTCGGTCGACCTCACCGGCGACATCAAGCTCCTCGGACTTCCCCGGCTTTCCCGTCGGTGGTGCCCGGCCCGGAGGTGCCCGGCCCGGAACTCTCCGACGACCTGCGGGCGCAGGCGTACCGCTTCGACGCCGAACTCGTCAGCGACGACATTCCCGCCGCCGACCTGGCCGGCACCGTCAAGACCGGGGGTGTTCGCCGCCGGGGACGTGGCCGATCCCAACCATCGGCAGGCGGTCACGGCGGCGGCCGGCGGCGGCCTGGCCGCCCTCGACGCCGAACGCCACCTCGCCACCCTCCGGAGCGCGAACGAGCGCCAAGCCGACCGGCGCTGCGACGGACGATGGGATGCACCGGCCGCCAGGACGGGCATCCACAGCGCGCCGACCGCGAAGGTCACGCCGATGCCGCCGAGGACGGCCAGGACCGGACCCGCACATCACACCGCGCAGGCCGCTGTCACGGCCGCGCCTGCGCCGAGCGTGGCCCGGAGCCGCGACGGCCGGGGAGCGGAGGAGGTCACGGGGTTGCTCCGAAGAGGTCGGCCAGCATCCCGGCGGCGGACTCAGGGGCCCGCACATCGAGCTGGAGAGCGGTCGGGGTCAGGTGCAGGGTGAAGTCGAGGAACGCGCAGCATCCCTGTTCCGCCGCGGCAAGGGCCGTGATCTCACCGGCGAGTTCAGGGTCGGCGGGGAAGGAGAGGCGCAGGCCGTCGGCGATCCCCCCGCGCCGCTCGGCCCGGCCGACCAGCCGTTGCCACTGCCCGGTGCGCTCCCCCAGCTCGGCGCCGCTCAGCGTGCAGGCCACCGGGACGTCCCGCCATGGCTCGCCTTCCCGGTCCGGGCGGGTCGGCGCCAGCGTCACCGGCACGGGTCCGGCCGCCGGCGTGCCGGTGGTCGTGCAGCCGCAGTCCGGACCGCACGCCCCGGCGGGCGTCGGGCCCGCCAACTCGGCGTGGACACCGACCAAGTGAGCGGAGAACGCACGCAGCTCGGCGATCCGGCTGTCGGTCGCCGTGATCCGCTGGGCGACCAGCGGCAGCATCCTCGCCCGGACCGAGGCGCACACCCCCTCCTGCCGGAGGTCCAGCAGCTCGCGGATCTCCTCCAGGGCCAGGCCCAGCAGCTTGGCCGAGGAGATGAAGGCCAGGCGCTCCACCGCGTCCTCGCCGTACACCCGGTACCCGGACGGCGTGCGGTCGGCGGACAGCAGCCCGGCATCCTCGTAGAAGCGCAGTGTCGTGGCCGGCACGCCGGAACGCTCGGCCAACTGCGAGATGCGGTACGTCGTCACACCGCCGACGGTAGACCTTCGACCCGACTCGAAGGTCAAGCACCGGCCCGCACCCAAGGCGCGGCCCCACCCTGCTCTCATGGCGTCAGTCGTGCCGGGCGAGCTTGACCGCGGACACCAGCAGGATCACCGCCAGCACCGGGACCAGCACCAGGTCCGGGAACACCCCGAGCAGCAGCCCGCCCACCACCGCGCCGGTGATCGAGCCCGCGATCATGACCAGCGTGAAGCGACGGTTGACGCCCAGCACCGCGAAGCTTCCGTCACGGCTGTACCGGGCGAAGGCCACGAGCATCGTCGGCAGCGACACCAGCAGGGAGAGGCTGCCCGCCGTCCTGATGTCGACCGCGAACAGCAGCACGATCGTCGGGATCAGCAACTCGCCCCCGGCAACGCCCATGACGGCCGCGACCACGCCGATGCCGAATCCGGCCACCACCCCGATCGGCACCTGGGCCCACAGCGGGAGTGCGAGCGTTCCCAGGGTGGAGATGTGCGTGGCGAGCAGGGCGGCCGCCATGAGCACCATCAGGGCGGCCAGCACCTTGTAGAGGGTGGAGCTGCGCATCCGTACGGCCCAGGTCGCTCCGGCCCAGGCACCGAGCAGGCTTCCGGCGAGCAGATTGACCGCGGCGGGCCAGTGCGCGGCCACGTCGGAGGCGGAGACCGCCGCCAGGCGGGCGGGCAGGGCGATGAGGACGACGACCAGACTCATCGCCTTGTTCAGGATGACCGCGGAGAGCGCGGCGAACCCGAACAGACCTATCAGCAGCGGCAGACGGAACTCCGCGCCGCCGAGTCCGATCATCCCGCCCAGGATCCCGATCGCCGCGCCCGCCCCGAACACCAGGGCTGCCCGATGCTTCGATCGTATGGGAGCCAGGCCCTTCTCCATGGTCACGGCAGGCATCCTCGTGGGTCCCGGCCCCTGCGCGCTACGGCTGAATCCCGGTCGTCCGCCAGGTCGGCAGGCGTCTCCCGTCGCGGGCTGAACACATCGGAAAGAGACAGGATTTCCTGAATTCAGAGTTACCTGTATCGTCATCGACGTGCTGACCCTTGCCTCCGAGGTCGAGGTGCTGGCCCGGTTCGGCCGTGCGCTCGCCGACCCGATCCGCTGCCGCGTCCTGCTCGCCCTGCGCGCCGCCCCCGCCTACCCCTCCGAACTGGCCGAATCCCTCCGCGTCTCCCGGACCCGGCTGTCCAACCACCTGGCGTGCCTCCGTGACTGCGGCCTCGTCGTCACCGTGCCGGACGGCCGCCGCACCCGTTACGAACTCGCCGACCCCCGTCTCGGCCACGCACTGGACGACCTGCGGACCGCGGTCCTCGCCGTGGAGACGGACCGCACCTGCTTGGACGCCGCCGAGAAGGGGTGCTGCTGATGAGCGTCATCTCCCTTGGCCCGACCCCGGCCCGCCGCGACGCGCTCACCAGGCGCATACGCCTGCTGGTCGCCGCCACAATCACCTACAACGCGGTCGAGGCGGTCGTCGCTCTTACGGCCGGTACCGTCGCCTCCTCCACCGCTCTGGTGGGCTTCGGCCTCGACTCCATCATCGAGGTCTCCTCCGCCGCCGCAGTCGCCTGGCAGTTCTCCACCCGCGACCACGCCGTGCGCGAGTCGCGCGAGAAGACCACCCTGCGGATCATCTCCGTCTCGTTCTTCGCACTCGCCGCCTACGTCACCGCCGACTCGATCCGGGCGCTGAGCGGCACCGGTGAGGCCGAACGCTCCCTCCCCGGCATCGTTCTGGCCGCCCTCTCCCTGGCGATCATGCCGTTCCTGTCCACCGCCCAGCGCAAGGCCGGCCGCGAACTCGGCTCCGCCAGCGCCGTCGCCGACTCCAAGCAGACCCTGCTCTGCACCTACCTATCCGCCGTCCTTCTCGTCGGCCTGCTCCTCAACGCCACCCTCGGCTGGTCCTGGGCCGACCCCATCGCCGCCCTCGTCATCGCCGCCATCGCCGTCAAGGAAGGCCGCGACGCCTGGCAAGGCAAGGGCTGCTGCGCGCCCACCGCCGGAACCGCCGTGACTTCGAGCCGGAGCGCCGATTCCTGCGGGTGCCGGCCGGGCTGCGACTGCTGCAACTGAACCGTCGGCGCCCCGGATCGCGAGCCACAACTGACCGCGCTAGGCAGGGATCGACAAGCCCGTATGCCCGTGTCCCTTCGAAGGGACACGGGCATACGGAGGTGCGGGCGTTGCTCCAGGTAGAGCCCGGTGAAGACCCCGTCGAAGCCGAGGGCAGTCCGGGCCTCGGTGGTCAGTACACCTAGTGGTCGTTGTAGAGCGAGGCCGGCACCAGGGTCGGGCAGCCGTGTCAGCGCCGCCGCTACTGCTTGCCGGGCCCAGTCACTGTTCACCAGAACCCCAGAATTGACAGCACCGCGACTCCTGGCAGCCGTGACGTCACGGAGCTGAAGTGACCGGCGGGTTGTCCAGTTCTTTGATGAGTTGCTGGTACGTCGCGAAGGCCGGCTTGGGGGTGTAGTCGTCGCGCAGCAGGCCGAAGTGGTGGAAGAGCCCTTCGGCGTTGCTGTCGGCGTCCCGCAGGGCGAAGAGCGAGTAGCCGTCGATGTTCAGGTCGGGGGCGTGGGCGACGACGGTCCGGATGATGGTGTCGAGGGAGGCGGCCTGTCGCTGTTCGGTGCGGCCGGGGCCGGTGGGCCAGCCGTTCTCGCAGATGCGGATCGGGACGGTGCCGGGGATGCCGGCCTGCGGCAGGCTGGTGCGGCGGAACGCCGTGAGGACCGCGGTGACCGCGTCTGCCAGTTGGTTCTCGGGAACGGGGTGGAACACGTCCGGGAAGAAGTCCAGGCCGACGTAGTCCAGGCTCTGCCGGAAGCGCGCGTCGGCCAGGGCGCCGAGGTTGGACCAGAAGGTGTCGGACGGGTCGAAGGTCGGCGCGGCGTTGAAGCCGACGGCCACGCGGTGGCCGAGGGAGCGGGCCTCCTGCTTGGCGGCGATGACACCTTGGACGAGTGCGTTCAGGACGTTGGGGGTGCTGCCGTCGACGGAGGGGAGGTTGAGGTTGGGCTCCTCGCAGATCTGGACGGACGTCAGCTCGCGTCCGCCTGCCCGGACGGCCTGGCGGACGAACTCCGGCCAGCCGTCCAGCACACCGGACGGCTCGCGGAACTGCAGCACGAGGTCCAGGGTGCGCCCGCGCTGGAGGTAGGCGTGCGGATCGGTGGGTGCGGGCTGCGGCGGTGTCACGGTGGCGGCGAACGAGCGGTAGGCGCGCACCGCCAGCGTGGCCGCGTTGCCCTGGAGTTCATCGAGGGCCTCGTTGATGTGGTCCGGCTCGTCCGGTCGGACCGGATGGATGATGCCCTGGTCGTCGCCCAGGATGCCGCCGGGATAGATGCCGAAGGTCATGGTCACGCCGTCGCCCCCAAAAATTCATGGTGTCACACCAAATTTGTGGTGACACTATCATGTGGGTATGGGCCTTCGAGAGATCAAGAAACAGCAGACCCGCACGGCGATCGCCGACGCGGCTCTGCCCCTCTTCCTGGAACACGGCTTCGACCAGGTCACGGTCGCCGAGGTGGCACGGCACGCGGGCGTCTCCACCAACACCGTGTTCAACTACTTCCCCGCCAAGGAAGACCTGTTCTTCGACCGCCAGGACGAGGTCGAGAACCACCTCGCCACCCTGGTACGCGACCGAACCCCGGGCACCTGCCCCATCGAAGCCGTCCGCGACGACCTGCTCTCCGCCCTACGGCAGGACCACCCCATGCTCGGGCTCCAGCCCGGAGCGCCCCCGTTCTGGCAGGTCATCCAGGACAGCCCGGCCCTACGCGCCCGCGAACGCGAGATCGGCGAACGCATCGAGGCCGCTCTGGCGACCGCGCTGACCGAACATCCTCCGAACGCCGCAGACACACCCGGCGATGCCGGCTACGCGTTGCCCCTGCTCCTCGCGGGCGCCATCGCCGGAACGCACCGCGCCGCCCTACGCGAGCTCCGACGACGCATCATGTCCGGCGAACCGCCCGCACGCGCCCGCGATGCCGTCGCCTCGGCGGCCCTCCAGGCATTCAACCTGCTCTGCTCCGGACATGACGCAGGTGACGAACGGACGTCGCAGGAGCCACAGCTCCCTCAGCAAGAGCCCCCGAAACGCAGTCCCGCTGACAAAGGCGCTGTCGAATACCCGTGAACAGTTCGACTCGCTCCTCGGCGCCAACTGCCTCCCAAACCCTTGAACATGTGCTGTCCATCTCGGACAGAGCCACCCCGCGCACGATGACCGCCGAAAACCTGGCTCAGTACTTCCGGCAGCGGGCCGACAGGGCGTCGAGGTCGGTCTGCATGTTGACGGGGAGCTGGTCGGGGACAGATTCTTGAACGAATCCTGGCGCAGGACACTAGCGGCACCGCGCCTCTGCTAGCCCTAGGGAACGCGACATGCGCGAGCCGGGAGCGGTGGCGGCGTCGCACCGAGAGACCTGACCCACCATCAGAAGAGTCAGCAAAGGGTCAGCATTAAGCTGATCAAACCCTGCGGCAGACAGTGACACGTGAGAATCAGGGCAGCGCCGATTCCGCGCGCTCCTCGAGTCGGGAATCGACGGACCGGTACCTTGCGCCAACGGCTCCAGCCGCCTGAAGTAGCCGACCAGCGGTAGAGCACCGAACGTCATATGCGCCGCGTCTCCGCAGGTCAGCGCACCCGTCCGCGTGCCTTCAGGGGGAGTGCCGGGAGGGCCGGGGCGTGGAGGCGGGCGCCGTCGTAGCCGTGGACCTCGCCGAAGCGGGTGCCCTGCTCCCAGTCGGTGCGGGCCTGGGTGATCTCGTCGCCGGTGCGGCCGATGAAGTTCCACCACATGACGAGTTTTTCGGCGAAGGGTTCGCCGCCGAGGAGGAGGAAGGTGGCGTCGGTGGTGGCGTGGAGGGGGAGGGTGCGGCGGCCGGTGCCGAGGTAGAGCATGGCGCCGGGGTCGAGGGGGACGGTGTCGACGTCGAGGGTGCCGGACATGGTGAGGACGGCGTACTCGAAGTCGGGGTCCAGCGGCAGGCGCAGGTCGGTGCCGGCGGTGAGGGTGAGGTCGGCGCCGACGAGGGGGGTGTGGGTGGTGCCCGGGGAGGTGGCGCCGTCGAGGGTGCCGAGGATGACGGTGGCGGACAGGCCCGGGGCGGTGACGGTGGGCAGGTCGGGGTGGTGTTCGAAGGCGGGTTCGCGGTGGCGGTGGGCGTCGGGCAGGGCGACCCAGAGCTGGGCGCCGTGCAGGAAGCGGGCGTGCGGGCGGGGGGACTCCTCGGAGTGGGAGATCGCCCGCCCGGAGGTCATCAGGCCCAGCTCGCGCGGGCGCACGGTCTGCAGGCTGCCGAGGCTGTCGCGGTGCAGGACCTCGCCGGCGTGCAGCCAGCTGACCGTCTGCAGGCCCATGTGCGGGTGCGGGGGCACCTGCATGCCCGGCTCGTCCGCGATGTCGTCCGGACCGTAGTGGTCCACGAAGCACCACGCCCCCACCATCCGCCGACCCAGGTTCGGCAGGAGACGGCGCACGACGGTGCTGCCGCCGAGGGCCGTCTCGCGCGGGGCCAGGAGTTCGTGGACGGGGCCGCCCGGGGTGTCGGCGCGGCCGCCGCGCACGGTCGGGGTGGCGAGGTCGGGTTCAGCCATGGTGGGCCTCGTTTTCCGGAGGGCTAGCCGCGCGGGGCGGCCGGGACGATGGGGGTGCCGGCGGAGACGGCGCGGGTGACCGGGGTCCGTTCGGCGATGTCGAGCAGGCGGGCGCGCTGGGCGTCGTCGAGGTCGCCGACGAGGTCGATCCGCCGGGTGATGCGGACGGCCTTCTCCGGGCCCTTCTCGTAGCCGAGGTGGACGCGCACGGTGGTCAGCGGCCACTGCTTGCGCTGGGCGTACATCCGCAGGGTGATCGCGGTGCAGGAGCCCAGCGCGGAGAGCAGCAGGCCGACCGGGGTGGTGGCGGTGTCGGCGCCGCCGGCCGACTCGGGCTCGTCGGCGGTCAGCCTGTGGCGGCCGGAGCGGATGTCGACGCGGTAGTCGTCGGTGGTGTTGGTGGCGACGGCGGCTGCGGCGCGGACGAAGCCGGTCTCGGTGTCCGGGACTCCCCCGGTGGCCGCGGCGGTCACAGGCCGAACCGCTCGTGCTGGGCGGCCGGGACGAGGTCGTGGTACTCCGGGTGCTTGGTCAGCCAGCCGCGGATGAACGGGCAGTACGGGAGCACCGCGAGGTCGTTGGCGCGGGCGTCGTCGAGCGCGGCGCGGGCGAGGATGCCGCCGAGGCCCTGACCGCCGAAACGCGGGTCGATCTCGGTGTGGATGAAGGCGATCTCGCCCGCGTGCCGGTGATACTCGGCGAAGCCGGCGAGTTCACCGTCGGCGGTGATCTCGTAGCGGGACTTCTCGGGGTTGTCGGTGACGGTGGGCGTCGTCATCGTGGCCTCCTACGGCTTCGGAGCTTGGCGTCAGAAGTAATTTAGCATTCAACTAAAGGCCGATCAAGGCCGCCCGGCGCGAACCGGGCGGTCGGGGGAAGCCCGAGGGGGACGTCGGGAGGGGACGTCAGGAGAGTGTGATCGGCGGGGGCAGGGGGTGGCAGCCGTCCCAGGAGGCGATCTGGCCGGGCGGGCAGGAGGCCGGGCGAGTCGGCAAGGTGGGTACCGGGCGTGGTGGTACGGTCCACTCCCCCGGGCCGGGGCCCTCGGGCGGGTCGGCGGTCGGCTTGGGCGCCGGCTTGGGGGCCGCGGGCGGGGCAACCGGCGGGGCGGCAGGCGGCTCGACCGGCGGGGGCGCGGGCGCCGCAGGGGGTGCGGGGGGCGCGGGCGCCGCGGGGGGTGCGGTCGGGGCCGCCTTCGGAGGGGCGGTCGGGCGCGGGGACGCCGGGGCCGGCTGAGCCGGTGGGGCGGTCGGGCGCGAGGCGGGTCGGACGGGCGTCGGCTCGGCGGCCGGCGGGGCCGCCGGCTCGGCCGCGGCCGGCGGATCCGGGATCACCGGAGCAGCCGGAACAGCCGGAGCGGAGGGGGTGTCGGACGGCGGGGCTTCGGACGGCGAGGTCTCGGACGGGGCCGGCGCCGCCGCCGTCGGGGACGTCGACACGGTCGGCGGGGCGGTCGGCGAGCCCGTCGGTGACGGCTGCGTGGTGTCCGCCCCGCTCATCGCCCAGCCACCCGCGCCCACCAGCGCCAGCGTGCACACTCCTGCCGCGACGCCGGCGGCGATGCGGCGGCGCCGGGCCGTGGCTCTCCCGTCCGGGTCCTGCGATTGATCGTGCGACTGCTCCTGCGGCTGTTCCTGCTTCTGTAGCTGGTCTTCCTGCACCGTGCCTCGCCCTGTTCGATCTTCGTTCGGAATGCGCGGATGCTAGCAGCGCACACCACCGCTTCCCCACCGTCGGCCGCCCGCTGCAGACGGCAGACGGCAGACGGGGGCCGACGGCGCTGAGCGACCACCCGGGTCGCCCAGCCGCCCGCCCCCGGCCGCCAGGTGCTACCGCTCGGCCAGTGCCCGCGCCCGGACCGCGCGGCGCAGCGTGTCCAGCTGGTCCACCAGGCCGCGCCGGGTCGCCGTCGTGAGGTCCGGGTCGGCCAGGCAGGCCTCGGCCGCCCGCGCCGTCCGGTCGGTCGCGGCGAAGGCGGGGAATCCGGCCCGGGTGAGCACCCGGGCGAGCGCGGGTCCGCGGCGGCCGGACGCCGGTCCCAGCTCCTTGAAGTAGCGCACGGTCAGCTCCTCCAGCAGCTCGGCCTGCTCGGGCTGCCACAGGCCGTCGGCGGTGGCGGTGGCCAGGTAGTTGGAGAGCTCGCCGTGGAACAGCGCCTGCCAGGCGGCCTCCTTGGCCTCCGGGTCGGGCAGCGCGGCGCGGCAGCGGGCGGCGCCCTCCTCGCTGGTGTCGCTGGGGTCGGCGGCGAACTCGGCGGCGATCTCCGGCTCGCCCGCCGCACCGAGCACGCACAGCCGCAGCAGCAGCCGCCAGCGCAGGTCCGGGTCGAGCGCCGGCCCGCCGGGCACCGCGCCGGCCGCCAGCCAGTCGCGCAGTTCGGCGGCCTGCGACGCGTCGGCGGCGGTGGCGATCACGCCGCGCGCGGCCACCAGGCGCAGACCGGTGCGGTCCGGCTCGCCCTCGGTGCGCCGCAGCAGGGTGCGGCAGACCCGGGCCAGCCCGGCCAGTGCCGCCGGGCGGTCGGCCGGCGGCACCGCGCAGTCCACCACGAACCCGTGGGCGAAGGAGAGCACCGCGTCCACCAGGTGCACGGAGGTCTCGCCGGGCAGGTGGTCGGCGACCAGCTCCAGGTACTCGCCGGGCGCCAGCTCCCCGTCGCGCACCTGGTCGCGGGCGGCGCTCCAGAGCACCGCGCGGGCCAGCTCCTCGGGCACGGCGCCGAGCGAGGAGCGCACGGTCCGCCAGGAGTCGGGATCGAGGCGGATCTTGACGAAGCTGAGGTCGGTGTCGTTGAGCAGGGTCAGCTCGGCGGCGGCCACCGGCTGCGGCACGGCGCCGTCCGCCGACAGGTCGAGCGGCACCCGGTCGGCCAGTTCCAGGGTGCCGTCGGCGGTGCGGCGGTAGTGGCCCACGGTCAGCTGGTGCGGGCGCGGGACGCCGTCGGCGGCGGTGTGCTCGATGCGGCCGTCGGCCACCCGCAGGGTGTCCACGCCGGTGGTGCGCAGCCAGCGGTCGGCCCAGCCGTGGACGTCGCGGCCGCTGGCCGCCGTCAGCGCCCGGAGCAGGTCGTCGAGGGTGGCGTTGCCGAAGGCGTGCGCGTCGAAGTGGTCGTTGACTCCGGCCAGGAAGGTCTCCTCGCCGAGCCAGGCCACCAGCTGGCGCAGCGCGGCGGCGCCCTTGGCGTAGGAGATGCCGTCGAAGTTCTGCAGCGCCTGCGCGGTGTCCTCCACCGTGGTGGGTGCCACCGGGTGGGTGGAGGGGCGCTGGTCGGCGTCGTAGCCCCAGGTCTTGCGGTTGGCGGCGAAGCCGGTCCAGGCGGCGCCGAAGCGGGTGGAGGCGGCGGTGACGCTGTAGGCCATGTACTCGGCGAAGGACTCGTTCAGCCAGAGGTCGTCCCACCACTTCATGGTGACCAGGTCGCCGAACCACATGTGCGCCATCTCGTGGATCACCACCAGGGCGCGCTCCTCGCGCTTGGTGTCGTCGACGGCGGAGCGGAAGACGTACTCGTCGCGCAGGGTGACGCAGCCGGGGTTCTCCATCGCGCCGGCGTTGAACTCCGGGACGAAGCACTGGTCGTAGCTGTCGAAGGGGTAGCGGTGCCGGAAGGCCCGGTGGTAGTGGTCGAAGCCCTGCCGGGTGATCTCCAGCAGCTCGGGGGCGTCGGCGTCCAGGTGGGCGGCGAGCGAGCGGCGGCAGTGCAGGCCGAGCGGGATCCCGTCGTGCTCGGCGCGCACCGAGTGCAGCGGGCCGGCCACCACAGAGACCAGGTAGCTGCTGATCGGCGGGGTGGGCGCGAACTCCCAGCGGCCGGGCGCGACCTGGTCGGACACGCCGTTGCCGACCACGGTCCACGGCTGCGGCGCGGTGACGGACACCGTGTACCGCGCCTTGAGGTCGGGCTGGTCGAAGGAGGCGAACACCCGCGGGCCGTCGTCGAGGAAGGACTGGGTGTAGACGTAGTCCTCGCCGTCGGCGGGGTCGGTGTAACGGTGCATGCCCTCGCCGGTGTGCGAGTAGGCCATGTCGGCCTCGACGGTGAGTTCGTTCTCGGCCGCCAGGCCGGTCAGCCGGAAGCGCCCGGCCCGCAGCGCGGCGACGTCGAGCTCACGACCGTTCAGCACGACCCGGTGGAGCACGGACGGCTTGACGTCCACCTGGGTCCCGGCGCCCGGGGCGGTGCAGCCGAAGCGGATCACCGTGGTCGAGCCGAACACCTCCCGACCGCGGGTCAGGTCGAGGTCGACGTGGACCGTGCGGACGTCGAGCAGCTGGTGGCGTTCGACGGCCTCGGCCCGGGTGAGTACTGAGGTATCAGACATATCGAGCATGTTGCTCCCTCCGGCGGCGAACGACACCTGGTTTTCCGTTCCGGGCGCACCGCGGTGCTCAGCGGCGCGGCGGGCTACTCGGCGGCGCGGCGGGCCGCCTTGACACGCTCGGCCAGTTCGGCGGCCGGGATGCGGCGGGGCGTGCTGCCGTGGCGGGCGGCCAGCGCGTCGGCGGGGTCCGGCGAGGTCTCCGCGAGGTCGAGCACCAGCATGCTGTGCCCCTCGTCCACCTCCTCGCTGAGCACGATCAGCCCGGCGCCGCCCTCGTGGTCGCGCCAGCTCTCGGCGGCGTTGCCGATCGCCGTCCCGGCGGCCCAGCCCAGCAGGACGCCGATCGGGCCGCCGAGCAGTCCGGCGAGGCCGCCGACCACGCCCGCGCCCACGGTCGGCGCGCCCGCGCCGCGCACCTGGCTGGCGGGGAAGTCCAGGGTGCCGTCGGCCAGGCGCTCGACGATCGCGGACTGGCGCAGGCCCGGCAGGTGGGCGGCCTCGTCGAAGGCGGCCCGGCAGGCGGCGCGGTCGGTGAAGTCGAGCAGCAGGACGTGGTGGTTCTCGCTCATGGTCGCGACGGCTCCTCGCTCGGCGGTCGGTGGGTCGGTCGGTCGGTGCCGGGGCGCGGCGGCGCGGCACGGGACCAGTCCAGCATCGTCCACCGCCGGGTCGCCCGCCCTGTGCTGGTGCACCGTCCGTGGTTGTCCCGGCCCCTCCCGACGCGTCCCGGTCGGGTGGCCGGCGCGCTGGCGGGCGCGGTGGCCGGCGCGGTGGCGGGCTCAGTCGGCGGCGAAGGTGCGGCGCACGTTCCCCTTGGTGTCCGCCAGCAGGTAGCCGCTGTTGTGGTACTCGTCGGAGAGGTAGACCCGGATGCTCGCCACACCGTCGCCCGGGAAGGTGTCGATGACCAGGTAGCGGCTGGTCGGGTCCTTCACGTTGAGGGTGTCGTTGGCCTTCTTCAGCAGGGCGGGGACGACGTCCCAGTCGTACTGCGCGAGGTCCACCGGCTTGTCCTTGCCCATCGGCCCGCCGGTGCGCTTGGTGACCTTGCCGTCCCGGTAGTCGTACCAGTCGTAGTTACGACCGTCGGCGGTCGGCACCTGGGCGTTGGCGTAGCCCGGGTAGACGTTGAGCGCCTTGACCTTCGTACCGCCGCTCTGCCCGGTGATCGCCGCGACGACGGTTCGGACGCCGTCCGGGGTCATCAGGTCCTTGGAGGTGTTCGCCGACGGCTTGGCGGCCGGGGTGGCGGAGGTGGTGCCCGCCGCGGGCGGCGTGAGGGAGGGCGGGACGGCCGGGCCGGTGAACGCGGTGGTGTCCCCCGGGACCGCCGGGGAGCCGGCCGCACCGGCGGAGGCCGACGACCCGCTCGGGGCGCCGTCCGTGCCGGCCGTGCCGCCGGTCCCGTCGGGGCGCAGCGCCCAGGCGAGCACGCCCGCCAGGGCGACCCCAGTGACGGCGAGGGTGACGGCGGCGCCGGTCCGGCGGCGTCTCGGCGGAGGCGGCATCGCGGCCGGGCCGGTCGGGCCGAGGTACTGGGTCCCGGTCCCGTCGGCGGTCCCGCCCCCGCCGGGCGCGGGGAGGTACGCCGTGCCCGACGGGCCGGCGTACTGGCCCGGGTACGGTCCGGCACCGGCGCCCGTCTCGGCCGCCGCGAGCGCCTGGTCGAGCTGCGCGGCATCCGGCCGCGCCGCCGGGTCACGGGCCAGCAGCGCGGCCAGCACCGGCCCCAGCGGCCCGCAGTGGGTCGGCGGCGGCAGCGGCTCGTCGAGCACGGCGGCGAGCGTGGCCAGCGAGGTGGACCGGCGCAGCGGGTGGTGGCCCTCGACCGCGACGTACAGCAGCATGCCGAGCGACCACAGGTCGGAGGACGGGTTGCCCTCCTCGCCGCGGATCCGCTCCGGCGCGATGTACTCGGGCGAGCCGATCAGCGCACCGGTGGCGGTGAGCGCGGTGGCGTCCTGCATCGCGGCGATGCCGAAGTCGGTGAGGACGGGGGTGCCGTCGGCGCGCAGCAGCACATTGGCGGGTTTGACGTCGCGGTGCTGGATGCCGGCCGCGTGCGCGGCGCGCAGCGCGGCCAGCACGCCGCGGCCGATCCGGGCGGCCTCGGGGACGGTGAGCGGGCCGCGGGCGATCCGGTCGGCGAGGCTGCCGCCGGTGGCCAGCTCCATGACCAGCCACGGGTGGGGGTGGCCGGGCGTGTCGACGATGTGGTGGATCACCGCGACGTTGGGGTGCTGGAGGCGGGCGAGCGCCCGGGCCTCGCGCAGCACGCGCTCGCGCAGTTCGTGGGCGGCGGCGGGGTCGGCCGCGGCCATGGCCGGATCCGGCGGGCGGACCTCCTTGAGCGCGACCTCGCGGTGCAGCATGGTGTCGCGGGCGCGCCAGACCAGGCCCATGCCTCCGCCGCCGAGTCGTTCCAGCAGTTCGAAGCGGTTGTCGACGAGCCGCGTCTCCGGCGCCCCAGTGTTCATGCCGGACATCGTAGGGGCCGCCATGGACAGCGGCGGCGGCCACCCGGACGGCCCGGCGCTCCGTGGACGCCCCGTCCGCGCCCGAGTCTGCGTCACGGCGGGCAAGGGGGGCGGGGCTCGGGGCGTGCAGGCCCGGCGGTCCGTCGGTCCGGGTCCTGCGGTCCCTGCTCAGCCGCCCCGCCCCGCCCGGCCCCCGGGGGTTCCGGGCCGGGTGCGGGCGGGTAGGGGCCACCAGCACCGGGGCAGCGCGCGACGGACGGAGGTGACCGGGTTGGGTCGGGACTCGGCGGGTGGCGGGGTACGGCCGGCCGGGCCCGGGGACGCCGACGAGTTGTTGCGGCTGCGGGTCGCGGTGCTGGACGGCGGACCGCTCGACGAGGCGTGGCGCACCACCTTCCGCGAGGACATGCGCGCCCGGCTGGGCCGCGACCCGGACCTGCTCGCCTACGTGGTGCCGGCCGACGGCGGCGGGCTGGCCGCCTGCGCGATCGGCATCGTCTACCGCGGCTACCGGGGCCCGACCCACCCGACGGGGCGGTGGGGGCGGATCCACACGGTGGTCACCGACCCGGCGCACCGGCGGCGCGGGCACGCCCGGGCCGTGACGGCGGCGCTGGTCGAGGCGCTCGGGGCGTGCGGCTGCGGGTCCATCGAGCTGCGGGCCACCGAGGCCGGGGCCCCGCTGTACCGGACGCTCGGCTTCGGGCCGGTGGACGGGTACATGCGGCTGGACCTCGGTGCCACACGACCACCGCCCGGCGGCCACTGACGCGCCGCCGGCCCGTGGGCCCACCCGTCCCGTCGAAGGAGGCCTCCAGGTGGAACGTTCGTCCCGCCCCTCGCCGCTCACCGCCGAACCCGCCGCAGCCGAACCCGCCGTCAACGTGCCCGCCGTCAACGTGCCCGCCCCCGCCGAGCATGCCGCCGCCGCGCTCGTCGCCGCCGTGCTCGTCACCGACACGCTCGGCCGGGTCCTGCTGCTGCGCCGTCCGGACGGCGGCTGGGAGCTGCCGTCCGCCCCCGTCCGCCCGGCCGAGACGCCGGCGGCGGCGGCCGTTCGCACGCTGGCCGAGGTCTGCGGGGTGACCGCCGAGGCGGTGCGGCCGGCCGGGGTGTTCGAGGACGGACCCGACGACGGCGGGCCCCACCCGGCGCGGCGGCAGGTGTTCGCGCTGTCGGCAAGCGCGCCCGGCGCGTTGCACCGGCTCGTGCTCCCCCGGCACGCCACGCACGCCTGGTTCTTCACGGACAACCTGCCCGGTGTCTCCCCCGCCACCGTCCGGTTCCTGCGGGCGCACGCTCCGGCCCGCCCGCACCTGCCGCGCCCCCAATGGCTGGCCACGACGCCGCGCGCGTGGCTGTGCACGGCCGCCGTGGTGACCGCGCCGGACGGCCGGCTGCTGATGGTCATGCCGCGGGTCCGGGAGCCGGACCGGCGGCCGGACGCCGGACGGTGGAACTTCCCGGGCGGTGTGCTCGACGCCCATGAGGACTCGCCGACCGGGGCGGCCCGTGAACTGCGGGAGGAGACCGGACTCGACCGGCCGCCCGGACCGCTGCTCGCGGTGGTCTGGCAGCATCCGGCCCCGGGCGCGGACCACCCCATCGTGCAGTTCTTCCACGATTTCGGGACCGCCGACCCCAGGGCGGTCCGGCTCCACTGCCCGGACGGGGAGATCACCGACTGGGCCTGGTTCCACCCGGGCGAGGACCTGGACGCCGCGGCCGGTCCGGCCCGGGGGTACGCGGCGCGGAAGGCGCTGGCGGCCCGCGCGGCCGGGCGCGCCGTCACCGCGAGCTACCCGCCCGGGCTCGGGTCTGTCGTCCGCGCTCCCCGCGGGTCGGGCGGGTAGCGTCACCGGCCGTGGAGCAGATCCGACCGCTCGTCGGCCCGCCGTCCGACCCCGTGCCCGCCGAAGCGCCGCCCGCCGACCCGCCCCCGGCCGCGCCGCCGCTGCTCTGGTACGCCGCGTACGGCTCGAACATGCACGCCGGGCGGCTCGCCTGCTACCTGCGCGGCGGGCGGCCCGAGGAGGGCGAACGGGACTACCCCGGCTGCCGCGACGCCCGGCCGCCCCGGCGTTCGGTGCCGGTGCGGCTGCCCGGGCTGCTCTACTTCGCCCTGGAGTCGCGGACCTGGGGCGGCGGCATGGCGCTCCACGACCCGCAGCGCCCCGGCACCGTGCCCGCTCGGGCATACCTGCTGACCGCCGAACAGTTCAGCGACATCGCCGCCCAGGAGATGGGCGGCGGGCCGGGCACCGACCTCGACCTGGCCACCGTGCTGCGGACCGGGCGCGACCCTCAGGGGCCGGGCCGGTACCAGACCCTGGTGTGCCCCGGCACGCTGGACGGCGTCCCCGTGCTGACGTTCACCGCCCCGTGGTCCCTGGCCGAGGCCCCGCTCAACCCCCCGCGCGCCCGCTACCTGCGCAACCTCGCCACCGGACTGGCCGAGGCGCACGGCTGGTCGCCGCGCCGCACCGCCGCCTACCTGAGCACCCGCCCGGGCGCCGCCGGGCACTGGACCGTCGACACGCTGCTCGCCGCGCTCGCCGGGCGGCGCACCGGAGGCTGAGCCTCCGCGGTCGGGTTCCGGCCGCCCGGCCATGACCATTCGTCATCATCATTGCCCTATCGGCCAATTCGGTGGGCAAGCGGCCGTTCGATGACGGATGATCGGCACTCGGGGCCGCTTCGACCGGGCGGCGCCGACCGAGAGGACGGGGGCAGGGCGGCATGGAGGCGATGCGGGTCTTCGCACTGGTGGCGGCGACCGTCACCACCGGAGTGACCTCCGGGCTCTTCTACACCTACGCCTCGCTGACTCCGGGGCTTCGCACGGCTGACAGTCTCACGGTGGTCCAGGTGATGCAACGACTCAACGTGGCCGTCCTCAACGGGTGGTACCTGCTGGGTTTCGTCGGCGCGCTGGTGTTCACGGGCGCGTCCGTCCTGCTGCACCTGCCGAGCGACGCACGCCAGGCGCTGCCGGCGTCGGTCGGCGCGCTGGTCTGCTACACCGGCTCGCTGGTGGCGACCAGGGTGGTCAACCTCCCGCTGAGCCAGGCACTGGCGGACGCCGACCGATCGGGCGGGGCGGGCCGGGAGGACCGGGCGTGGCACGCCGAGTCGTTCGACCGGTGCGGCGCGCGGCGGATGCGGTGGACCGCAGCGCGGGCGCTGCTGTCCACCGCGGCGCTCGGCTTCCTCTGCTGGGCGCTGGTCCTGCACTGCGACATGAGGCCGAACTGAGGCGCCCGGCAATCCGGTTGGACCCTCTTCGGCGCTCAGCCGGCCGCCAGCACCACCGTGGTGGGCCCGGGTCGGGACGATGACGCCCCGGCGCCCGCCGCCGCCCCGGCCGCCCCGGCCGCCCCGGCCGGAGCATCCCCCCGAGCGCTCCCCGGAACGCCGTCCGGGCCGGCGTCCGGAGCTCCGGCGGCAGCTAGCCGGCGGTGTTCCTGCGGGGTCAGCCCCCGCACCCGCTTGAACGCGGTGCTGAGCGCGAACGCGTCGCCGTAGCCGACCCGCCGGGCCACGGCCGCGATGGTGAGCTCCGGGTCGCGCAGCAGGTCGGCGGCCACCGTCAGCCGCCAGTTCGCCAGGTAGGCCATCGGCGGCTCGCCGACCAGCGCCGTGAACCGCCGGGCCAGCCCGGCCCGGGAGACCCCGACCTCGGCGGCGAGCGACGCCACCGTCCACGGCCGGGCCGGGTCGTCGTGCAGCAGCCGCAGCGCGGGACCGACCACCTCGTCGGCCTGGGCCCGCAGCCAGCCGGGCGCATCGGCGTCCGGGGCGGCCAGCCAGCCGCGCAGCACCCCGACCACCAGGAGGTCCAACAGCCGGTCCAGCACCACCTCCTGGCCGGGCTCGGCCCGGGTGACCTCGGTGGCGAGCAGCCGGACCAGGGTGTCCTCGGTGGTGTTCACCCCGGCCGGTCGCACCAGCAGGGTCGGCAGGTGGGCCAGCAGCCGGCGGCCGATCTCGTGCTCGGCCAGGTAGGTGCCGGTCAGCATCACCGACGGGTGCTCGTCGCCCGGCCGGCTCTCGCCCCAGGTCCGCACCCCGAGGGCCATCGAGGTGGCGACACCGACGCCGTCCTTGGAGCAGATCTGCCCGGGTCCGATGACGATCTCCGGCTCGGTCCGCGGATCGTCCGCGACGGTGTAGGCGTCCGGCCCGCGCAGCAGCGCGAGGTCCCCCGGCCGGACCAGCACCGGCTGCCCGCCGTCGGGCAGGATCCACGCCTCGCCGTCCAGCATGGTGAGCAGCGACAGTGGCGCGCGGTCCTCGATCCGCAGCGCCCACGGCGTGCTGAGGACGGAGCGCAGCACGAACGCGCCGCGGGCCTTGGGGCCGTCGAGCAGCCCGGTCAGGGTGTCCATGGCGGGCAAGCCTAGGGGGTCCCGACGTGCCGTGCGCGACAGTTGATCGACTGTCGCGCCCGCCCTGCGGCCCCGCCGCCCGGCCCGACCCCGCACCGTCGGTGCCCGGAATCGCGGGGCTCCGGGACCCGGGGTGTGGCCTATGCTCGCAGCATGGTGACGCGCTGGGGAGAGCACGTGCGCCGTCGCCCGGTGCTCGGGGCGGTGGAACTCGCGTTGGGGTGGCAGGGCGTGGTGGTGCTGGTGGCGAAGGTGCTGCCTGCGCTGACGCCGCACTGGTTCCCGCAGTTGGGTCCGACGGTGGTCAACCTGGTGGCCGCCGCGGCGGCACTGGTACTGCTGCGGGCCTGGGGGATGATGCGGGTCGCGGGGGTGGCGACCTGGGGCGGGCTCGCCCGCTGGCCGGTGCTGCTGCCGGTCGTGGCGGTGTCCGGCCTCGCGGCGCTGCCCAGTCTCGAAGGCGACACGCCGACGCTGATCGGCGGCGTGGTGCTCACCCTCGGCATCGGCCTCAGTGAGGAGCTCGGCTACCGGGCGCTGGTCCTCCAGGTCGCACGACCGCTGGGCGCGGTGCGCTCGGTGGTCCTGAGCGCGGTGCTGTTCGGGGCGGCCCACCTGGACAACTACCTGTTCTTCGGGGCGTCCTGGAACGACACCCGGTGGCAGCTGCTGTCCGCGGGTCTGTTCGGGTTCTGCCTCGGCGCGGCACGCCTCGTCATCGGGAGCGTCTGGCCGCTGGTCCTGGTGCACGCCCAGGCGGACTACCTGGGGATCTACTCGCCCGGCCGAACACCCGACTGGCTGCAGGGACTTGACATGATCGTCAGCCTCGCGCTGGGCCTCGTGCTGCTGCGCCGGCAGGTGCGGGGGCTGCCGGCACCGGAACCGGCCGGCGGTGCTCCGGTCCAGCTGTAGCCACGAGCCTTCCGCCCAGGTGTCGCGAACCACGGGTTCTCACCGGGGACGCCGCTCCACGACGGCGGGCGGGTCGGCGCGGCCGACCGCTCAGCGGCCAGGGCGGCGGTGGACCAGGAGGGCGCGGGTGAGGGCGGCCAGGGCGGCGGTGCAGAGCACGGTGCGGGCGATGTTGGCGGTCGTCCAGGTGGGCACGAAGGCGGCCCGGACGGCGGCGAGGTCGGTGATGGCGGCGGGGTCCCCGGCCGCGGCGAGCCGGTCGTTGAGCGGGATGTTGACGGCGGCGGTGAGGACGAGCGCGGCGAGGTAGAGGACGGTCGCCACGGCCGTCCACAGGGTGGCGGCGCGCCGCCCGGAGCGGTGCAGCAGCCAGGTGCCGACGGCGGGCATGGCGAGGGCGCCCACGAAGACCGCGCCGAAGACGGGGTTGGTGATGGCGGTGTTGATGTTCTGCATCGCGGTCACACAGGTGCGGTCGTCCCCGGCGGCGAGGCCGGGCATCACGGACACGTCGAAGGCGAAGAAGAGGCCGGACATCAGGCCCATCGCGGTGGCGGCGGTGGCGAGCACCGGTCCGGTGGCGGCGAGCTCGCGGGCGGGGGCGGCGACGGCAGCCGTGGCAGCGGCAGCGGTGGCGGGCATGAGCGGGCTCCAGGAGGTGTCGGGGCGGGCGGCGGCCCGGGGACCAGGTGCGGGATCCCCGGGCCGCAGGGTGCTGAACTGCGGGGCTCGGCAGGGGTGTTCAGACCTTCCAGACGCCGGAGGCAGCGGCGTCCCGGGCGAAGTCGGCGAAGTCGCGCGGCTCCCGGCCGAGCGCCCGCCGTACGCCGTCCGCCAGGCTGGCGTTGCGGCCGTCCAGGATCATCGTGAACAGGTCGGCGAAGTCGCCGGGCAGACCGAGGGCCGCCAGCATCGCGCGGCACTCCTCGACGGTGATCGCCGTGAAGCGGATCTCCCGCCCGGTCGCCGCGGAGAGTTCGGCGGCGGCGTCCGCGAAGGAGAGCAGGCGCGGGCCGGTCAGCTCGTAGATCTCGCCGTCGTGGCCGTCCTCGGTGAGCGCCGCCACGGCGACGTCGGCGATGTCGTCCGCGTCGACGAACGGCTCGACGGCGGTGCCGGTCGGCAGCGCCAGCTCACCCGCGAGCACCGCCTCCAGGAAGAAGCTCTCGGAGAAGTTCTGGGCGAACCACGAGCAGCGGACCACCGTCCAGCCGGTACCGGCCGCGGCGACCGCCGCCTCGGCGGCCTGCGCGGCCTCCTCGCCCCGCCCGGAGAGCAGCACCAGGTGGTCGACCCCGGCCTTGGCGGCGTGCCGGGCGAAGGCCCCGACGGTCTCGACCGCGCCGGGGAAGGCGAGGTCGGGGTAGTAGGCGAGGTAGGCGGCGCCGACACCGTCGAGAGCGGCGTCCCAGGTGGTGTCGTCGTCCCAGTCGAACGGGACCGGCGCGGTGCGCGAGCCGATCCGGGCGGTGTGGCCGAGCGCGGTGAGGCGCTCGGCCACGCGTCGGCCGGTCTTGCCGGTCCCGCCGGTGACCAGGACGGTCCGGGCGGCGGTGGTGGAGGTGCTGGGCTGCCGGGTGCTGTTCGCGTTCGCGTTCTCGTTCATGGGCATCAGTCAACTCCGCGCGCCACCGCCCGGACATGGCTGTCGCGCTCAGCCGCATGTGTGCGCGTCTACGGGCGGACGGCGGTGACCACGGTGGCGTCGAGGTCGTCGTCGTGGCCGAGGGCGGCGGTCAGGCCGGCGGCGGTGACCACACCGAGGGCGGTGGCGGCCTGCCGGCCGCTGGTCTCGAAGAGCAGGGCGCCGCCCGGGGCGAGCCAGTGCGGGGCGTCGGCGGCCACCCGGCGCAGCACGTCCAGGCCGTCGGCGCCGCCGTCCAGTGCCGGGCGGGCCTCGAACAGCCGGGCCTCGGCCGGCAGCAGCGCGATGTCGGCGGTGGGCACGTACGGGACGTTGGCGAGCAGCACGTCCACCCGGCCGCGCAGGCCGGAGGGCAGCGCGTCGAAGAGGTCTCCCTCGAACACCTCGGCGCCGCTCGACGCGAGGTTGCGACGGGCGCAGCGGACGGCGGCGGGGTCGAGGTCGGCGGCGTACAGCCGGACAGGGTGGCCCGCGGTGGCGGCGAGCGCCGCGCCGAGGGCGCCGGTGCCGCAGCACAGATCGACCACCAGCGCGTTCTCGCGGGCGAGCGCGCCGGCGGCGCGGGCCAGGAACTCGCTGCGCCGCCTGGGGACGAAGACGCCGGGGTCGACGGCGATCCGCAGACCGGCGAACTCGGCCCAGCCGGCGACGTGTTCGAGCGGTCGGCCGGCGGCCCGGTCATGGACCATGGCGGCGAGTTCGGCGGGCGTCGCGGCGGCGGCCAGCAGGATGCGGGCCTCGTCCTCGGCGAAGACGCAACCGGCGGCGCGAAGCCGGGCGGTGACGGTGGAGCGGAGGTCGGTGGACGGGTGGACAGGCAAGGGAACCCCTCGGAGCACAGGTGGGAGGACGTCGTCCGACCCGGGGCTCCCGCCCCATGCCTGGCCCGATGGCGGACGCTCCCGCGCGCTCCGGACTGCGGCCGGCGCTACGGCCGGGCGTGGTCCCGCACGAGGGTGTCGCCGTCGCGGCCGGGGAGCACCCGTTCCGGCACAGCGGTCATGGGTTCTCACCTCCCCGTCTCTACTCGCTCTCTTGTGGCGCCCGTCACCCTACCGCACCCGCGGCGCGGGTGCGCCCGGTTTTTCGCGGTGCTCGGGCCACCGACTCGGCGGGTGTCCGAAGCTCTTCGGGTGAACCAGCGGTCCCGTGCGGGCGGCCGGTACCGGGCCGGGGTACCCGTCACCGGGAGCGGCGAGGCGCCGACCGCTCGGGCTTCGGGCTTCGGGCTCCCGGTGACGTACCCCCATCGACCCAGTACGGGAGTTCCCCATGCGCATGCGTTTCGGTCCCCGCGCGGCCCTCGTGGCCACCGCCGGCGTCCTCGCCCTGTCCTTCGTCAACATTCCGACCGCCTCGGCGGCGCCCGGCGTCGTGATCCAGGAGAACGGCAGCCAGTTCAAGCAGACCCGGGACCCGCAGGGCGGCCAGTGCTACCCCGGCCTCGGCGCCGACACCGCGATCGCCAACCGGACCGGCGGCACCATCCTGCTGTTCCCCGACGGCAACTGTCAGACCAAGATCCTCAACCCCCTGGGCCCGGGCGAGTTCCGGCCGGACGAGCACGTTGGCAGCTTCCTGGCCCTGGACTGACGGACCGCGCCGCCCCGCCCCCTCGTACCGCCGAGGGGGCGGGGCGGCGTCGTGGGCGGCCGGCACCGGGCCGCTGCGGGTCGGCCCCGGTGGCGCGGGTGACTCAGTCCGGCGGGCAGGACGCACCGGGTGAGGCCAGCACCCGCGCCGCACAGCGGTGCCCCCGCGCTGCGGCCTCGCGCAGCCCGGCCTCGCCGAGCCCGGTGCCCGTCAGCCGGCCGTCCAGGAAGGCGGCGAGGAAGCCCGCCGCGAAGGCGTCGCCCGCGCCGGTGAGGTCGCGGACCTCGCCGGCCGGCGGCACCGGCACGGTGAACGGCCGCTCCCCCGGCACGTCGACGGTGGTCGCCTCGGCGCCGGACTTGGTGACCACCGTGGTGGCCGCCAGCCGGGCGCGCTGCGGCCCGGGGCGCCCGTCGGTGAGCAGCCCCAGGTACGCGGACTCCTCGCGGTTGGCGAACAGCAGGCTGGGCGCGAGGTCGGCGGCGAGGGTCAGGAAGCGCTCGCGGCCGAAGCCCTCCAGCATGCCGGTCGAGGAGGCGTCCAGCGAGGTGGTGCCGCCGGCCGCGCGGACCCGGCGCAGCGCGTCGACGGCCGCCGTGCCGACCGGCTCGCCGTCGAAGGAGTAGGCGGGCACGTGCAGGTGGGTCAGCCCGTCCAGCCAGGCGTCCGGGACGGTCTCCAGCAGGGTGGCCGCGCCCCGGTCGGGGAGCATGGTGCGCTCACCGGCGTCGTCGATGAGGACCACGATGCTGCCGGTCCGCCCGTGCCGCGCGACCCGGACGTCCACGCCGTGGCCGGCCAGTTCGGCGGCCAGGCCGTGCCCGGCCGGGTCGTCGCCGACGCAGCCGAGGAACCTCGTCGGGCACTGTCCGGCGGCGAAGGCGGCGACGTTGGCGGCGCTGCCGCCGCGCTGCCGGAAGACCCGGGCGTCGGAGTCGGTGCCGTGCCGCAGTGGGCCGGCCACCCAGACGACGATGTCCTCCACGAGGTCGCCGAGCACTCCGAGCACGGGTCAGCCCTCGTTTCGGGCGGCGGCCAGCGCGATGGCGATCTCGCCGCCCAGCCGGACGTTGCCCCGGTAGACCTCGACGTTCACCTCCAGGCTGCGCCCCTGGGTGTCGCGCTGGATGAAGTCGAGCAGGAACGGGGTGGAGGCGTTGCCGGTGACGCCCTGGCGCTCGGCCTCGGCCCAGGCGCGGGTGAGCAGCGCGTCCAGTTCCTTCGGCGGGAGCTGCTTGTCCGGGTCGACCGGGTTGGCGATCAGGACGGCCTGCGGCAGGTCCAGTCCGTCGCGGGCCTCGATCACCTTGGCGGCCTGCTCGGGGGAGTCGACCTGGTAGCCGATCCGGTGGCCGGAGTCGGTGACGTAGAAGCCGGGGTAGTTGCGGGTGCGGTAGCCGATGACCGGGATGTTGAGGGTCTCGAAGCGCTCCAGGGTGGCCCGGATGTCGAGGATCGACTTGACGCCGGCGCTGATCACGGTCACCGGGGTGGCGGCCAGGGTGGTCAGGTCCGCGGACTCGTCGAAGCTCTCGGAGGCACCGAAGTGGACGCCGCCGAGGCCGCCGGTGGAGAAGACCCGGATGCCGGCGCGGTGCGCGAGGAAGGCGGTGGCGGCGACCGTGGTGCCGCCGTGACGGCCGAGCGCGGCGACCACCGGGAGGTCGCGCAGGCTGGCCTTGTCGAGGTCGTCGGCCTCGGACAGTTCCTTGATCTGCCCGGTGGACAGGCCGACCGTGGGCACGCCCGCGTAGACGCCGATGGTGGCCGGGACGACGCCGGTGGACCGCAGCCGCTCCTCCGCCTCCAGCGCGACCTCCAGGTTGCGCGGCCGGGGCAGCCCGTGGGTGAAGATCGTCGACTCCAGGGCGACGACGGGGGCGCCGGCGGCGACGGCCCCGGTGACTTCCTCGGAGATGCGGATGGGCAGTCCGGTCATGGTGGCGTGCTCCCTGTGAGGCTGCCACCACGGTGTGGCAGCGGTGGCTTCAGCGTAGGGAGCGATCACATCGGGATCCAGAATGAATACCGGCCCTTCTCATAGACTTCCGGCTATGAGTCTCACCCTGCGCCAGCTGGAGGTCTTCCTCGCGGTGGCCGACACCCTGCACTTCGGCCGGGCCGCCGAGCGGCTGCACATCTCGCAGCCCACGGTCAGCCAGGAGGTCGCCCGGCTGGAGCGGACCGTCGGGGTGGAGTTGTTCGACCGCAGCCGGCGGGCGGTGCGGCTGACCTCCGCCGGGGAGGTGATGGCCGCCGAGTCCGCCGGACTGCTGGCCCGGGCCGACGCGCTGCTCGCCCGGGTTCGGCTGCACGAGGAGGCCCGGCTGGGCACCGCGCGGATCGTCGCCTCCCCCACCGTGGTCAACCGGCTGCTGCCGGCCGTGGTGAGCCGGGCCGAACGGGAGCTGCCGGAGCTGGTGCTGGCCGAGCTGTCGGTGGACACCGGGCGGGTCTCGCCGACGCTGGCCGCCGAACTGGCCGATATCGGCCTCGGCCGATTCCTCGACGACGTCCCCGGCTACCGGCGGGAGCGCATCGCGGACGAGCCGGTGCGGATCGCGCTCAGCCGGGACCACCCGCTGGCCGGGCGGGACGCCGTGCGGCTGGACGAACTGGGCGACCTGCCGCTGCTGTTGTGGCCGCGCGAGCAGAGCCCGCGCTACTACGACCACGTCCTGGCGCTGTGCGCCGAGCGCGGGGTGGAGCCGCCGGTCCTGGTGGGCCCGGCCCGGATCGTCGGCTCCCGGCTCTACCTGCTGGCGCAGAGCCGGGCGTTCTCGCTCGTCCCCGCCTCGATGACCGGCCACCTCACCGGCGACGTGGTCACCGTACGGCTGGCCGGCCGCGCCACCCTGCCGCTGGAGTTGCAGTGGCGCCTGGACGACCGCCGCCCCGCGCTCGCCGCGCTGCGCGAGCTGATCCGCGAGGAGGCGGCCGTCCTGGACCCGTTCTGACCTGCGAAGGACGCTCAGAACCGCAGCGACCAGCCGTTGACCGTGCCGGGGAAGTAGCCGCCGACGTCGGTCACCCGCAGCCGCCAGACCCCGGCCGCGGTGTGCGCGGAGGCGTCCACGCCGTAGACGGCGACGAGGTTCGTGTAGGCCTCTCCGATGTTGGTGTCGTGCAGCAGGAACACCGCGCCGTCCGGGGCGACCAGCTCGACCTTGAGGTCCCCGCGCCACCAGTAGGCGATGTCCACGGAGACGTCGAGGTCGCGGGGCGCCTTGCCGGCGACCCCGGTGACGGTGACGGGCGACTCGACCGTGCCGATCCCGTCGAAGGTCACCGGGCCCGGGGCGGCGAACAGCGGGCCGCGGGGCCGGTTCGCCACGGTGCCGGTGTACAGCAGGCGGTCCGGGGAGCCCGTGCCGAGACCGGTCAGCGAGCCGACGGTCGCCGCCGAGGTCAGCGCCGCGGACACCTGGGCGGGGGTGGCGCCAGGGTGCGACGCCAGGTACAGCGCGACGGCGCCCGCCGCGTGCGGGGCGGCCATCGAGGTGCCCGACATGTCGATGCCCAGACCGCCGATGTCGACCACGTGCCACACCGAGGTGATGTCCACCCCTGGCGCGTAGAGGTCCACCAGGGGACCGTAGTTGGAGAACGAGGCCTGGACGTCGCCCCGGTCGGTCGCGCCGACGGTGATGGCGCTCGGCACCCGGGCCGGGGAGTGCTGGCTCGCGTCCACGCTCTGGTTGCCCGCGGCGACCGTGTAGGTCAGGCCCGCCGCGATGGACCCCGCGACCGCGGCGTCCAGCACCGGGTCCGGGTCGCTGCCCAGGCTCATGTTGACGACGGCCGGGCGGACGGCGTTCCTGGTGACCCAGTCGATGCCCGCGACCACCTGCTCGGTGGTGCCCTCGCCGTCGTCGTTGAGCACCCGCACGGCGACGATCTTCGCAGCCTTGGCGACCCCGAAGGACGCGCTGGCGACCGTCCCCGCGACGTGCGTGCCGTGGCCGTGACCGTCGTCCGCGACGTTGTCGCCGTCGATCGCGTCGTAGCCGTAGGAGGCGCGCCCCTCGAACTCCTCGGCGGTGATCCGCACCCCGGTGTCCACGATGTACGCCGTCACCCCCGCGCCCGCCGTGTCCGGGTAGGCGTAGCGGTCGTCGTACGGGAAGCGGCGCTGGTCGATCCGGTCCAGGCCCCAGGACCCCGGCGCCGTCTGCACGCCGTCGGCCCGCACCCGGCGGTTCTGCGAGACCAGCGCCACCGACGGGTCGGCGGCCAGCCGGCGGGCCTGCTTCCCGGTGAGGCCCGCGGAGAAGCCGCGCAGCGCCGCGTCGTAGCTGCGGCGCACCGTTCCGCCGTAGGCGCGGGCCAGCGCCGCCGCGCCGTCCGCCATCGAACTCCCCTTCGCGGCTTCGGGCTTGAGCACCACCAGATAGCTTCCGGGGACGGCGGAGGGCGAGCCCTCGCCCTGCACCACCCCCTCCGGGGCCGCCGCCGCGGCGGGGAACACCCCGCCCGCCCCGATCGTCAGGACCGCCGCCGTACCGAGCACCGCGCAGACCCTGCGCAGCCGTTGCCCTGGAGTCATCGTCCCGTCCCCCTCCGATGTCGACCTACCGAAAGCCTGATGGATCGTCAGCTCCTAGGCAACCATTGGTCGTTGTCCTTACGCGGATGCGCGGTCCGGTGGAACGGGACGACGGCGGGAGCGCGACGCACCGGGCCTGACACCGCGCCGGGCGGTGCGCTATCTTCCGTACGGAATCGCCCCGTCGGGGCGGGTTGCCGACCGGGTGGGGGCAGGCACCATGCACAGCGCGCGCGACGTCACCGGACCCGACGGGGGGCCGGGCAGACCCGGCGGCGCCCCGGTCGCCCGCTTCGTCCGCGGTCCGTTCAGCGGCCTCGACGCCGCGGACCTGCGGGAACTCGGGCGGCTGGGCACCCGGCGGGTGTACGCCCCGGGCGAGGCCCTGATGATCGAGGGCGACCCGGGCGACCGGGCCGCCCTGCTGCTGACCGGCTGCGTCAAGGTGGTCGCCGCCGCGGAGGACGGCGGCGAGGCCCTGCTCGCCGTCCGCCTGCCGGGTGAACTCCTCGGTGAACTGGCCGTGTTGGACGGCGAACCGCGCTCGGCGAGCGTCCTCGCGGTGCGCACCAGCACCACCCGGGAGATCGGCGGCCCCGCCTTCCTCGACTTCCTCGCCGACCGGCCCGCCGCCGCCCTCGCCGTCCAGCGCTCGGTCACCCGCAAGCTCCGCTCCGCCACCCGCCACCGGGTCGACGCCGGCCACGGCACCGGCCTGGCCCGGCTCGCCCGCACCCTGCACACCCTGCTCGGCTCCTACGGCGCCCCCGGCGAGGACGGCCTGCGGATCGACATCCCGCTCAGCCACGCCGACCTGGCCGCGCTCGCCCGGCTCTCCCCCGCCAGCGTCGAACGCTCGCTGCGCACCCTGCGGGACCAGGGCGCGGTCCGCACCAGCTACCGCGAACTCGTCGTCCGCGACCCGGATCTGCTCGCCCGGGCGGCCGGCGTGCCGCTGCCGGCGGACGGCGGTGGCCGGTCATGAGCGACGCGGTGGCGCCCCGGCTGCGCCGGATCTGCCTGGTCGTCGACATCGAGGCCTACAGCGGCCGGCCGTACCGGGTGCAGCAGAAGGTCCAGGAGCGGCTGGACTGTGCGCTGGACCACGCCTGCGGCCGGGCCGGCGTCGACCGGGCGCGCTGCGACGCCCAGGACCGGGGCGACGGCCAACTGCTCCTGCTGCCGCCTGACGTCGACGAGGCGAAGGCGCTGCCGGGCCTGGTCCTCGGCCTGCGCGACGCGCTGCACACGCTCAACCGGGCACCCGGGACCGCCGGGCGGCTGCGGGTGCGGGCGGCCCTCGCCCAGGGCGGGGTGCAGCGGGCGGCGCTGGGCTTCGTGGCCCGCTCGGTGGAGACGGCCTGCCGGCTGCTGGACTGCCAGGAGGCCCGGGCCGCGCTCAAGGGCGCGCCGGACACCGACCTGGCGGTGGTGATCGCCGACGACCTGTTCACCGACACCGTCGCGGCGGGCGCGGACGGCGTACCGGTCGAGGAGTTCACCGAGATCACCGTGGCGATCCCGGCCAAGCGCTTCGAGGCGCGCGCCTGGGTGGGCACGCCCCGCTCGGGCGCGCTGGTGCCGCTGCCCTCGCCGGCCCCGGCCGGCTCCCGCCGCCGGGCGGCGGGCTCGGCGCTGCTGCGCGGGCTGGGCGACGCGCTGGCCGGCGCCGCCCTGGGCGTCGCCCCGCCGCACCACCACGACGACGGCCACCACGAGCATCACGGCCACCACGAGCCGGACACGCACCACGACCACGACCGGGACCACGACCGGGACCACCACCACGGGCACGACGACGGGCACCACCCGGACCAGCGGACCGACCACCTCCCGGACCACCACGACGACCACTGGCAGCACCACGACGGCTACGACACCGATGCCTGGTCCACCGACCCGCACCACCACCACGACCCGTACCACGAGGACGCCGGAACCCCGTACGACGACCACCACGACCCGCACGGCCACCAGGACCACCACGACCGGCACGGCCATGAGCCGCCCGACGACCCGTCGGCCCCCTGGGGCCACGGGCCGCACCACTGAACCGGTCAGCCGCCCGGGTCAGTGGCCGCCCTTCGGCTCCGAGCAGCCGCCGTCCAGATAGCTCCCGTGCGCCTCGACGGTGACGGCCTTCCCGACCCGACCGACGACGCAGGGGCCGGCGCCCGGGATGGTGAGCTCGAAGGACACCTCGCCGCCGCCCGTGACCACGAACTGGGCGCTGTTGCGCGGATAGCCGAGCGACTCCAGGATGCCCCGCACGGCGTCCTGGGTGAGCGGTGCCGAGCCGGCGCGCGCCTTCACGGCCTCGGAGATGCGCCTGCTGTGCGCCTCGCCCCGGCAGCGGTCCACCGCGTTGAGCGGCGCCATCTGCTTGTACATCGAGTTCTCGGCGTGCTTGGCCGCCCACCAGTCGGGCGTCTGGGACGCGGTGCCCGTACCGCCGGCGGAGGGGCTCGGCGGCACGGACGCGCAGCCCAGCGCCGCCACCGCGGGGAAGAGCCGGTCGTGCTCGGCGACACCCTTCCGCACCTCCTCGGCGTAGCCGGACGCGGCGGGTGCCGCGGATGCCGCCGATGCGGCGGTGGACGCGGCGCTCCCCCCGCCGCCGGTACCGGTGCTGCTGATGCTTCCGCACCCGGTCACCGCCACCGTGCCCGCCAGCACCCCCGCTGCCGCCGCCACCGCCAGTCGCCTCATCAGCCAGCCCTCCCCGGTCCCGACCCGCGCCCCGTCCGGACACTTCGTACGGACGCTTCGTACGGACGCTTCGTACGGACGCTTCGTACGGCGCCCATCATGCCGGACGCCCCGATCCGGCCGCCGGGCCGTCCGTCCACGGTGGCCCCACCGCCCCGGGCCGGCGAAGAACCACGGTCCGGATATCGGAGTGCGGTGGGCGAGGGGCGTCGTACCCGGGCCGCCGTCATCGCCGCCGGTCCGGCCGGTGTCCGCCCGGCCGGACCCGCCGCCGAGCTGGTCCTCACCCTCCGGGGCCCGGACGCGTCACCACCGCCGCCTCCTGCTACGACAGGGGGCCGAGGTCGCCGTTGACGACGGTCTCGGTGATCAGGGGGCGGCCGAAGAGCGCGAGGATCTCGTCCGCCAGCGCCATGACGGGCCGCGTGCCGTTCCTGCCGAACGTCCGGATCGCGGCCGCCGAAAGGCCGCGCGGAACGGCTCCGGCGTCGAGCAGGGCGCGCCAGTCCTCGGGAGCGAGTTCGAGGAACTCCAGCCCGGTCAGCGCGGCGATCTCCAGCGGGTCGGCCAGCGTGCCGGGGTAGGCGCACAGCGTGCGCAGGCGGGGCAGGCCGACGACGGGGGCGAGGCTCAGCGGTGCACCGGTCCACGCCCCGATCTGCAGGACCTCCAGCGCGGGATGGGCGGCGCCCTCGATGCTTCCGATGCTCCGGTCGTGGACGATGGCCGTGACCGGTCGCTTGTTCCCGCGGTATCCCTTGTACCAGCTCCGCTCCGGGCCGAGGACCAGGTCGGTGAGCGATTCGGCCCACAACGACGCGCCGACGCTCTGCTCGTGGTCGAGCACGATGACCTGGCCGAGGTGACCGCGGGGGCCCGGCGTGAGGTCGACGGCGACCTGGTCCCCTCCCCCGGTGACGCCGATGACGATCCATCCCGCAGAACCGACCAGGTCCTGCACCGCGTCGTCGGGCCCGGTGAGAGCCGCCTCCGTCGCCGCGTGCTCCCACTGGAACGACCAACGGTGGGACAGGTGGGCGACGTCGAGGTGTTCCGGAGCGACCGGTTCGAAGCCGAGCGTCGCCACGAGGCGCCGGCCGGCCTCGGGATCGGCCAGCCAGTCCTCCCACCCCGCACGCGTCACCCGGTAGAGCGCCTTGACCTCCTCGGCCAGGGGAAGGCCCAGACGCTGCTCGGCGGCGGCGATCTCCTCCTCGGTCGCGCCGATGGCGTCCGGCAGCCGTTCACGAAGCGCCCGTTCCAGCAGTGCCGCGTCCGCCGACGGGGCCGGGCGGGCCCTGTCCGACGGCGCGGGCAGGCGGCGCCACGGCTCGGGGACGGCGCCCTCGACCAGGGTCAGCGCGCCCACCGCCCTGCCGATGCCGGACACGGCCGCCGGCCCGTGGTCGAACAGCCGCAGCACCGCCGCTCCGTTCGGCGGGATCTCCGCGGTGAACTCGATGTCGCTCACCCCGGCCCCGGCGAGCGTGTCCCGCACCCGCTCGATCGCCTCGTGCTCCGCCCGGTTGTCCGACACCAGCATGGCCCGACCGGGCTGCGGGTAGCGCCACTTCACAGGCACACTGTACGAGCCGCGGCCGATGCTCCCCGCCACCTGGCCGCCCGGTACGGCCAGCGTCTGCGCGTGCGCGGCCCGCAGCAGCCGCAGCAGCGGTTCCCAGGTTCTGAAGTCGTACAGCGAGGACAAACGGGCCTCCGATGAGTGCGGTGTGCGCGATTGTGCCCGCCCCCTACGACAACCCCGTCGACCGGCGGACCCGAGGCGGCGGCCGGTCGGCGGATCGTCGTGGACTCGGGCCTCCCCTTCGAGACGGCCGGATCGGGTGGAAATCCGTCCGCCGCATCCTGGCAGCGACGGCCGCCGCGGGGACATCCCACGATCCTGGGAGGTACCGGTCCTGCGACGCTCCGAACCGATCTGACCCCGCGTCATCACACCTTCTGCCGAGGGGCGATGAAGCCCGGCGAGGCCGTCCGCTCGGAGCCCCGTCCTCCTCTTGACGGCGGCGGGCCGTGTCCACCATGGTGTGCACCACTCCCTCGCACCGCTGCCCCATCGGCACCCCCACCCGGAGACGGCATGCGTGCACCCGTTCACCCCCGCCCCGCCACCCGCCGACGCGGACACGGCGGGCTGCCCGTCGGCCTCGCCGTCGCCGCCCTCACCGCGGCCGCCTCGACCGTCGGCCTGGCCGTCACGGCGGCCGATCCGCTCCCGAGGGTCGACCTGATCCTCAACGGGGCCTTCGACTCGTACCCCTGGATCTGGACGTGCGACTCCGGCGTCCGGTCCAGCAGCATCCCGCACGACCACTACGTCACGGGTTCTCCGACCGCCACCGGCAACGCGCGGTGCGCCCAGCGGGTGCGGGTCCAGCCGAACTCCGACTACACGCTCTCCGCCACGGTGCGCGGTGCGTTCGCCTTCGTCGGCGTCACCGGCGCGGCCGGTGAGAACGCCTCCACCTGGTCGAGCCAGAGCAGTTGGAACAACCTGGCGGTGCAGGTCACCACCGGGCCGGCCACCACCGAGCTGACCGTGTACTTCCACGGCTGGTACGAGCAGGCGCCCTACGACGTACGGCGGGTGTCCTTCGTCGGCCCCGGGTTCGAACCGAGCCCGTGCGGCGAGTCGCCCGCCCCGTCGCCGACGGCGACCGACGGCCCCGCGACCCCCTCGCCGTCCCCCACCTGCCAGCGTACGTACATCCCCTGACGGCCGACCGCCCCCACCTCGCATCGGAGGATGCCATGCGCTCGTTCCGCCCCCGCCCCCGCCCCCGCCCCCGCCACGCCCATCGCGGCAGCTCCGTCGGCGCCGCCCTCGGCGCCCTCGTCCTGGCCGGCACCGCCGCCCTCACCGCGCACGGGACCGCCACCGCCCAGCCCGCGCCGCTGGACTGGATCCAGAACGGCAACTTCCGCCACCCGCTCTCCCTGGGCTGGAACTGCCAGGGCGAGTTCGTCCAGACCGGCCAGATCGTCGAGGGCCACCCCAGCGGAACGGACTACGCCGGCTGCACGCAGACGGTGCCGGTCGTGCCCGGCACCCGCTACCAGTTCTCGGCGTACATGTCCGGCCCCTACACCTTCGTGACCATCTCCGGGACCGGTACGGACACCGGGGAGGTGACGCTCTGGGACAGCGGGACGACCTTCAAGTCCCTGGCCACGACGCTCCTCATCGGCGACTCCCGGCAGGTGACCGTCACCTTCCACGGCTGGTACGGACAGGGGCCGTACCAGGTCAGCCAGGTCCAGATGATCGGGCCGATCTACCCGAGCGAGTGCGAGTTCCCCACCCCCACGCCGGGGGTGCCGGCCCCGACCTCCACCAAGCCCTGCATGCCCCGGCCGAGCACCCCACCGACCGGCCCCGGCGTCCCCACCCCCACCCCGACGCCCACCGGGCCCTGACGGACACAACCCTGACCCACGCGGCGCCGAGCCACGCGGCGCCGCCCCGCACGGTGCCTCCTCGCAGCGCGCGTCAGGCGGGCGGGGTGGCGAAGTAGATGCCCTCGCACAGTTCGCGGGCGATCCGCGCGTAGCGTCCGACGTCGCGCAGCGGACCGTCCTCCAGGCGGCGCCAGTCCCGGACGGCCCGCGCCGCCGCCCGGCGCAGGTCGGCGGGGCCGGTGTCGTCGGGCAGGCGCAGCCGGGCGGCGGGGGTGCGGCCGGTGGCGAGGGCGATCAGGGCGGCGGCGGTGTCCTGGTCGAGTTCGAGCCGCTGCCCGGCCACCGCGGCCAGGGCCCGCGCGAGTTCATGGCGGCGCAGCTCCGGGTGCCCGCGCAGCTCGCCGATCCGGGTACGGGCCTCCCGCAGGACATCGGCGGGCAGGCCCGCACCGGAACCAAGGGCCGTCTCGACGGCGCCCAGCGCGGCGGCCGAGCGCAGTGCGTCGGCGGCGTCGACGAAGCGCAGCCGCAAGTGCTCGACGACGGCGGCGATGCCGGAGGCCGCCCGGAACTCGGCGAGCAGGGCGGCGGCCCCGATCGGGCGGCCCTCCGCGCGGGCCCGGCGGGCGGCGGTCAGGGCGGTGTCGATGCCGTACACGCCGAGCAGGCCGAGCAGCCGCTCCCGTTCGGGGCGGGTGAGCGGCGCGTCGTCCCGGTCGAGGAAGCGCCGGCCGGAGTAGAGGGCGCGGCGCAGCGCGCCGGCGGGGGCCTCGGCGAGTCGGCGGACCAGGGCGGCGTCCGGTTCGGTGAAGTCGTCGCCGAGGGCGGTCTGGGCGAGCAGGCCGACCACCGGGAGCACCTCGTCGACCAGTCCGGCGAGCCGGCCGGCGTTGGTCGCGGCGACCTGCCGGGCGCGCGGCCAGGGGTCGCCGTGGCCCTCGCCGAGCAGGTCGATCCGGCTGAGCACGCCGACGGCGTTGAGCGCGGTCATCCGGCCGTCGGCCTGGGCGCGCAGGGCTCCCAGCGCCTCGGCGTCGCCCGCGCCGGGGTGCGGCATGACGTAGATCATCGCGTCGGCGCGGGCGAGGGCGTCCAGCGCCGGCTCGTCGAGGCCGCTGAGCGAGTCGAGGCCGGGGGTGTCGACGAGCACGCAGTCGCCGGCGGGCCGCAGTCCGGCGGCCTCGACGACGACCTCGGCGATCCGGTCGGTGCTCACGCCGAGGTCCCGGGGGTCGCGCGGCAGACCGCCGGCCTGCCAGTGGGCGGTGCCGTCCCGCTGCCGGACCTGGATCCGGTTGAGCCGGCCGGGCCGGAACCAGGCGACCACCGTGGTGCACTCGGTGGCGGCCGAGGCGGCGAGCCGACGGCCGAGCAGGGCGTTCACCAGGGTGGACTTGCCCGCGTTCATCCGGCCGCCGACGGCGATCCGCAGAGTGCGCTCGGCCAGCCGTTCGTGGACCGCCCGGACCGCCTCCGCGGCCGGCCCGGGCGGCAGCCTGCCGGCCAGCTCGGCGCAGAACGCGGCCACCACCGGGGCGAGTTCCGCGTCGGGTGCGGGGACGGTCACCGCCTCACCGCCCGGGCGGGCGCGCCGGCCGGCGGGGCGGTGCCGCGCTGCTCACGGTCCAGCAGCTTGGCCAGGCGCCGGGCCGGGCGGCTCAGGACGGCCAGCTCCTCCTTGCGCTCGCGCAGCTCCTCCTCCCAGGACTTGAGCCGCTTGGCCGCGCTCTCCACGCCCTTGAACCAGGAGACCAGGCTGTCGATGCCGTTGGCCTCCTTGCGCAGGTCCTCGACGAAGCCCTCCGCCGTCTCCAGGTGCCCCGCCACCTGCCGCTCCTGGTGGCTGAGCAGGGTGGACAGGCACCACAGCACCGGCACGGCGACGCCGCGCGGCGACGGTCCGCAGGAGACCGCGACCGCCGTCCCGCGGACCCGGCCGCCCTCGGCCACCAGCTCCTCCAGCGGGCCCATGGCCGCCCGGGCGCGGGCCCAGTCGGCGGGGTCCCTCACCAGGTCGGCCTTGGTGTAGGCGAGCACGACCGGCAGCGGCGTCCGCTGTCCGTCGACGGCGCGGTGCAGCAGGACGACGGTGCGGCGCACCTCGTCATGGGAGTCGGGGTCGGTGGCGAGGCGGTGGGCGTCGGCGAAGACGACCACCGCGTCCGCGTGGGTGAGCCGTTCCAGCAGCTGGGCGGTCTCCGGGTCGTCGGCGGCGGAGCTGGTGAGCGCCCCGCCCCGGTAGTCCGTCCACTCGAAGCCCATGATCTCGCTCCGCCCGTACCGCAGGCCGGCCGCCAGCTCGGTGCGCCGCGAGGACGGCGGCGGGTAGACCCCTTTGCGCAACTGGCGCCCGGTGGTGGTCAGTTCGTCGGCGGTGCGGCGGTCGGCGGTGACCAGCCGGAAGCCCTTGCGGTCGGTGGCGAGGTGGGTGAACATCGCGGCCAGGTAGCTGCTCTTGCCCGCGCTGCTGTGGCCGAGGGCGACCACCCGCAGGTTCATCAGGTCCATGCGGTCAGCTCCGGTACGGGTCGGGTGTGCCGGTGGTGGCACCGAGCGCGTGGGCGAGGGCGAGGCCCTCGTCGCGCAGGGCGGTGAGCGAGCCGATCCGCCGCTTGGCGCGGTCCCGGGCGGCGCCGAGGTCGGCCGCGGCGGTGGCCAGGTTGCGCCGGTGGTCGGCGAGTTGGCGCTCCAGCCGGATCCGCTCGTCGGCGATCGCCTGGTCGAGCGCGACGGCGAGCCGGTCGGTCAGTTCGTCGACGTGGGCGGTGATCTGGGCGGGGATCTCGGTGCTCAGCTCGGTGAGCACCCGGTTGAGGTGGCGGGTGGCGTCGCCGCGCACCCGGCCGAGTTCGGCGCGCCGGCGACGGCGGCGGGTGAGCACGGCGAGCATCGCGTAGCTGGCGACGGCGGGCAGCAGCACGCTGCTGGTGACCAGGGCGACCACGGTGCCGAAGGTGGCGGCGGTGCCGACCGACGGGATGACGCTCTCGATCACGCCCAGGGCGCCGCCGTCCCGGTGGGTGGAGTGCACCATCTCCGGCAGCGCGGCGCCGCGTTCGGCGCGGATCACGGCGCCGCCCTCGACCGCGGCGAGCTCCGTTCCGGGCCGTCCGGCGGACCCGCGGTCGGCGTCCGGCCGTCCGGCGTCGAGCACCGTGGCGCACTCGGTCCGCACCCGCTCCTCCAGGACGGCCAGACCGCGCCGGGCGGCGTTGTCGAGCTGCAGCCAGACCGCCTCCACCTGGGCCTCCAGCTCGGCCGGGAACTCCTGGGCCAGAGCCGCGGGTTCGGCGGTGGCGATCCTCGCCTCGGCGAGCTGGCGGACGTCGTTGAGGCTGCGCCGGAAGCCGAGTTGGAGGGTGTTCTTGAGGTCGCGGGCGCCCGTCGTCAGAGCACGCCGCCACTGGGCGCTCTCCGGCTGGAGCAGCCGCAGCGCCTCCTCGGCGCGCTCGACCTCGGCGGCCAGGGTCGGGTCCTGCTGCAGCGAGCGCAGGTGCAGCTCCTGGTCGGCGAGCGGGGCGGCGAGCGCGGCGAGGCCGACGTGCACCACGTTGGCGAGCCGCAGATCGGCGGCGCGGGCGGCGATCCGGCGGCGCAGCAGCGCGTCCAGTGGTTCGAAGCCACTCTCCTCCAACAGCTCTTCCGCGTCCTGGAGTTCGCCCGATCCGGCGGCGTCGGCGGCGTCCCGACGGGCCCGGTTGCTGACCGGGAACCAGGGGGCGTCGGCGTGCCGGGGAGCGTGCCGGGCGAGCAGTTCACGGTTGCGTTCGAGGACGGCGGGCCAGGCATCGTGGCTGTCGGTCTTGGTGAGCACGAAGACCGTCTCGGCGGTGCGCTCGGTCGCGCGGGCGAGGAAGTCCAGTTCGGAGCGGGTGAGTTCGCTGGATCCGTCGACCACGAAGACCAGCGCGTCGGCGTTCTCCAGGGCGGCCAGGGCGAGTTGGGCGTGGCCGCCGACCAGGCCGCCGACGCCGGGAGTGTCGACGAGTTCCAGGCCGGCGGCGAGCAGCGGGACGGGCAGTTCGACCTCGACGTGGTGCACGTCGGAGCGGTGCGGGCGGCCGGTGGCCGGATCGACGGCGGCGTACTCGGCGATCCGCTCCAGCGGGATCGGTTCCGGGAGCGGCGCGGCGGCGTCGGGGGCGGGGGCGGGGGCGGTCCCCGGCGTGCCGTCGGCCGGGTTGGTGCCGGGCAGCAGGAAGGCCTCGGCGCGCGGGCGTTCACCGTGGCGGACGACGACGTGGACGCCGGTCGCCACGTCGGCGTCGACCGGGAGGAGGTCCCAGACGCCGACCAGGCTGTTGATGGTCGAGCTCTTGCCGCGCTTCTTCTCGCCGACGACGACCAGGGAGGCGGCGCCGACGGCGGCCCGGGCGGCCTCCGCGCGGACGCGCCGGGCGCCGTCGGCGGCGGTGGTGGTGGTGCCGGTGCTGGTGCCGGTGCTGGTGCCGGTTCCGGCGCTCCGGGCATCGTCGGGGGTCTCGGCGGCGGCGGCCCGGGCGGCGCGTTCGAGGAGGTCGGCGGTGCGGGTCGCGAAGTCCAGCACGCGGGCGTGGGACGGGGCTTCGGGGCGGGGCGGGGTCATGAGGGTTCTCCCGTGGCGGGGTCGGTCCGGTCGGCGGAGTGGACGGAGTCGACGGGGTGGGCAGGGTCGGCGGGGTCGGCGGGGTCGGCGGGGTCGGCGGGGTCGGCGACCGGGGCTGGGGTCGTCGGTGCGACGGGCGGCGGTGCGACGGGCGGCGGCTCGGGCTCGTCGTCGAACTCGCCGAACATGCCCGACAGGTTGGCCTCTTGCGGGTCGACCGACCGGGTCCGCCAGCGCGGCACCGGGTGCCCCACCGGGCGCGCCGGTCCGGTGCCCGGCTCGCCCAGGCCGTCGTACGGGTCACGACCGGTGTCCGGGTACGGGCCCGCCGCCGGGTGCGGGCCGGTGACCGGGTGCAGGCCGGGCGGAGGCTCACCGCCGGGGCGCTTCCCCACGGCCGGCCGGTCGGGCTCCGACCGGCCCCAGCGCTTCGGTGCGGTGTCCCGGCGCTCCGGTTCGCCCCGCCCGGCCTGTTCCTCCTCGGGATCCTCCGACCAGAAGGCGTCGACCACGGCCCTCCGCAGCTTCCCGAGGCCGCGCGCCCCTCGCACCCATCCGGACGAGCCGGGCTTCGCTTCCGGCCCCTGCTCGGGCGCCGGTCCGGGCGCCGGCGGCGTCGGGGGTTTCGGCGGCGTCGGAGGCACGGGCGGGGTCAGGGACGGCGGGGGCCGCAGCAGCTCGTACCCGTGGCAGTCCGCGCTGGTCAGATGGGTGATCCGCCCGGCGTCGGCGTCCGAGCGCCGCCGCCAGCCGGTGACCAGCACGCACCTGCCGAGCCCTGCAGCGGCCGCCGCCCAGAGGCCGGGGGCGTCCGCCTCGGGCAGCAGGTGGCTCCCCGCCGGATGGGCGGGCCGCCAGGCCGGCGGCAGCAGCACCGGAGCCGCCGTCCCCGCTACCCTCGCCGTCCCCTCCGCGTGCTCCGGCCATGGGGCGGCGACCGGCCGGGTGGTGCGCGGCTCGGCCTCCTCGCGGCCGACCGCCTCCCAGGTCGGGGCGATCCACTCGGTGTAGACCGGTCCGGCCCAGTCGGCCAAGTGGCCTGCCAGCTCGTCGAGTTCGGGGATCCGCCCACCCGTTTCGGCAGGCGCGGCCCGGTACCAGCCGACGAAGCCGTACAGCGGTCGCCCGAAGCGGTCCTGCACCATCACCCGGCTGATCAGGCCCAGCTCGCAGGCGACCCCGACCAGGACGCCCCGGCCGTCGCGGTGCAACAGGAAGCGCGGGCCGTACTCCAACCGGCTCCCGCCGGCGACGGCGGCGCGCACGGCGTCCCCCACCGGCCCCTGCCGGTCGACCCCCGCGGGCAGCGCCCGCCACCACTGGTCGACCTGCAGGGTCCGGCCGTAGACGACCGCCGACCAGCCGCCGGGCGCGCCGCCTCCCGCCGCTTCGGTGTCGGCGGCGGCACGCTCGGACTCCGGCCCGTGGTTCGTCGTACTCGTCATGGCATTCGTCCGTCCGTCAGTCCTCGGTTCCACGGCCCGTCCGTCCCATCCCGCCCATCCCGCCCGTCCTGCCCATCAGTCCGTCAGCAGCCGGCCGTCGCGGAAGATCGCGACCCCGCGCAGTTCCTCGTCCAGCTCCCGGCAACGGTCCTGGGCCCTCTCCAGGTCGGCCGAGGTCGCCGAACTGCTCGCGACCAGCCGGTCGATCTCCTGCCGGGCGCTGTTCTTCTGCGCGCCCTTGAACAGTCCGCCGAACAGCCCCTGGCTGAGCGCCGCCAGTTCACCGCGTGAGGCGTCCAGGCTGCCGGCGAGCCGGTTCATCTCCTGCCGGTTCCGCACGATGCCCTCGCTGAGGTAGTGGCGGAGACTGAAGATGATCGGCAGGTGGAGGTTCTTGGGGGCGATCCGGCTGGCGTCCACGGTGGCCTGGGCCGCCGCGCCGAAGTTGCCCAGCTGGACGGCGCAGAGGGCCACCGTGACACCCTCGGCGTCGTCGCCCCCCAGCACCGGGACCAGCCTGGGGAAGTTCCGGCCGGCCGTCTGGAGCGCCTCGGCGGCCCGCAGTCCGGTGCGCTCGGCCAGCAGGTCCGCCTTGGTGAGCAGCACGGTGACACCGGGGACCGGCTCGCGCTTCGCCAGGCGCTCGCTGAACACCCGGGAGATCGCCCGGCTGAAACGGGAGATCTCCATCGGGTCGTCGTCCCGGTCGAGGTTGCCCGGCGCCCCGTGCTTGATCCACTCGGCCACGTGCTCGGAGTCCAGCGCCAGGATGATGCTGTCGGAGCGCATGAGCCGGTCCTCCAGCAGCGCGACGTCCTCGGCGGCGTCGCGGCGGTCCAGGGCGGCGTTGCCGCGGAAGTCGACGCAGTCGATCTTCATGAGGTCGCGCATGCCCCGGCGGAACACGAATTCGTAGGAGATCGGCCGGTCCGAGGTGGCCTTGGGCATGGTGCCGGTACGGCGCAGCCGGGCCCAGTCCTCGGCGAGGTCGAGGTCGAGGTCGGGGTCGGTGGTGTAGAGGTAGTAGCCCTGCACGCCCATGGAGAGGCGGTTGTACATGCCGTGCAGGTAGGCGGTCTTGCCGGAGCCGCTGGCGCCGAGCATGGTCATGGTGAGGGTGGGAACCGTCATGGTGCGCTGTCCTTCGTCTCGCGGGGTCGGGGGTGGCGCTGTTCGGTGTCCGGGGGCGGCGGCGCGGGTGCTCGGCCGCTCGGTGGCCGTCAGAACGAGAGGACGTCCTCCAGCAGTTCGCCGAGCCGGTCGGCGGGCTCCACCAGCGGTTCCAGGAGCGCCAGTTCGGCCGCGGCCCGGGTGCGGTCGCGGTCACGGATGGAAGCCCAGGACGGCTCCTCCTCCCACCAGCTGCTGATCCGGTCCCAGAGGGTGTCGCGCTGGTCTGCGAGTCGCGCCGAGGCCATCAGCCGCTCGATCGAGGCGGACAGCTCCATGGCCCGGCCGATGATGCCGAACCGCAGCGTCCACAGCACCGGCAGCGCCACGCCCTCCGGCTCCGGCCCGCAGACCAGCGGGATGAAGGCCCCCTGGATGTGCCGGGTCTCCTGGACCGCCTCGATCAGCGGGAGGAACGGGGCGAGGAAGCGCTCCTCCGCGTCGGGGGCGCCGAGGTCGACCAGGTCGGTCTTGGTGAGCGCGATCACCAGCGGGGTCACGCTCTCCTCGCGGTCGGTGACGGCCTGGTGGACGCGGACCACGAGCCGGCGCACGTCCTCGGCCGCCTCGGGGTCGGTGTCCAGGCGCAGGGCGTCGACGAAGAGCACGATGCCGTCCGCCGCGACCAGGTCGTCGTGCAGTTGGGCGGCCTGCCGGCTGGAGCGGCGGTGTTCGGTGAGCGCGCCGCCGCGGTGGTCGGTCCAGCGGAACGGGAAGATCCCGTCGCCGTCGTGGCAGAGTACGAACTCGTAGCAGCGGGGCCGGTCGCTGGCACGGGGGTAGCGACCGCGCAGGATGGCGCGGGCGTCGGCGAGCAGCGAACGGTGGGCGTCACGGTCGGCGGTGCGCAGGGTCATGCCCTCGACCCCGTCGCACATGGCGGCGTACATGAGGGAGAGGTAGCTGGTCTTCCCGGCCGCGCTGTGGCCGAGCATCACTATGTCCATGCGGTTCCTCGCGGTTCCTCGCGGTTCTCGCGGGTCCTCGGGCGGGCGGTCCGTCTTCGGGCGGTCCGCGCTCGTTCCGTCCGTTTTCGGGCAGGGCGGGGCCAGGCAGGATGGTGTGAGGTCAGGTGAATGCGGTGACGTGGACGGCGGACGTGCTCAGAACCAGAGTTCGGGATCGACCTCGTCCGGGTAGTGGGCGACGGTCCAGCGGCGGGAGCCGTCCGCCGACACGGCGTCCTGTGCGGCCTCCTCCCCCGCATCCGCTCCGGTGTCGACGCCGGCCGGGGCGGGCGGGTCGGTGAGCGCCCCGAGGGCCACGGCGGCCTTCGGGTCGGCGGCCAGGTCGGGGATCCGGCCCAGCCGGGCGGCGACCAGGTCGGCCACCGGCGGCGTCCTGCTGGCCGCACCGCAGAGCACGACGGCCCCCAGCTCGGCCGGGGTCAGCCCGGCCCGGGCGACGGTCCGCTCCAGCAACACGATCGAGGCGGTGAGCGCCGGGGTGACGGCCGCCCGGTACTCGCCGCCCTGGACCACGAACGGCTCCGGGTAGCCCGGCACCGCGAGGTACACCGTCCCGGTGCTCGACAGGGACTCCTTGGCCAGGGTCAACTCACGGGCGAGCTGGGAACGTTGATGGGCCGAGGCGGGCGTCCGGTCGCCCCAGAGGCGCTGCCACGGTTCGGGATCGAGGTCCAGCGCCCGATCGCGGAGCAGTTCGAACAGGGCCTGGTCGAGGTCGCGGCCACCGAAGTCCGGGTCCCCTGCCACCGCGACGGCCCGGAAGCCGCTCCCCTCGCGGCGCAGCACGGCGGTGTCCACGGTGCCGCCGCCGAGGTCGTAGACGGCGATCGGCCCGTCGCCCTCCGCCTGGACCTCCGCCGCGTGGAAGCGGGCGGCGGCCACCGGCTCGGGCAGCAGTTCCGGCGCGTCCAGCCCGGCCAGACGGGCGGCCTCGACCAGCCGGTCCAGATCGCCCGGGGACCAGTCGGCCGGGTGGGTGAGCACGGTGCGCACCGGTTCCGTCCCGCCACGCTGCGCCCGCGCCTCGTCGGCGGCACGGGCGAGCACGGCGGCGGCCAGCTCGGCGGTGGCCACCTCGCCGCCGTCCAGCAGCACGGCCGACTGCCGGAGCAGTGCCCGCTTGGGGTGCGACTCGGCGCGTTCCGGCCGCTGGGCGGCGAGTTGGACGGCGGCCCGCCCGGTGAGCAGCCGGCCGTCGTCGTCCAGGCAGACCAGGGACGGCAGGTAGCGGCTGTTCTCGATCTCGACCGCCGTCACCACCACGCCGGATGCCGCCGTGCCGGCCTGCTCGACGCGTACGGCCGCGGTGGTGAAACAGGTACCGAAGTCGATAGCCAACGACCAGTCAGACACGTGACCTCACAGGTGGGTTGCTGCGGCGCACGGGCGCACGGGCGGAGCGGGAAGTCGGGCCTCCGGCACCCCCGCCAGGATGGTAGGGCCCCGTGGGCAACTGTGGAGAAATTCGGCACATCTTGTAACAATGGCATGGCCATTGCCGGTTGAGCACGACCCGGACGCCGCGGTGAGCTGGCCTCTGGGTCCCCTCGGGTGGCACCCCGCTCCCCCGGGCCGGGGTGCCGCGACCAGTCTCGGCACAGCGTTCGACCGAAACACCGTCAGGTGACCGAATCCGCCCAGCTTCTTGTCAATTCGTCCTCTCGACCGGAGAACGCGGGACACACCGCCACCCCGCGCAGGAAGGTTCCGATGAGCACGCCCGCCCCGACCACCGTCCCCGGGGGCGCTCGCCACCGCGTACGGCGCCAGCGGACCCGCCGAACGCCGCTGGATTCGCGAACTCCTTTTTGTCTCACAGGAGTTCTTCGCCCGCTGGACGCTACACCCACCCGTCACATGGCCGCCCTCGCCCTACCGCCCGCGCGGACAGCTCACCGGCCGTGCTGCGGTGCATCACGGCCACCCCGAGACCGCCGAAGCCGTCCTGCTCCTCGACCACGACGAGGCGAGCGGCGCCCAGTTGCCGGAACGCCTCGACGTGTCCCGCCCACACTCCGCACTGGCCGACGACCGCGCCGCACTGCTCATCCTCGCCGGCCCGGAACCACTGGTCAGCGCCCAGGCTTCGACCTCCTCATCGAAGCCCTCAGGTTGGACCCTCGCCCGCGTCCCCCAGAACGCCCTCGTGGACGCGCTACGCGAAAGCCAGGCTGGGACCATCCCCGCGTGCACGGGGAGCAGAGCATGGAGCAGGTCGCCTTTGACCTCCGCCAGGGACCATCCCCGCGTGCGCGGGGAGCAGCCACCTCCGCGGCTGAGCCGGAAGGTGATGTCGGGACCATCCCCGCGTGCGCGGGGAGCAGTTCTTGAGGATCTCGCGCTGGGTCTCCGAGTTGGGACCATCCCCGCGTGCGCGGGGAGCAGGGCTTCCGGTGCGAGACGCTGGACGGGTACCAGGGACCATCCCCGCGTGCGCGGGGAGCAGTCCCAGGTCAGAGCGTTGTCCGAACTAACCCCGGGACCATCCCCGCGTGCGCGGGGAGCAGGCCGGCCACCAGGTGACGGTCAGCTGCGAGGTGGGACCATCCCCGCGTGCGCGGGGAGCAGAGTTCGTGAGCTGGGGGTTTATGCGGGGGTGGGGCGGGATTCTGCAACTTGTTGAGAATCAGGCATATCGGGCCTTCGGGATTCTTCATGATAGGTATGGGAGAACTCTATCCGGATGCGCCGAGACCCGGCCGGTGATTGCCAGGCCAAGGGCTGTCCCGTAACTGCTGGTCGAGTTGCTGAGGGACAGGCCGGGCGGCGACCAGTCGGCCGCGCCCGATATTCGCGCGACTCCAGCCAGACGGCTGTGGCAGCCTGCGGGCATGCCGGAGCTGCGAGAACATGCGGGTCGTCACTACGCCGTCCAGTTCCACTACGCCTTGCCCGACGACGCCTGGTGCGTGGAGCTGAGCGAGGCCGTCCCGGCGCCGGCCTCGTGGGCCGAGATCCCCAACACCGCCACCCACCTCCCTGGAGCCGCCTTCCTCGTGGCGGTGATTCCCGACGAGGATCCGGGTCTGGAGCCGACCGTCCACATCCACAGCCACGACGAGCACATCATCCCGTACGAGATCATGCGCTGGTTCATGGAGCAGGTGGCCGGGCAGGTGGAGCGGTGCCGGGCCGCACTGGCGCAAGAGGGCCCTGAAGCGGTGGGATGATTTCTCCGTGGCTGGTGTGATCACGGCGCCGCAGCCGTCCTGGATAGCTCTGTTCACCGGGCTGGGACCACGCGACTTCCAGAAGCTGATCACGATGCTCCGCCGCGAGGGAGCCGACACGGTGCGCCGGGGCCGCACCAACCTGATGCTGCGGCAGCTCGCGCCGCTCGTCGGGGTGTCCCAGTCGGCGGCCGACCGCATCATCGACCACATCGGCCCACTGCTCGCGCTCAGGCCGCGGCAACACAGGTCACACCCAAGTCGATTACGTCTTCGCCCGGCTGAAGACCTGGAAGATCCTCCGCGACCTTGTCGATAATGATCAGTTTGTAGCGAAGGATCTTCTTCACCTCGGCGTCGAGGCACGCAGCCTGCCGAACTGTCTGAAGGCAGTTGATCCCATTGTCGGCGGTGTCGAACAGGACCGAGTAGCGGGCGTGTGCGGCCTTGACTCCCAGTCCGATGGCCAGGTGGATTCTTGGCGATCCCGGGCGGGCCAAGCAAGACCAGATTCTCCGCCTTCGCGACGAACGCACCGGTCGTCAGATGTGCCAGGACGTCGCGCCGCAGCGACGACAGCTGGTCGAGGCTGGAGCTTCTTGACCTGCGGGAAGTGGGCGGTGTGGATCCGCATCATGGTGCCCTTGAACACCCGGTCGGCGACACCTGCCGCTGCGGCAGAGCTGCCAGATGCTGCTCGTGGGACCGTCCGGACGGACAGCAACGAAAAGCAGCCATCTCGGCGCGGCCCCGGACCCGGTCGCCTCCCAGGAGTACACAGACCGCTTCACCAACGCGGATCGGACCAGACCGGTAAGCGGGCGAACGGTGGCGCGCCCTTTGCGCCTTGACACTGAACGACGGCGCGGCGCGATGGCGCCGGTCCGCAATTCCGGCGGGCGGGTCGACCTCGGCAGCCCGACCCTGTGGCCCGGCGGTTGCGATCCGGCGGAACACCACGATCGCGCTCTGTCTCTTCGGCCCTGGGAGTGTTCGCCGCCGCGGTGTTCGACCTCCCGTCGCCGACGGAGCGTCGGCGCACCGTGATGACGGGCAGACCGTCCCGGCGGCCGCGCCCGCCAGGACGGCCCGCGCGGGCGCGGGCCAGGCGCGCCGGGCGCGCGCCAGCTTCTCTTCCATCGGCCACCCGTCCGTGGGCCGGAACCGGTCGGGTGACCGACCGGTTGCACTCGCGTGAACCACGTCCGCCGCGCCGTTCGCGGTACCGCACTTTTCGTCACCCGTATCTGCTCCGCCGTCGAGCGCTTCGACGCCCGCGCCGACGCCGCCCTGCGGGCTCGGCTGCGCCCGCTGGTCACACGCCTGGCCGGTCTGGTGCAACGGATGGCCGCCGCCAACTGCAGCGACGCCCTCACCCGTCACCTCCCCTGCCGCACCGCCCGCGAGCGCACCCCCGACCACTCCGCAGCCGCCGGCTCCCCGTCGCTCGACGACTGACCGCCGACGAGGTCTCGGCTCATCCAACCGAGGGTCGACAGAGTTCGCCCGCCGACCGGTCACGCCCTCCTTCACCCGCTTCCCAGTTGGCGGCTCCGCATGCCTGCTTACGGCGCCCTCCGCGCCCGGCGACCTCACGGAAAATCACATCAACCCGACACAACCACCGGCCGCGCCCACCCATCCCTGGATAGAGTTCTGGCACACCCACCACGAAGCACCCCGAAGGCCCGAAATGCCCGATTCCCAACAAGTTGCAGAATCCCGCCCCGCTCCCGCATAGACCCGCAGCTCACGAACTCTGCTCCCCGCGCGTGCGGGGATGGTCCCCCGCCCGTCGCCGGGTACGACGAGGGCGGTTTCTGCTCCCCGCGCGTGCGGGGATGGTCCCCAGCCGGACTGCCCGAACATGATCGAGTCGATCTGCTCCCCGCGCGTGCGGGGATGGTCCCTTCGGTGGGACCGGCTACGGGGTGAACCCGTCCTGCTCCCCGCGCGTGCGGGGATGGTCCCAGCAGCCCGAAGACGGTGCGGGTGCCGGGGGTCTGCTCCCCGCGCGTGCGGGGATGGTCCGCCTTCGTGCGGATGAACGCCGCCGCGGGCGGCTGCTCCCCGCGCGTGCGGGGATGGTCCCGACATGCGCAGCGGCGGCACCTACGTCGTGCACTGCTCCCCGCGCGTGCGGGGACGGGCCTGGGGAGGTCACGAGAGAGGAATCCGCCCGACCAACCGTGCCGATGGCACAGGTGGGCGGGATGCGGTTCGGGTTGGTCGATGGGTGGTGGTAGGTGCTGGCGTCGGTCGAAGGGGGACCAGTGTTGTCGCGCGTCGGTGTGGGCGCGGGTTCCGATCCCGGAGGGTGTTCAGGCGGCAGTGGGACCGGTCAGGGGAGGTGGTCATCTTTCCGGCCGTTGGCACCGGCGGGGATGGCGGTGCGTTCGTTGACGGTCGGCAGCTTGGAGTGGCTCCAGGGGCGAGAGGTCGATGATGTGGCCAGCGGCGGGCGGCGGGTCGAGGTACCTGGTCGTCACTCAACGCCCAGCACCCGGCGGGCCTCTTCCTCGTCCGCGCCCTCGACGGCGACGGTGCCCGCCGCCCGCAGCGTGAGGTGGGCGAAATGGGGTGCGAGGTCGGCCGCGCCCGCCGCCGGTATCGCGAGGTCGCGGACCGTCAGGGCTTCGAGCTGCGGCAGCAGCGGGGACTGGGCGAGGGCTGCGAGCACGTCGGAGGACGGGGCGTCGAACTCAACCCCGCCGAGGTCAAGGTTTCTGAGCTTGGGGTACCACCGCGCCGCGTCCGCGAGGTCGTCCAGTTGGTCCACGGAACACGCGCCCCCGAAGACGTCGGTCTCCAGCTCCAGTTCCAGGGACGTCAGCTCGGGGAGCCGCCCTGGCAGGAAGAGCGAACCGTCGGAGATCACGGCGCCACGGGTCCGCAGCCGGGTCAGGCCCTCGTGGTCCACCGACGGGAACAGGAACGCTCCCTCCAGTTCCAGGGTGCGCAGCGCCGGCAACGCCTCCCAGATCTCCGTCTGTACCAGCCCCTCGCCGTGGTGGTCCATCGGGTCGATGCGGCTGCCGGCCGACCCCTCGCCGTCCTCGAAGAGGTGCTCGAAGCCGTAGCCGAACGACAGCCGCTCCAGCCTGGGCCGCACCGAGCCGGCGAGCGCGGCCGCGACCCGTCCGGCGGAGTGGTGGTAGTCGGTCAGCCGGAGGTCGAGCGCCCGCAGCCGGCGGCTCGCGGAGTGGGCGAGCAAGGCGCCGGCCAGCACGCCCTCCCGCTGCTCGGGGTCGTCCACGTCGACGTCCACCGAGTCGACGTCCACCGGATGCCACGTCAGGAGGCGTTCCACCAGCTCCCGACGCCCCGGCCTTCCGCCCGGCGCCAGCCGGAAGGACGCCTCGTCGAGGAAGCCCCGCGACCAGCTGAACTGCCACGACCCGTCCGCCCGCAGCGCGTCCAGCCCCAGGCGCCGCTCCACCTCCGCATAGGCCTCGGCCGACCGGTCGCCGCCCCCGCACTCCAGCCGGATCGCCTCACCCCGAGGATCTCCCGCCGCCGTCAACCGCTCCGCGTACGCGAGCCACGCGGCCACGTCCTCGGTCTTCGGAACGTCCGTCATATCGAACAACTGCACAACGTGCTCCCGATCTTGCTCACGACGCCGGGGAGGGTCGGACGCACCGTGCGTCACCCGCACCCTAGACGCCGCCAGGCTGCGACGACCGGTTGGTGGGAGAGCCTGGCGGCCGGGATCCGCGAGCAGATCGACGGCCCACCACGCCCGGCGTGCCGCACCCGCGCCGGAGCGGGGCGGGCCCGTACGGTCGGCGCATGCTCTTCGGCCTGCTGGCGGCGCTGGCCGCCGCCCTGCTCACCGGGTCCGCCACCGTGCTCCAGGCGGTCGGGGCCCGTCGGGCCGCGGCCGGGCAGCGGCCGGGCGGGGCCGCCGCGTTGGCGGGGGCGTTCCGGCAGTGGCCCTTCCTCGCCGGGGTGGGGATGGACATGCTCGGGTTCGGCGCCGAACTCCTGGCGCTGGCCCGGCTGCCGCTGTACGAGGTGGAGGCGGTGCTCGCCTCGGCGCTCGCGGTGACCGCCGTCGGTGCGGCCCGGGTGCTGGACGTGCGGCTGCGGCGCAGCGAGTGGGTCGGGGTGGCGTCGGTGTGCGCCGGGCTCTGCGTGCTCGCGGTCAGCGCCGGGCGCGACGGCCCCGGCCACGGCACCCCGGCGCTGCGGCTCGGTACGCTGATCTGCTCGGTGCTGCTGATCGGCGCGGGCTGGGCGGCGGTACGGCTCGGCGGGAGTCGGCGGGCGCCGCTGCTGGGGCTGGTCGCCGGCCTGCAGTTCGGTGTGGTCGGCGTCGCCGTGCGGGTGCTGCCGGACGCCCGGTTCCCGGACCTGCTGACCGAACCGGCCGCCTACGCCATCGCGTTCGCCGGGCTGGGCGGGTTCGCGGCGCTGACCTGGGCGATGCAGAACGGGTCGGTCACGGCGGCGACGGCAGCCATGGTGCTCGGTGAGACGCTGGGCCCGGCCGTCGTCGGCGTGCTGCTGCTCGGCGACCACACCCGCCACGACCTCGAACCGCTCGCCGTCCTCGGCTTCGCGGCGGCGGTGTTCGGGGCGCTCACCCTGGCCCGCTTCGGGGACGCCGAACAGCCCGCCACCGCCGGGGCGGCGACCTGACGGCGTTGCGGCGGACGCGCCGCGCCGGTCACGGGCCGGGCGGACGGGCTGGGCGGACGGGCCGTGCCCGGTCACGGGGCGGTTGCGGTCCCGGCGGCAGCGGTTGCTCCGGCGGGTGGCCGGGTACCCCCGGGGCGGGGCGGGGCCCACCGGGACGGAGGGGACGACGATGGCGCTCCACTGCGAACTGTGCGGCAGCCGCACCGACGGCGCCGAGCGGCTCGGCCGCTACTGCCCGGGCGAGTACTGCGGCACCGATCTGCGGGCCGGACCGGACGCGGGTGTGCGGGCCTGGTGCGAACCGCCGCGCCGGTTCGGGACCGCCGGCGGCACGGTCCTCCTGGACCTGCTCGTGCACAACGCCGGGCCGCAGCCGACCGGTTTCCGGATCGACCCCGTCGAACCCGTCCGGGGGCGGCTGGACTTCGACCGGCGGGCCGTCGAGGAGCCGCTGCCCTCCGGCGCGACCCGCCGGATCGAACTGCGGTACACGGTGCCGTTCGACCTGGTCGGGCTGGGCCCGGACATCGCCTCCCGGTTCGGTGTCCCCGGGGCCGGTGCGGCGGGGCAGGTGCAGGGCACGCCGCACGCGCGGGTCGGGGTGGCGCTGCGGGTCTCCGCGCTCCCGGAGCGCCTGGGCGCGGCCTGCGCGGCGTTCGCGGTGGACGTGCCGGAGCGGCCCGCGCCGCCCGGGCGACCCGCGCACCCCGAGCGCCCTGAGCGCCCCGGCGCCGCCGCTAACGGACGCGCGGGGGCCGGGACCGGGAGCGGGAGCAACACCGGGGAGCCCCACGGCGAGCAGCCGCCCGGCCGACGGACCGGCGGCTGCGGGGCCCTCGCCCTCGCCGTGCTGGTGACGGTCGTCTCCGGACTCGTCGCGCTCGTCCTGCTCCTCGGCGAACGCCCCGGAACGGCCTCGCCCCGCCCGGACGCCGCAGCGGTCGGCCCACGGGCCACCGCTCCCGCGAGGACGCCCGGGATCGTCGACGCCCACCGGCTTGTGACACATCGTCAACTCCACCGAGGGCACCCCAGGATGCGACATGTCGGTGGAAGGTGCTTCCATACGGGCCATGTCTGACGATCTGCATGTCGATGGTGCCGGGGCCCACCCCGGGGAGATACCGGGAGGCCCGGTGGCCGGGACCGCGGACTCCGCGGCCGACCGGCCCGCGTGCGTCCCCCCGGAGGCCGAGTACCTCGAGGAGTGGGAGCTCTACGAGGGCGGCCCGAAGTGGCCGGCGTGGGCGGTCGGAGAGCGTGTCGGCGACGCGCTCACCGGCCGGTGGCAGCTGTGGCGCCCCGACGGGACGCCGCTGGAGGAGAGCAACTGGCGTGACGGCAGGCGCCACGGCACGATGCTGCGCTACCACGACGACGGCACCCTGGCCGTCCATACCGAGCACCGCGACGGCATGCCGGTCACGGTCACCGGCCACCGCTGCGACCTCCCGAGCCGCGACCCGTTCTCGTTCGACGACCTGGACCCGGTCCTCCGAACCGTGGTCCAGGAGTACGACGAGCAGGGCACGCGGATCCGTCAGGCCTGCTTCGCCGCCGACGGCACCGAGGTGACCAACGAGGGCGGGCCGGTACCGGAGCGTCCGGCCGGTGTGCCGGAGCCCGCCACCTTCTGGCCGGACGGCGAGTGGTCGGCTCCCCGCTGGCGGCAGGACGGCGTCCTCGAAGGCGTGGCCCGGCACTGGACGGGGGACGGCACGGCGGACCGGCTCGTCTACAACCGCGACGGCCGGGAGGTCGCCCGCTTCCCCCGGGGCGACGCCAAGACCTCCCCGCTGATCGAGGCCGCCCGCGACGGCGACGCCGCGTCGGTCGAGCTGTGCCTGGAGGCGGGACTCGGCGCCTCCCCGGGCGCGGCCCGGCACGCCGCCTTCGAGGGCCTGCCGGAGCTGGCGTTGCGGCTGCTGCGGTCGGAGCCGGCCGAGGCCGGGCAACTGGCCGAGGTGCGGACCCCGCCCGCGGTGCCGTCCACCGGCGTGCCCGAGGACGCGGTGTGGGTGGCGGGCCTGCTCGCGTTCGTCGACGGCGCCGTCGACGGGACGACCGGGGCCGCGGTCGGGACGTGGCGGCTGTGGGAGCAGGCGTGGGAGAGCACCTCCGACACGGAGGGGCCGAGCTACTACAGACCCGACAGCTTCTACCACGGCTACGAGGAGGCCGACTTCGCCGACGGCCGACAGGTGGAGCGCAGGAAGTACCTGAACGCCGGCACCCCGTACCGGCTGAAGCGCTACCGGCCGGACGGCGCACCGCTGTTGGATCGCGAGTACAAGGACGGGGTGCCCCGGCGGGAGCAGGAGTGGCCCGCCGACGGCAGCACGGTCCAGCGCCGGTTCCACGCCGACGGCGCCCTCCGCGCCGAACGCACCGAGCGGGACGGCGTGCTCGTCACCGAGCGCTGGTTCGGCGCCGACGGCACCAGGACGGCGGACGTCACGCCCACCGACGTCACCGTCGACGGGGCGGCGGTCGAACTGTGGCGCGCCGTGGACGCCGGCGGGGCGGTCATCGCCGAGGGGTACGTCGAGCCCGGCATCCGTGGCGGCCCGGTCGGGGACTGGCGCGTGTTCGACACCGACACCGACGCCGGCATCGACACCGACACCGACACCGGTACCGACGGCACCCGCACCCGCGCCCGCACCGAGCTGGGCACCGTGACGTTCGAGGGCCTCGACCTCGCCCGCGACGAGGACCTCGGCACGGCCGCCCGCACCCTCCACACCTGGCGCGCGGCGCCCGTGCCGAGCGAGCTGCACGGCGTCGAGGAGGTGCCGTGGGAAGGTCTCGAAACCTTCTACGGCGACCCGGAGGACGTGCCGTTCCTGCTCAAGGGCCTGGCCGTCGGCGACCCGGAGGCCTTCTACCTGGCTCTGGGCGAGCTGTCCGACCTGCTGCTGCACCAGCACACCATCACGGTGGCCACCGGTCCGGCGTTCCGGTACATGGCGGCGCTGGCCGACCGCGTCGACGATGCCGGGCCCCGGACCGCGCTGCTGGAGTTCCTGACCGACATCGCGACGCGCGACGGCAGCCTCGGAGCCGCCCGGGAACTCAAGCGCATCCTCGCCGATCTTCCCGCCGACGACACCGACCCGGACGAGCACTTCGCCGACCACGGCGCCGAGTCCGCCTACCACGAGGTCTACACCGTGCTCGCCGACACGGTCCCGACCTGGAGCGGCCAGGCCGCCCACGAGGACGCCGGGATCCGTCGCCTCGCCGTCGTCCTGCTCGCCGCGGCGCCGGGAGACGCGGCGGCGAGGGCCCTGCACGGGCGCCTCGCCGTCGAACCCGAATCCCGGATCCGCGCGGAGATCCTGCTCGGCCTGGCCCTGCACGAGGCGGGCCCCGACTCCCTGCGGGCGCTGGAGCGGAACCTCGCCGACGACGATCCGCTGCTCCGCTTCTGTGCCGCCCTGACCTGGGTGCGCACCCACCGCTCCCCCGCCCGTCGCGGCGCAGGGCCCCTTGTCGAGGCGCTCCGCGGCGATCTGGACGCCGCCGGCTTCGCCGACCTGTACCTCGGTTCGGGCGACCCGGCCACCGCCGCGGCCACCGCCCTGGCGCTCCTGCCGTCCGAGCAGGCCGAACCCCTGCTGGCCGAGCTGTGCGCCGTGCTGGACGAGGTCAACGCCATCGACGCCGTCTCCGTCGCCAACGCCCTGCTCGACATCGTCTTCCCGACCGAGGCCTACGACGACGGCGAGCCGCTCACGGACGCGCAGCGCACCGTGATCCGGGCGATCGCCGACAGCACCGGGGCCTGGGAGTTCAAACCCAACCTGTGCGAGGTGCTGGACGTCAACGGCCTGCCGCGCGAGGCCGGCGAGCTGCGGACCCTCGCCGACACCGCGCCCGCAGCCACGCCCGACGCCGCGCCCGACGCCGCGCCCGACGCGGAACCGGACGAGGCGCCGTAGCGCGGGGCCGAGCTCCTGTCCCGGGTGCGGCCCCGCACCCGGGTCAGGCGGCGGGCCGCACCGGGGCCGTCACCTCATCCGCCAGGCGCCCGTGATCCAGAAGACCGCGAACCCGGTCCACAGGACCATGAAGCCCCAGAGCAGCAGGGGTCCGCCGAACAGCGCCATGGAGCCGAGCATTCCGACCCCGGCGGCCACGAAGAGCCAGCCGAAGTTGGGGAAGGCGATCAGGCCCGAGAGCCGCCCGCTCACCGCTCCCCACGCGCCCGCCGCCAGGATCAGGCAGCCCAGCGCGATCCACATCAGGACCCCGCTCTCCGAGGAGGGCGCGTAGGAGTGCGTGTGGCCGCGCACCTTCAGTGCCACCACCTCGTCGCGCCACAGCCGGACCTCCGCGGGGTCTCCCGCGCGGACCTCGTCGTACGTCGCCGACGAGACGTCCAGCCAGGCGATCCGGCCGGGCCACTCGACCTTCACCTCGTGGTACGGCGTGCACGAGGTACCGCCCACGCCACCACCGGTCTCCGCACCGCCCGCGCCACCGCCGTTGGAGGTGCAGTGCTCGCCCTGCCGACGGTCGAGCACCGTGACCGCCCGGCGCCCCACGCACTCCTCCCCGTCGTTCCCCTCCCCCTCCTGGTTCCCGACCTCGCAGGCCGACGCGGCCCGGTACACCATGGTCGCCCGGTACCCCTCGGCGACCTCCTGACCGCAGAGAAGGACTCCCCACCCGGCCGCGAGGACGACCAGTCCGCGCAGCCAGCCGGGCAGCCGCCCGTAGTACCAACCCCGCCCGTACCCCCAGCTGTTCACCCCGTGGTGATTCCCCTCGGGCGAAGCCCCTATGCGGCGCGCACGGAGGGCCGTGTCCTCCCGTCCGCAGCCCGGAGCCGCGACTGCGGACGCTGGCGGTCGCCCTACTAGGCTGCCTCCGCGGATGATCACACCGAGGGGGCGGAATGCTGACGTACCAGGACCTGACCGGACCGGAACGGCGGGTGTGGGACGCCTGCGCCACGGGCGCGGCGGTGGACCTGCGCAGCGGCGACCCGGCCGCGGACGATCCGGTCGGCGGCACGGCCTGGGGCGAGGCACGCACGGTGCGCGCCGAGGTGATCACGACCGCCCTGCTCGGCAGCGCCGGACCGGTCGGCCCGGTCCGGACGCTGTACCTGATCGGCGCCCGCGTCGCCGGGCGCCTCGACCTGCGCGGACTGGCGGCGGCCGGTGAACTCCGCCTTGAGAACTGCTACTTCGAGGAGCAGGTGGTACTGCGGGACGCGACGCTGCGCTCCACCAGCCTGAGCGGCTGCCGGATACCCGGGCTGGACGGATGGCTGCTGAAGGTCGACGGCAACCTCTTCTTCGAGAACTCGGTCCTCGACGGGCGGCTGACCCTCACCCGGGCCCAGATCACCGGCGAACTGCGGCTCAGCGGCGCCCGGCTCACCGCCACCGAACTGCTCGGCGCCGACGGCGCGGACGGCGTTGACGGCACGGACGGTGCGGGCGGTGCCGATGGCGCGGTCCCGGTCCCGGACCCGGCGCGTGCCCCGGGCGTCTGGGCGCTCTGGGCGGGCGGCCTGGTGATGGACGGCGGCTGCTTCGCCCGCGACGGGTTCCACGCCCGCGGCGGCCTGCGGCTGGTCGGCGCCCGGTTCAACGGCGGGCTGTTCATGGAGCGGGCCCGGATCGACAACCACGGCGGCGACGCGTTCACCGGCGACGACCTCACCGCCTCCACCCTCGTCCTCGCCCGCGGCTTCACCGCCAACGGCTCGATCCGCCTCCCGGGCGCGGCGATCCGCAGCAGGCTCTCGCTCGACACCGCCGTGCTGGACGGCTGCGGCGCGGTGGCCCTGGACGGAAACCGACTGACCGCCGGCGACCTCCGGCTCACCCCGGCCGCCCTCCCGATCGGCACGGTCGACCTCCAGGACGCGCAGACCGTCGTCCTGCACGACAACGAGCACAGCTGGCCGGCCGACACCCGCCTGAACGGCTTCACCTACACCTCCCTCCAGACCTCCACCCCCGCCCCCGAACCCGTCGCCCGCCGGCTGGCCTGGCTGGCCGCGCTCCCCGGCTACTCCCCCCAGCCCTACGAGCAACTCGCCGCCTGGTACCGGAGGATCGGCCACGACGACGACGCCCGGCGGGTGCTCCTGGCGAAGCAGCGCCGTCGCCGCCGCACCCTGGGCGCACCCGGCCGGCTCTGGGGCCGCCTGCTGGACGCCACCGTCGGCTACGGCTACCGCCCCTGGCAGGCCGGGCTGTGGCTGGCCTGCCTCGCCCTGCTCGGCACCCTGGTCTTCCGCCACGGCACGCCCCACGAGGTCAAGGCCGGCGAGAGCGTCCCGTTCAGCCCGCTCGTCTACACCCTCGACCTGCTGATCCCCATCGGCGGCCTCGGCCAGCGCACCGCCTGGTACTGGACCGGGGCCCAGCAGTGGTTCGGCTACTCCCTCATCGCCCTCGGCTGGCTGCTCACGACGGCGGTACTGGCCGGCATCAGCCGTACGCTGAACCGTAGTTGACCCGTTGCCGACCCGTCGCGGGACCGGGGCCGACCCAGGCCGACCCATGGCCGCCCGCCGACGGGCAGCCCCCGTGCGGGGACTGCCGGGCTCCCGGACAATGCCTTGCGGGCGCCCGGCACCCGGTACTGCCCATGGGAATTCCGTAACCATCGCCGCGCGGGCGCGTTGAGCTCGGCCGGCCGCGGGCCGGGTCGCCGGCGGCCGGAGACCGTCCCCGCCCGAACACCGGGCCGCGGCCCCGGCGGGTCACCCACCGGGGCCGCGGCCGTCGCGGTGCTGCGCGGATCAGCCGTTCTCCGGACCGGCGGCCAGCACGCCGTTGACCAGGGTGCGCGCCTCCTCCTGGACCCGGGCGAGGTGCTCGGGGCCGTGGAAGGACTCGGCGTAGATCTTGTACACGTCCTCGGTGCCGGACGGACGGGCGGCGAACCAGGCGTTCTCGGTGCACACCTTGATGCCGCCGATGGCCGCGCCGTTGCCCGGGGCCTCGGTGAGCACGGCGGTGACCGGCTCGCCGGCGAGGTCGCCGGCCGTGACCTGCTCGGCCGACAGGCGGGACAGCAGCGCCTTCTGCTCCCGGTCCGCCGGGGCGTCGACGCGGGCGTAGGAGGGGGCGCCGAAGCGGTCGGTGAGGTCGCGGTAGTACTCGCTCGGGGTGCGGCCGGTCACGGCGGTGATCTCGGCGGCGAGCAGGGCGAGCAGGATGCCGTCCTTGTCCGTGGTCCACACCCCGCCGTCACGGCGCAGGAACGACGCGCCGGCCGACTCCTCGCCGCCGAAGGCGATCGAGCCCTCCAGCAGGCCGTCGACGAACCACTTGAAGCCGACCGGCACCTCGACCAGTTCGCGCTTGAGGTCGGCGGCGACCCGGTCGAGCATCGAGGAGGAGACCAGCGTCTTGCCGACGGCCGCGTCCACCGGCCACTCGGCGCGGTGGCGGTAGAGGTAGTCGACGGCGACCGCCAGGTAGTGGTTGGGGTTCATCAGACCGCCGTCCGGGGTGACGATGCCGTGCCGGTCGGCGTCGGCGTCGTTGCCGGTGGCGATGGCGTACTCGTCGCGGCGGGCGATCAGCGAGGCCATCGCGGCGGGCGAGGAGCAGTCCATCCGGATCTTGCCGTCCCAGTCCAGCGTCATGAAGCGCCAGGTCGGGTCGGTGGCCGGGTTGACCACGGTCAGGTCGAGGCGGTGGGTCTCGGCGATCCGGCCCCAGTAGGCGACGGACGCGCCGCCCAGCGGGTCGGCGCCGATCCGCAGGCCGGCCGCGCGGACCGCGTCCAGGTCGAGGACGGAGACGAGGTCCTCGGTGTAGGCGGTGAGGTAGTCGTGGCGGCCGGTGGTGGCGGCGGCCAGGGCGCGCGCGTACGGGACCCGCTTGACGCCGCGCAGGCCCTCGCGGATCAGGGCGTTGGCGCGGTCCTGGATCCAGCCGGTGGCCTCCGAGCCGGCCGGGCCGCCGCTCGGCGGGTTGTACTTGAAGCCGCCGTCGCGGGGCGGGTTGTGCGAGGGGGTGACGACGATGCCGTCCGCGAGCGACTGCGGGCTGCGCCGGTTGTGGGTCAGGATCGCGTGCGACACGGCGGGGGTCGGGGTGTAGCCGTCGGCACTGTCCAGCAGGACGGTCACGCCGTTCGCCGCCAGCACCTCGACCGCGGTGGCCCGGGCGGGCTCGGACAGCGCGTGGGTGTCGGCGCCGAGGAACAGCGGGCCGGTGATGCCCTGGGCCGCGCGGTACTCGCAGATCGCCTGGGTGGTGGCGGCGATGTGGTCCTCGTTGAACGCCGCGTCCAGCGAGGAGCCGCGGTGGCCCGAGGTACCGAACGCGACCCGCTGGCCCGGCTCCTCCGGGTCCGGGTGCAGCGTGTAGTACGCCGTCACCAGCCGCGCCACGTCCACCAGGTCGCCCGGCTGCGCCGGCTGCCCGGCCCGTGCGTGTGCCATCGTCTACTCCCACTGGATTTCTCGCCGTGCGCCGGACCGCGGCCCGGCGCTTCCTTGCCCCGTGCTCACCGATCGTAGCCAGTGTGCGACCGGGCTCCGAACCGGGGCGGGCCGTCCGGGCCGGTGGACGGCCGGACGGAGGATCAGTCGGGCATCAGGCGGGGGATCAGGCCGGGATCAGGCGGGGAGCTGCTGCCGGTGGGCTTCCAGGACGGGGGCGACGGTGGTGGCGAGGAACTCCGTCACGCGGTACTCGACCAGGCCCTCGACGGCGAACGGGTCGGTGCGCACCAGCGCCTCGACCGCCGCCCGGTCCTCCCCCACCGCGAGGATGATGCCGCCGTCGCGCGGCACCTTGCGGCCGGAGGCGAGGAAGGTACCGGCCTCGTAGTGCCGGCCGAGCCACTCGACGTGGGCGGGCAGCAGGGCGTCGATGCGGTCGAGCGGCGCGGTGTAGGTCAGCTCCAGAACGAACATGCGGCCGAGCCTATCCGGTGCCGGTCCGGTGTGGATCAGCTGCCCGCGGGGACCGGACGCACGCCGCCCCGGGCCGTGGTACGGCCCGGGGCGGTCCGAGGTGGGCGAGGATGGATTCGAACCACCACAGCCGAAGCGGGGGCTTTACAGGCCCTTGGGCTCTCCCAGGCCCAGCTCGCCCTCGGTTGTCGTTCCCTTGATCCCGACGACTCCACTCTCTCTCGATCACCACAGCCGGACAACCGGGTTTCCGGCCACCGCACCCGGCCGCCGGCGCCCAGTCAGCCGACGCCTTCCGCTGGTCAGGGACATGACGGCGGAGTGTCGCGACTGTCCGGATCTTGCACCCGCCCTGGCGGTGGTGTAGACCGCCCCCGTCCCGGACGCGGTGACGCCCGGGACGGAACGTCACCGAAGTGTTCAGGTCCGGCCCATTGCGCGTGTACGCGGCGACTGCGATACAACACTGCTCATATGACGATTGATCGGAGTTATCTGTAATGAGCAAGTCATCCCTGCCCCGTCGCAGCGTGATCGTCGGCGCGGCGGCCACCGTCATCGGCTGGAACACCGTCGGCCGCTCCTGGGCCGTGGAGGCCCCCTCCGGGGCCGCAGCCGACGCCCCCGCCGGCGCGGCCGGGGCCACCGCCGACGCCTCCCTCGCCGCGCTGCCCCCGCTCGACGGGAGCCTGGTGACCGACGCCGGGACGCTGGACCGGTTCGGCGGGGACTTCGGACACCTGGTGACCGCCGCGCCGCGCGCCGTGCTGCACCCGGGCTCGGTGCGTGACGTCGCCACCCTGGTCGGCTTCGCCCGCCGCCACCGCATTCCGGTCGCGATGAACGGCCAGAGCGGCACCGGCAGCGCCGCGGAGCTGGAGTCGCACTCCAGCTACGGCCAGGCCGAGGTGCGCGGCGGCGTCGCGATCGACTCGCGCGGGCTGAACCGCATCGTCCGGATCACCCCGGGCCGCGCCGTGGTCGAGGCCGGTGTCACCTGGGCGCAGCTGACCGACGCCGCGCTCGCCCAGGGCTGGATGCCGCCCAGCCTGACGGACTACCTCCACCTGTCGGTCGGCGGCACGCTGAGCGTCGGCGGCATCGGCGGCGGTGTGCAGCGCTTCGGCTTCCAGGTGGACACGGTCGAGTCGGTGGACGTGGTCACCGGCACCGGTGAGCTGGTGACCGCCTCGGCGAGCGCCAACCGCGAGCTGTTCGAGGCCGTGCTGGGCGGCGGCGGCCAGGCCGGCATCATCGTCCGGGCCACCCTGCGCCTGGTGCGGGCCCGCGAGCGGGCGCTGGTGCTCAACCTGTTCTACGACGACCTGGCCGACTACCTCGCGGACCAGCGGAAGCTGATGCTGGAGCGGCGCTTCGACCTGCACGTCGGCGATGTCTCGCGCAACGCCGCCGGCACCGGCTGGCGCTACAAGGTGGAGGGCGTCGTCCACTACGACGGCACCGCCGCGCCGGACCGGGCGAAGCTGGTGCGCGGCCTGCGCTGCGTGGCGGCCGACACGACGTTCATCGACCAGACGGCGCGCGAGTACGCGTTCCGGGTGGACGCCTTCGCCGGGTACCTGAAGGCGGCCGGCCTCTGGTCGCAGCCCAAGCCGTGGCTGAGCCTGTTCCTGCCGGCCTCGACCACCGAAACGTTCATGCGCGAGGCCACCGCGATGCTGACGCCGGAGGACCTGGGCGCCGGTCTGCTGCTCTTCTACCCGTTCCGCACCGACGTGTTCACCCGCCCGATGACCGTGATGCCGAAGGAGCCGGTCGGCTTCCACTTCGACCTGCTGTCCTTCCCGTTCCCGGGCGCCGACCACGCCGCCGCGCTGCGGCGCAACCGCCGACTGCACGACCTGGCGGTGCGACTCGGCGGCAAGCGGTACCTGATCGGCGCGATCCCGGACGTGACGCCCGCCGAGTGGCGCCGCCACTACGGCACCCAGTGGGGGCGCGCGGTGGCCGCCAAGCACCGGTTCGACCCGGCCGGGATCCTGACGCCGGGCCAGGGCATCCACTCCTGAGCCTGCCGACGTCCGGCCCGCCCCACGCCCGCCCCCGGGTGTGCGGCGGGCGGGCGTCGGACCGGCCGGTGCGTGCCGACCGACCGGCGCCGGGCCGGCGGCTGCCGTCAATCCTCGCGTTACGGTGGGGTCATGAGCTACCGCCATCCCGCCCGCGAGCAGATCCGGATCGAACACGTCCTGACCGCTCTCGGCAACCCCGTCCGTCTCTCCGCCGTCCGCGTCCTGAACGGCGGCGGGGAGCACAACTGCGGGAGCGTGCTCGCCGCGATCGGCATCACCGCCAAGTCGACGATGACCCACCACTGGCGGGTGCTGCGCGACAGCGGCGTCATCCACCAGCAGCCCTCGGGCCGGGAGAACATCCTCCACCTGCGCCGCGAGGACCTCGACGCCCGCTACCCCGGCCTGCTCGACGCCGTGCTGTCCGGCGCCCGCGACGACGAGCGGCAGGACTCCTCCGCCGACTGACGCGCAGCGGCCCGGGGCGGACGGCGTCTCCACCGTCCGCCCCGGGCCGTTCACACGGTGGCCGGTCGCCGCGTCAGTACTGGGTGGTGACGGTGACGCCGCTGAAGGCGGTCTTGCCGTAGAGGGTGATGTAGCGGTAGCCGGCCGTGGTGTTGGTGACGGTCACCGTCTGGGTGGTGCCGCTGTTCGTGGAGGAGGCGGCGTAGTCCGTGGTGGAGGCCCAGCGGTCCGGGCTGTAGTAGAGGTAGGCGGTCCCGGTGCCACCGGTGGTGGAGACGGTCAGGGTGGTGGTGCCGGCCGGCATGTAGATGTACATCTGGTCCAGGCTTCCGGCGTCGGCCGAGCGGCCGGTGCGGAAGCAGTTGTAGTCCAGCTTCCGGGTGTCGGGGTCGGTGCAGACCGCCGGTGCGGGCGGGGCGGTGACGGTGACGGTCCGGGTCGTGGTGGCCGTCTTGCCGTTGCTGTCGGTGACGGTGAGGGTGACGGTGTAGGTCCCGGCAGCGCGGTAGGACTTCGACGGGGAGGCCGCGGTACCGGTGGTGCCGTCGCCGAAGTTCCAGGCCCAGCCGGTGATGCTGCCCTTGCCGGCGGTCTCGGTGGAGCGGTCGGTCAGCTGGACGTTCAGGCCCCGCACCGTGGCGTCGAAGGCCGCCTTCGGGATGCCCGCGGTGAGGCAGGTGTCGGTGGCGCAGGTGTCGACCCACCTGGTGAAGTCGCCGTCGTAACCGGTGCCGATGGAGTTGTAGTAGGCGTAGCCGCGGGCGTAGTCGCCGGTGCGGAAGAGGCCGAGCATGGTCTGGACGACGCCCGGGAACCGCTCGATCATGTAGCGGGCGGCCAGGTAGCCCCAGTGGTAGGTGCGGACGACGTCGCTGTTCAGGTAGCTGCTCTGGAGCAGGGTGCTGAGCGCGTAGGTGTGCTTGGGGGCCTCGGAGACCGCGTTGAGGTCGGTGACGCCGCGGTAGGTGTAGGAGACGTACTCGGCGACGCCCTCGATCCACCACAGGTCGGGCACGCTGGTCTGCTGGTAGAAGTCGCCCTTGAGGTTGTAGCGGGCGTCCAGGACGTGGGCGTACTCGTGGTTGAGGTTCCAGATCCGGGCGGTGAAGCCGTTCTCGTTCGGGTGCCGGTACATGAGGGAGACCGGCTGGTTGGCCGGGTCGGTCGGGGTCCCGGTCAGGGTGACCCCGCCGTTGTTGGTGTTCGCCTCGTACATCGCGCCGGCGTAGGTCTGGTAGTCGGCCTGGCTCGCGAAGACCACGAGCTGCACGGACGACTCGTACTGGCCGGGGATGGGGCCGTTGTCGCGGACGAGGTTGTGGAAGTACGCGTCCTCGCCCTTGAGGTCGGCGCAGACGGCGGCGAGTTCGGCCGCGGTGAGGTCCTGGGCCAGGACGGTGAGGGTGGCGTTGCAGGTCTGCCTGATCGGCAGCACGGCCTTGGTCAGCCGCTGCTTCAGGTCGCAGACGCCGTAGTAGGAGCACTGGTCCTTGTCGAAGAAGGCGGCCGCGTTGGCCGTGCCGACCCACAGCGGGGCGGTGGGGCCGGTCATCGACGAGCTGTCGAGCAGGGCCTTGGCCAGCGGGCGGATCCTGTCCTGGAACGCCGGGTACTTGACGAACCGGGTCAGCTCGATGCCGGCGTTGGAGACCAGGAAGCCGGGGTAGGTGCCGAGCAGGTCGCGGTGGGTGCGGGTGAACGCGTCGAGGGTGTCGACGATGCCCGGGTCCGCGGTCACCGCGTCGACGAAGGCCTTGTTCTCGTGCCCCCGGTCCAGCGCGGCGAGGGCGCTGTTGACGTAGGTGAGCAGGTTCTTCGAGCCGTCGTACGCGCTGGTGTAACCGTTCAGCACCTGCCGGTAGGTGTTCAGGTAGCGGCCCTGCTGCCCGGCGCTGTCGGTGAGGATGATGACGTCGTTGGCGACCTGGCCGTTCGCGTCGGTGACGTCCGCGGCGTGCGGCCCGGCCAGGAAGGCGTCGATGCCGCGCGTCACGGCGGCGGTCAGTGAGGCGTCGTAGGGGCCGACGTGCGCGCGGTCCTTGTCCTGCACGTAGTAGCCCGCGCGCAGGTACAGGACGACCTGCCAGGTGGCGGCGGAGTTGTCGCCGGGGTAGGAGGCGGCGGCGCTCTGGAAGGCGTCGGCCATCGTCGCCATCTGGCTCTGGCGGAACAGGGCCGAGACGTACGGGCTTCCCGCGGTGTAGAACAGCGAGCCGATGCACTTGGGGGTCGAGGCCTTGACGTAGGACACCAGAGCGGCCCCGGTCCTACTGGCGAAGTCGGCCGGGGTGCACGACTGGGCGGCGGCCGGCTCCGCCGCGAGCGCACGCGGTGCGGCCTTGGCCAGGCCCTTGTCCGCGCCGGTCTCCGCCGGCGCCGTGACGGACAGCGGGTTGACCAGCGGCAGTTGCGCAGCCGTGAGCGGACGGGACTGCGGCGCCCCCGGGCTCTCGGGATCGGCGAACGGGCTGCCGGGCACCTCCGACGAGCTGCCGGAGGGCTGGTGCGGGCTCGATATGGCCGGTGCGGGAGTGGGGGCGGCGACTGCCAGGTTCGGGCCGGCGGCCATGCCGAGCAGAGTGGCACCTGCCGCGGCGACTGCGGACAGCAGTCTGGGCATGCGTGAGAGTGGACGCATCGTCATTCCTTCGTGGGGGAAGGGCATATGAACGCGCCTCGGGCGTGGGGGGAGGGAGGCCGTCGAAGCGCGTGACGAACCGTCTCACACGACCGACCGCGCATCAATAGCCTGTGACATGTCACATGTGCATCGTTATTCAGCCGAGCCATTCGGTGAATGCACTTGATCACACCAAGTAATCACGAGCGCTCTCCCGGCCGGGGACGGGGACGACGGACGGCCCGGGCCGGACGGTGGAAGCACCGTCCGGCCCGGGCCGCTCACGCGGGGGCGGTCAACCCGACACGGCCATGGGGCAGTCGGGGGCAACGGCCGTGGCGGCGTCCGCGCGCGCCGGGCGCAGGGTCAGCGCGAGCAGCAGGCCCAGCAGCATGCCCCCCGCCGTGAGCAGGACCACCAGGAACCCGCCGTCCGCCGTGGCGCGGGCCAGCCCCTCGCCACTCAGCCCGTCGGTGCCCGCGTCGGCGACGACGGTGAACAGCGCGAGGCCGATCGCGTTGCCGAGGTTCATCGTGGTCGACGCGGCGCCGCCGGCAATGCCCTGCTCATGCGCGGCGGTCCCGGCGGCCGCCGCGATCCACATGGCCGTCCAGACCACGCCCTGGCCCAGTCCCGAAACCACCAGCCCGGGCAGCAGCACGAGGTAGCCGGCGTCCGCGTCGAACCCCGCGGCCAGCGCGGCGGTCCCGACGGCGCCGACCGCGAACCCGCCGAGCAGGGTGGGCCGCAGGCCGGCCCGGGTGGTGAGCCGCTCGCCGAGCTGGGTCCCGGCGGCGATCGCGAGCGAGGGAGCGAGGAAGGCGAGTCCGCTCTGCAGCGCGCTGTAGCCGTGCACGCTCTGCAGCAGCACGGTGAGGAAATACGGCAGGACGCCGAAGGTGGCCATGTAGAGGAAGGTGATCGCCGCACCGGCGCTCAGGCTGCGGTTGCGGAACAGCCGGAACGGCATCAGCGGGTCGGCACTGCGGGTCTCGACCACGGCGAAGGCGGCGAGCAGGACGAGCGAGGCGGCGAGGGCGCCGACGATCCACGGGTCGGCCCAGCCGCGCTCGGGGCCCTCGACCAGCGCGAAGACCAGGAGCGTGGCGCCCGCCGTCACGGTCAGCGCCCCCGGCAGGTCGAAGCGGCGGCGCTCCGTCCGCGCCGGGTCGGGCGGGATGACGAACACGGCGGCGAGCGCGATGGCCCCGGCCAGCGGCACGTTGACGAAGAACACCGCCGGCCAGCCGAAGCCCTGGGTGAGCACCCCGCCGAGCAGCGCGCCCAGGGTCAGCCCGCTGGCACCCGCGCCGCCCCAGACGGCGAGCGCGCGGTTGCGCCGCGGCCCCTCCTCGAACAGCGTGTTGACCAGGGAGAGGATCGACGGCAGCAGCAGCGCCCCGCCGATCCCCTGGACGACCCGGGCGGCCACGATGACCTCGGGCGACCGGGCCAGCCCTCCGGCCAGCGAGGACAGCGCGTAGAGCACCAGCGCGCCGACGAACACCCGCCGCCGCCCGAGCAGGTCGCAGGCACGGCCCCCGAGCAGCAGGAAGCCCCCGGCGAACACGACGTAGGCGCTGACCACGAGTTGCTGGGTCTGGCCCGGGAAGCCGAGGTCGGTGCCGATCTCGGGTAAGGCGACGAAGACGATGTTGAGGTCCAGGGCGAAGACGGCCTGTCCCAGGGCCAGCAGGACCAGCGTCCAGCCCGGGCGGGCGGGAGCGATCGGTGTCACGGGCATGCGGAGGTGCTCCTCGGTCTCGGTGAGGCCACGACTGATAGTACGTATATTCACGTACGATCGAACAATCAGGCAACACCGGTCCACCCCGGCGGCACGGCCGGTGGCACGGCCGGGCCGAAAGACCAAGTCAAGCAACCTGACGATGATTTGATTCGATGTCATCCCCGCCGCCGATGCACGGCGCTGCCCCCGGAGGAGGACGTGCGGGGCGTACGGCGGGTGCGATCATGGAGCTGACGGCCCGGGGCCGCCGGGCGGGAAGGGGCGGGAACCATGACCATCGTTCAGGCTCGGACATCGCACCGGCGTGGCCGGCTGGGGAAGCGGCTCGCCGCCGTCGCCCTGGCCGGGGCCACCGTCGTCGCACTCGCCCCGGCAGCGGTGGCGGCGGACGTCCCGACCGCCGGAACCGGGTCCACGGTGGAACGTCGCCCGCGCGTCGACGGACAGCAGGAGCTGCGGGACCTCGTGGACCACGGCGGGATGACCGCCGCGCTCGCGGAGATCCGCATCCCCGGCCGCTCCCCGTGGCGGGGCGCCGCCGGAACCGCCGACTTCGCCACCGGACAGCCCGCCAAGCCGGACGGCCGGTTCCGGATGGGCAGCGTGACGAAGACCTTCGTGTCGACGGTCGTCCTCCAGTTGGTCGGGGAGGGCCGGCTCCGCCTGGACGACCCGGTCGAGCAGCACCTGCCGGGCGTCGTGCCGAACGGCGGGGCGATCACCGTCCGGCAGCTGCTCAACCACACCAGCGGGCTGTTCAACTACACGGACGACGAGCGGTTCAAGACCAGGACCGAGGCCGACCTGCAGGACTACGCGTACGGGACGACGCGCTACCGGGACTACAAGCCGGAGCAGTTGGCCGCCATCTCCGCCGAGCACCAGCCGTACTTCGCGCCCGGGCAGGGCTGGCACTACGCCAACACCAACTACGTCCTCGCCGGAATGATCATCCAGAAGGTCACCGGGCACAGTTGGCAGCGCGAGGTCGAGCGCCGGATCGTCCGGCCCCTGCACCTGGACAACACGGTGTTCCCGGGCTCCGAGAGCGGCCTCCGCGGCCCGCACGCCCACGCGTACCTCGCCATGCCGGCCGGGCCCGCCGACATCACCGGGTTCAACCCGACCCTCGTGGACGCGGCCGGCAACGGCATCTCCACCACCGCCGACCTCACCCGCTTCCACGCCGCGCTGTTCGGCGGCAAGCTGCTGCGGCCGGCCGAGATGGCCGCGCTGACGGACACGGTGCCGACCACGATCGAGGGCGGCCGGTACGGACTCGGCGTGCTCCAGGTCGACCTGGGCCCGGGCTGCGAACCGGCCTGGGGCCACGACGGCAGCCTCCCCGGCTGGAGCACCCTGCTGCTCGGCAGCCGCGACGGGCGCCGGCAGTTCGCCCTGTCGCACAACCCGTACGTGGGCAAGGACGACTCGGCGAGCGGACAGCCGATCGGCTCGCTCATCGCCAAGACCCTGTGCGACCCGGCGACGGGCACGAGTACCCTCGCGGCACCGGTCCCCCTCCCCCGCCGCAGCCCCGACCTCGCAGTCGAGGCCGCGGCGGGCATCGGCTGACGACTACCGCGCGAGGTGGTCGAACTCCCCTGCCTTGACGCCGGCCAGGAGCACCCGCAGCCGCTCCGACGTGGTGGTGAGGATCGTGTCGGGCTCGTCGCTCTCCCGGAGCTTGATGGCACCGTCGGGCGCAGCCGCGAGGTAGAGGCAGTTGGCGGTGTCGCCACTGAAGGAGGACTTCTGCCAGCTGTACACGGTCATGGTTCTTCCCGTCTCAAATGCTCTTGGCGATACGGCGGATGAGGTCGCGCGACGCGCCGGTGTCGAGCGCCGTGGCCTCCAACCGGTCCAGCACAGCCCGGTACTTGAACAGCTGCGGCTCGGTGTCAATGAAGTCGAATCTGTCCCCATCGACCTGGACGCTGTCCAAGCGCGCGACCTCGGCGATGAAGTACACGATAGCCGCGCCGGAGCCCGGGAAGCTCCCGGTCCCGAACGGAATCACTTTCAGGTCGACATGAGAGTGCTCGCTCGCGGTCAGCAGGTATTCCAGCTGACCGCGAGCAACCTCCGGACCACCGAAACCCATGCGCAGGGCGGTCTCGTGGACGACAGCCGACAACGGGGTCGGGCTCGCGCCGAAAAGCACCGCCTGCCGTTTGACGCGATGCGAGACCAGGTGCTCCACCTCGGGCGGTGATAGAGGTGGGACCACATCACGGAAGAGCGCGCGAGCATGCTCGGCGGTCTGGAGAAGACCCGGCATGTGAACGACCGAGGCGATCCGCATCGACGTCGCGTGATGTTCGAGTTCCGCCAGGTCGAGCGCTCCGGCCGGGAGGATCTCGCGGTACTCCTCCCACCACCCCCGCGTGCGGCCGCCGGTCATGCCGGTCAGCGCCTCGATCAGGGTGTCGTCGGCGCAGCCGTAGAGGCGCGCCAGCGCCCGCACGCGGTCCGCGCTCACCGGGTATCCGCCGGATTCGATGTTGCTGATGCGGGACTGCTGGGTGCCGTGAAGCTCCCCGGCCCGCGTGACCGACAGGCCCGCCTGCTCGCGCAGCCGGCGCAACTCCGCCCCGAGCCTCCGCTGCCGGATGCTCGGCGGGATCTTGCTGGGCGGCATCCGCTGCTCCCTTCCCTCCGACGCCATGACCGGCGGCGTTCACCCATGGGAGTGGCGGCGCCATGAATTCCCCAGATGCGGTGGACTACATACTACCGGCTGGCTATCTTTGATGCTGCGTCAGGGCCGCTCGCCGCCCGGGTTCTGCGACGGCGGCGTCGCGTCCGACTCCCCTCAGGTAGGAGACTTCCATGCCCGCTGCGCCCCCGCAAAACCCTCACTCGCCGTTCGATCGGGAACTGTGCGAACTGGTGCACGACACCGCCCCCAAGCTGTTCGCCGTCGTCCAGGTTCACCGGCCCGACGGCGAGGAGGCCGACGGGTGGGTGGTCGCCTGGGGGCTGGCCACGGAAGAGGGGCCGGCCCACGTCGTCAGCATCGACGGGCACACGCGCATGACGCTCGCCTCGCCCGAGCGGGCGCTGCGGCTGTTCACGACGCGACCGGACCTCACCAGCAGACTCGTGTGGCTCACGCAGCCCGGCGCCGCCGCCCTCGACCGGCTGGAAGCCGCCTGAAACCCGCCTCAGTTCGCGGTCGGCGGGGCGGGCCGGTAGCCCTCGTAGTCGTTCCACCCCGCCGACCGGGCGAGTTGCTCCCAGGCCGGCCAGCTCCCGCCGGTCGCCTGCCGGAGGAGTTCGCCCTGCATCGTGAACGGCGGTGCCTTCCGAGGCTTTTCGAGCGCCTGGCCGACGATGGCGTCGTGCAGCACCGCCGCCGTGTGCAGACGCGGCAGCGTCCGGTGGACGCGGTCCGCGTAGCCGGGCGGGAGCTTCTCCGGGCCGCCGCCCAGGTCGAAGCCCGCGCCGAGGGCGACGAGGGCGATCTCCGGGCGCTTGCGCTCCGCGATCTCGCGGTCCATGTGCAGCGCGATCGCGTCCCACACCACCTCCGTGCGGTCCGCCGCCACGCCCTCCCCCGCCAGGAAGCGGACGGCGAGGTCGGCTCCGTCCAGTTCGAACCGCTGGTCGCCGTTCCCCTCCGCGCTGAGCCCGCAGTCGTGCAGGACGCAGCCCAGGAAGAGGAGTTCGTCGTCGTAGTCGTGGTCCGGCCGCAGTCCGCGGCGCTCGCCGAGGAGGCGTCCGTAGAGGTAGGTCCGCACGCTGTGGTGGCACAGCGCGGGCGGGAGCAGGCTCCGCGCGAACGCCAGGGTGTGCCGCGCGAGATCCGTGCCGGGGAGCGCCAGTTCGTCGTTCACGAGGTGGTGGTCCGTTCTCCTGCCGTCAGCGACAGGTAGGCGAGCGCGAGGAGCGCCAGTCCGGCGGCGGCCACGTACATCGTGGTCGCCCCCGGGCCGGCGGTCAGGCCGCCGATCAGGGTACCGGTGCCGATGCCGGTGTAGATGGCGGAGGAGTTCAGCGCCACCACCAGCGGCGCCTCCCCCGGCGCGGCGGCGATCAGGCGGTGCTGCTGCGGGGGCGTCTGGCACCAACTGCCCGCTCCCCAGGCCACCATCAGCAGTCCGACCAGCGCCGGCGCGTGCGTGCCGCTCGCGGCCAGGGCGCCGAGGCCGGCGAGCCCTGCGGCCATCACGACGTAGCCGGCCCGCAGTACCCGCACGCCGCCCAGGCGGTCGGTGGCGAGCCCGGCGGCGAGGTTGCCGAGGATCGCGCCGACGCCGTAGAGGCCGAGCGCCCACGCCGTGTCGCGGGCCGTCAGGCCGACCGCCGCCAGCGCCGGCACGCTGTACGCGTAGACCGTGTACGCCGCCGCCATGCCGAGCACGGTCAGCGGCAGGATCGCCCGCACCGACGGGCGGCGCAGCACGGCGAGGCGTTCGCGCAGCGCAACGCGCGGGTTGCCCGGCAGGTACGGCAGCAGGGCGGCGACCGCCCCGGCCACCAGCAGGGCCAGCCCCGCCACCGCGCCGAGCGCCCAGCGCCATCCCGTCCACTGGCCGGCCAGGCCGCCCAGCGGCACGCCGAGCGCGGTCGCCACGGTGAGCCCGCCCACCACCACGGCCAGCGCCCGGGCCCGTCGTTGCGGGCGGACCAGGAAGGCCGCGACGGCGCCCGCGTTGGGCGTGAACGCCGCGGCGGCGGCCGCGGCGGCCACCCGGGAGGCGAGCAGCACGGCGAAGTCGGGCGCGAGGGCGGAGGCGAGGTTGGCCAGCGCGAGGCCGACGAGCGCGCCGACCAGCAGTCGGCGGCGGGGCAGCCGGGCGGCCAGGGTGGCGAGCAGCGGTGAGAGCAGCGCGTACGCGACCGCGAAGACGGTGACGGCCTGCCCGGCGGTGGCCGTCGGGACGCCGAGGTCGGCGGCGAGTTCGGGCAGGAAGCCCGCGACCACGAAGGCGTCGGTGCCGACCGCGAAGGTGCCGAGCGCCAGCGCCGGGACGGCGCCGAGCACGTCCCGCCCGGGCGCCTCGCCCGGCGTCGTGGCCTTCTTCGGTCCGCTTAACGAGACATTGAACATCCCGATTCCCCTCCACAGGAAGGCCCGGCCGCTCGGCCGGGCCGGTCGTCGATGTGCCGTCAGGACCCGAGGCGCTCGTGGTAGCGGCGGATCCGGTCCGGAGCGCCGGGCGGACTCACGGCGAGCAGGTCGGCGATCGTCTGCGCCGCCAGCTCCCGCCGCCAGGCGAGTTCGGCACGCCGCATCGCCCCGGCGACCCCGCACGGCTTCGCGAACTCCCCGCCCACCGCCTCCACGCCCGCACCGCGCTGCCGGATCTCGGTGCAGCGGAACGCCTCGGTCGCCCCTTCGACGGCCGCCACGACATCCATCAGCGTGATCCGCTCGGGCGCCCGCCCCAGCCGGTACCCCCCGCGCGCCCCCGCCACCGAGACGAGCACGCCGGCCTTGACCAGCGGCTGCAGCCGCTTCTTGAGATACACCGGCGGCAGCTCGAAGATCTCCGCCAACCGCCCGGCGGGAATCGGCGCCTGCTCATCGAGCCACGCCAGCGCCAGACAGCAGTGCAGACCCCACTCCACGCCTTCACCCATCAGCACAATCGGGATACTACATATCTCGATATCCCCCGTCACCCCGTGCCCGCCCGCTCCCGGGGCCGTTCCGGGACACCGGGCTTGACTCTCAGGTGGCACGAGACGGCACAGTCGACGCCGTGGACAGGAGAAACCTGCTGCCGATCGGGCAGTTCTCGCAGGCCAGCGGCCTCTCGGTCACCGCGCTCCGGTACTACGGCGCCAGTGGCGTGCTGGTGCCCGCGTTCGTCGACCCGGTGAGCGGCTACCGGTACTTCCGGCGTGACCAGGTACGGACGGCGCAGCTGATCAGGGCGTTGCGGCAACTGGACATCCCGGTCGAGGAGCTGAGCCGGCTGCTCGGTGAGGAGGAGAGGCTCGCCGCCGCCCTGCGGGAGCAGTTGCGGGCGGCCGAACGGCGGCTGGAGGTGCAGCGCTCCGTGGTCCACAGCCTGTTGAGCCGACTGACCGAAGGAGCAGAGATGACCCACCGTGTCACCGTCCGCCAGGGCGCCGCCGAACGGATCCTGGTCCGCGGGGCGACCCTGGACAACTCCGGGCTGGACGCCTTCCTGCGCGGCGCGTACCAGGAGATGTACGAGGTCGCCGGCCGCGGCCCGCTGACCTTCGCCGGGCCCGCCTTCGTCCGCTTCCACGGGGTGTGCGACGACGAGAACGCGACGCTCGTCGAGGCCTGCCTGCCGTTCCGGGAGGACGGCGCGCAGCCCGCGGACCTGCCCGAGGGCATGGCCGTGCGCGAGCTGCCCGCGAGCACCCTCGCCTGCACGGAGGTCGAGGGCGAGGCCGCCGCGTTCCCGCGGATCCTCGGGGCGTACGACGCCGTCGCCGGCTGGATCACCGAGCACGGCTTCGCCTTCGGGGGCCCGGCCCGGATGATCTACCGCCGCTGGACCGGCACGCCGGACCACCCGGACAACCGCCTGGAGATCGCCTGGCCGATCGCGGAGCCCGACGAGGGCTGAGTCCGCGGTCTCCACCAAGTCGGGCTCGGCGTCGGGGATCCGGCACCGGACGCGCTGTCAGTCCGGCCTGTGAGGATCCTGCCCATGGATCTCGCCACCGCCCTCGCCGGGCTCGACGACCACCCCTGGGCCCGTGTCACCGACGCCTACGGACCCGCCGACGGCCTTCCCGAGCTGCTGCGCACGCTCGCGGGCACCGACGACGAGGCGGCCGAGGGAGCGCTGTCCGAGCTGTACTCGTGCCTCCTGCACCAGGGCACCGTGTACCCGGCCAGTGCGGCCGCGGCGCCCTACCTGGCCCGGATCGCCGCCGCCGGGATCCGTCCGGTGGACGTTCTGCGCCTGCTGGGCGGGATGGCCGGGAGCGAGGACGAGTGCGGGATCGGGGAAGGCGTGGTGCGGGACGCGGTCGCCTCACAGCTGCCGCTCCTCCTACCGCTGCTGGCCGACCCCGACCCGGCCGTCCGGCCGGCCGCCGCCTGGGCCGTCGGCCACACCCGCCGCAGCGGGAGCGTGACGATGGCCCTCCGGGACCGCTGGACGGTCGAGACCGACCCGGGCGTGCGCGCCGAACTCCTCGTCGCCCTCGGCCGATCGGACCTCGCGGCGGCCTCCGCCGAGGCCGACGCGCTGCTCGGCGACGACACCCCCGCCCGGGTGCGGCTGGCCGCGCTCCTCGTCCACCTTGAGATCGAGGAACGGTGGACCACCGTCCACCACCGTGCCGTGCTCCGACTGCTACCCGCCGGGGAGCACGGCGTCGACCGGTACGGCCCCCACCGCCGCGCGCCCCTCGACACGATCGTCGACAACCTGCTGCAGCGTGACACCGACCGCGACCGCGAGGCGGCCCTCACCCTGCTGGAAGCCGCGCTGCGCGACCCGCGCCCCGGCGTCCGGGACGAAGCCCTGCGGGCGGCCGGCCACGCCTGCCGGCTCTCCCGCAGCGCCCCGGCGCGGCTGCTGCCGACCGTCACCGAACTCGCCGCCCACCCCGAGGCGCAGGACCTGCTCGGTCTGCTCGGCACCCTCGCCGCCGACGCCGCGCCCCTCCTCGCCGAGCTCGCCGCCGAGCCGGACGACGAAGCCGCCGACCGGGCCCTCGCCGCGCTGGTGCGCGTCGACCCCCGGCGGGCCGCCCCGCTGCTCGCCCGGCACCTCGACCGCCGCCCCCACAGCCTCGCCGCCGCGGGCCACCGCGCGGCGGCCGTGCCCTTCGACCCGGACCTGCTCGCCGCGGTCCGCTCCCACCTGGCCTCCGGGGGAATCGACGACAACCGGACGGCCGCCCTGGTCGGCCTGGTGCAACGGTGGGGCCCTCGTGCCGTCGCCGCCCTGCCCGAGCTGTCCGCGGTGCTCCCCCGCTTCCCCTACGCGGCGTCCGCCGTCGCCGCCGTCGCCATGGGTGCGCCGGCGACCGTCCGCGAGCACGCCGGAGCCGTCCTGGCAGCCGCCACTGGGCCGATCTCGGTGGCCCGCGCCCACTACGACGTCACGGGCGACCCGCGGGTGCTCCTTGCCGCCATCACCGAACGGCTCACCACGCCGAAGGCGCCCGCCGTACGGGAGACGACCGACGCACTGAACGCGGCCGCCGACCTCGGCCCGGCCGCCGCCGGCCTCCTCCCCGCCCTCGTGGCCCTCCAGGCGGCGGCCGACCAGGAGCGTCGGCCGGCCCGCCGCGCCCGGCAGGACAACGACGTCGCGACAGCGCGCGCCCTGTGGCAGATCGACGGCGACGCCGAACAGGCCGTCGACCTCCTCGCCGCCGTCCTCGACCGCACCGCCGGCGGCGAGCCGTGGCACCACCGGACCGTGGTCGGCGCGCTGCGCGCCGCCGCGTCCCTCGGCGTGGCCGGCCAGCCCCTGGTTCCCCGGCTGGAGAGGCTGCTCGACGACCCGCGGAAGGCCGCCGCCGCCGCGCTCGCCCTCCTCGACATCGAGCATCCCGACACCGTCGATCTCGGTCGGCTCGCCGACGCCGCGCTGCACGCCGTCGAGTCGGGCGCCGACACCGCGGGCGGCTGCGAGGCCCTCCGGGCCCTCGGCCCCGCCGCCCTGGACGGCGGCCGGCGGGGCGAGGTCGCGTACCTGGCCGAGAACGACCGCAGGATCGTCCGCCACGGCCTCGTGGACGATCTCATGGGCGAGGACGAGCGGCTGCGGGTCCTCCTGGCCGACCTCCTGGAGTGACGTCGACATCTGTGGTCGGGTCAGCGGCTTTCCGGGACGGTGACCGCGGTGACACGTCCGGACCGGCCGGAGGGACGACCGGAGCGCACGACGGCCCTCAGTCCTGGTCGCGGGTGGCGCCGGTGTGGGCGAGCGCGCTGGGGGTCAGGCGGCCGACGATCGCCGGGGCCTCCCGGACGAGGGCGTCCGTGGTCAGCGCCTCCACCATGAACAGCGCGAAGTCCACCCGGCGGGTCAGGTTGCTCGCCAGCACCGGGTCGCCCACGTGCCGGCTCCACACCGGCAGGCCCTGGCTCTCGCCCTCCTCCAGGTCGCTGCCGCGCACCACGGTCCACCGGGTGTCGCTGGCGAACACCCGCCGGCAGGCCTCCACCTGGTCGTCGATCTCGACCGCGCGGGCGAGCCTGCCCAGCACGGTGGCGATCCGCAGGCCCAGGGTGAACATCCGCGAGTAGCGGTCCTTGCCGTCGCGCGTGATGTGCCAGCCGCAGGAGAACACCAGGCGCGCGCCCGGCCGGGCGTGGTCGAGGACCGCCTGCGCGGTACCCGACGCGTACTGCCGCACACCCCAGGGCACCAGCACCGTCAGCACCCCGTCACACCCGGCGACCGCCCGGCGGATCACCTCCGGATCGTTCGTCGCCCCGGGCACGACGGTGATCCGCCCCTCGAACGCGGCCAGCTTCGGCACGGAGCGCTCCCGGCAGACGCCCACCACCTCGTAGCCGCGTTCCAGCGCGTGTCCGACCATGTACTGCCCGAGCTTCCCCGAAGCCCCGACGATGCAGACCTTCTCCATCCGATCCCCGCCCATGGCGCAGTCCCTTCGCCGACCTGGCGACCTTACGGTGTAAGGCACGTTAGCCTTACACCGTAAGGCAGTCAATGGACGTGGAGGAGGGGCCGGATGCCCGAGGGAGCCCAGGGCCGGCGCGGGAAGCCGGCCCGCGCACCGCTGAGTCGTGAGCGGGTGATCCGGGCGGCGGTGGAGGTGGCGGACGCGAAGGGGTCGGCCGCGCTCACCATGCGGGCCGTCGCCCAGCCGCTGGGAGTGGAGGCGATGTCGCTCTACCACCACGTGGCCGGCCGGGAGGACATCCTCGACGGCATGGTGGACGCGGTGTTCGGCGAGATCGAGCTCCCGCCGCACGGCACCGACTGGAAGAACGCCATGCGTGCCCGCGCGGCCTCCGCGCGGGCCGCCCTCCTGCGCCACCCGTGGGCGATCGGCCTCATGGACTCCCGCGCCCAGCCCGGCCCGGCGACCCTTCGCCACCACGACGCCGTCATCGGCGCGCTGCGCGCCGGCGGATTCTCCGTGCCCATGACCGCGCACGCGGTCTCACTGATCGACAGCTACCTCTACGGCTTCGTGCTCCAGGAGGTCAGCCTGCCGTTCAAGGGCGGGACGGAGTCGGCCGGGATCGCGGACGCCATCCTGAGCGGGATGCCCGCCGGCGCCTATCCCCACCTCGCCGAGCTGGCCACCCAACACGTCCTCAAGCCCGGCTACGACTACGCCGACGAGTTCACCTTCGGCCTCACCCTCGTCCTCGACGCCCTCCACCCGGACGAGAACCCGGACGGGTAGTCGGCGCCCAGGTGGTCGGCTAGGACTCCGCCCGATCTAGTGACTATCAACTGCCTTGCTTGTTGGTTCGGGCATGGGGTGGGGTGATCTGACAGATGCGGAGTGGGAGCGGCTGCGGTCGGCGAGATCGACTGGGAGGTCTCGGTGGACTCCACGATCGTGCGGGCCCTGAGCGCGGACGGCCGCTGCCACCCGCTGTCCCGCGTCGAGATCCAGCACGGCGACAGGTGGTCACCAGCGGGTCACTGCGACATGCGAACATAACACCGCGCCTTTAACCTTGTCGGTACCGGTGTCGTTCGCCTCGGATTCGGTCCGACGATGACGAACGACGGTAACCGAAATACAGCCCGGGAGCCGCGGAGCATTACGACAGCGATGGAGTCCGGCCCGCGGAAGCATCTGTCGACGTCACCGACGCTCGGCGCATATCACCTCGACGGGCAGAACGGAGGGTTCGACATGACCGAGGAAAAGGGAAACAGCTCAGCGCCCTACGGCGATGTGGTGGAGGTTCCGATCGGCACCTTTCGCCACTACATGAACTTCATCGTCAAGCACGACCTGTGGGACGACGCCACAAGCGCCCTCCAGGCGGCCGGTATCAACGGCGTCGTGCTCGGCGGTCAGCTTGTGAAAGTCATCCGAGAGTTCGTAGATGCTAAGGGCGCGGAACTCAACAATGACCCAACACACGCCGGCGCGCTGGTCGTGCCAGAATGCTCGATAGTCTGCCCGCAGCCGAAGACCCCCGCGAACCCCCCCAAGAAGTGAGGGCGTGAATCGTGTCGACCGGCGACAACCCACGTGACAAAGCCCTGGAGGCGGCTCGCGAGGCGAAGGAACGGTTCCGGCCCCAACTGCTCGGTCACCCCGACGTGCACGGTGTGGGCGTCGGGAAGCGAAGGCGAGCCGGTGAGAAGACCGACGAGTATGCCGTCGTCGTTCACGTGCACCGCAAGTTCGCGCTGAGCGAGATTCCGCAGGACCGGCGACTGCCCACTGAGTTGCGGTTCGAAGGCCGTCAGGGTGACGAGATCGTGGTCCGAGTCGACGTACAGGAACACCCCAAGCCCACGCCGGAGATCGGCCGTGTCAGGCCGGTCCCCGGCGGAGTGAGTGCCGGCTACTCGGGCACGCTCGGCGGTTGGGTGTGGGATGCGAAAACCAGCCAGGTGGTGGCGCTGTCCAATGCCCATGTCTTCGGAACGGATACCGGCGTGGCCATTTGTCAACCGTCGGTCGAGGACGGTGGGCGAAACGACATGGATTCCATCGCCACGGTCCTGAGGTTGGGTACCCTTGACGCAGCCGTCGCAACTCCGGTCGACCCGAGCATCGTGAGCAAATCGATAGTGAACGGGGGTCCCGCTGTCTTCGATGTCATGGAGGCGACGGTGGGTATGCACGTGCAGAAGACCGGCCGCGGGACCGGCCTCACCTTCGGCGTGGTGGACCTGATCGATTACGACTCCGACTATTTCGGTTCGCACTCTGATTTGTGGATAGATGGCGGCAGCGTTGACTTCTCGGCTGGTGGCGATTCGGGGTCGCTCTACCTTGAGTCACAAGGTGAAGCTGCCGGTCGGCGCCGGGTTATCGGCCTGCACTGGGGCGGCTCGCGCAACGACGGGGTGGGCCATCGCATCCAGAGTGTCTTCGCGGACCTCGGCTTGACCGTGCTTCCCACCGGTGATGAATAGCGGAAAGCACCTGTCCGACAGTCGGTGGCTGTCGGTTCGACGTCAGTGGGAGGAAGTACGGGGCTGAGCAGCGCACGGCAGGCGGATGTCGTCGGGTCGGTGTGCGGCGCGAGCGTGCCCCTGACCGCTGTCGATATCGATCAGGCCGTGAACCGCTGCGCAAACCGCTCGTGCAGCCCAGCCAACCCATCCGACCAGAAACAAGCATCGACCTCGGAAATGTCCCCACCCATGAACAGCCCAACGAGTGAACCCAACGGACGTCACGGTAAACACCGTTGCAGTACTAGCGACGGTACGCGGCTGTCGCGATCTCGACGAAGGAGCGGATCAGCGGGTTGGCGTCACCCTCGTTCCACACCGCCACCACCCGGCTCGGCGGCATGTCGGTCAGCGGCGCCACGGTCAACTGCGCGGCCACCTCGTGCCGGAGCGGGGCCAGGCCGATCGTGCCGTTCCAGAGCACGGCCTGCAAGCACTCCTGGACGGCGCGGACGACCGGGCCCTCGCGCGGGGTGCCGCCGTTCCAGTACGCCTGCCAGACCGGGTCGGTTCCCCGGGGGAACTGGAACCAGCGTCGCCCGCTCAACTCGGCCAGCCGCAGCCGGTCGCGGCGGGCCAGCGGGTCGTCGGCGCGCAGGACCACGCCGACCGGATCGGTGCGCAGCGTGCGCACCGTCAGGGCGGTCTCGTCGAACGGCGCCCGGGTCAGGGCGACGTCGACCAGTCCGGCGCGCAGGCCGCAGGTCGGGTCGGTGAGGTCGGTGTCGCGGACGCGGATGTCGACGCCGGGGTGGTGACGGCGGTAGGCGGCGGCGAGCCTGGCCACCGCCGGATCGGTGCCGTCGCCCAGGATGCCGACGGTGATGGTCGCGGCGCCGGTCGCCGTGCTCACACGGAAGCGGACGCGGTCGGCGTGGTCGAGCAGGGATCGCGCCTCGTCGAGCAGCACCGCGCCCGCCGGGGTGAGCATGACGCCACTGGGCGAGCGGACCAGGAGCAGGGCCCCGACGTCGGCCTCCAGCTGTTTGATCGCCCGGCTCAGCGGCGGCTGACTGATGTGCAGTCGGGTGGCGGCCCGGCCGAAGTGGAGTTCCTCGGCGACGGCCACGAAGTAGCGCAGGGTCCGTAGCTCCACGCTGCAACGATAGGTCAGTTGTCGTCGGTGACGGCCAGGGCTTCGGTGATCAGGCGGGTGGCGAACTCCTGGTCGTCGCCGACCATGCGGTTGATCTGCTCCGCCAGCAGGACGGCGGTGGCCTCCAGGGGGTTCATCTCGGCGCGGGTCCAGTCGCCGTACTGGGCGCGCCACAGGTTGGGGCTCAGGCCGGTGCCCGAGGCGATGAGGAGCCCGGCCATGGTGGGGATGACCTCGGGACGGAAGGTGTTGGGCATCATCCGCATCGTGGTCACCAGGGTGGGCACCACGTGCTCGATGACGTCCTTGTCGTGGCGCTCGCAGACCGTCCGCAGCCAGTCCATGTACATGTAGATGAGCGTGCAGACCCCGTCCAGCAGCGCGTCCGCGTCCTCCGGGCCCATCGAGGCGACGAACTCGTCGGCCAGTCGCTGCTGTTCGGGGTCGGTGCCGCTCTTGCCGTCGTAGATGGCCTTCAGCCGCGAGTCCATCACCATGACGGCGGTGCTCACATCGCCGGCGCGGGCGTAGGCGGGGTCACAGGGAGACGACACGGGAATCCTCCTCAACCGGCCGCACTGGGTAGCGGCGCATGTTCGTAGGGTAGTCCTCCCCGAGGGTGGGAATCCGCCGAATCCTTCTGCTCGCCGACCGGGGGTGGCGGCCCGTCAGCCGGTGGTCACCCGGAGGTTGGCGAGGAGGGCGGTGCCGTCGGCGGAGGTGGCGAGGACGCGTCCGGAGCGGTGCCAGTAGGTGACGGTGCCGGCGTGACGGCGCACGCCGATCCGGGGATCGGAGGCGTCGGGGACGAGCAGGGTGAGCGCGGGGGCGGCGGACGGGCCGGTGCCGGCGTGGACGCGCAGGTCCGACCCGTCCGGGACGGCCAGCGCCCAGTGCTCGCCGTCGGCGGCGGGGCCGGTCAACGCCCGGCCTTCGACACCCAGTTCGACGGCGGGGAGGTCGGAGGTCCAGCGCAGCAGGGTGCGCTCCGACTCCGCCGCGGAGGCGGTGAGCAGGCTGCCGCCGGCCAGGGCGACCGGGTCGAGCGGCGCGTCGGTGAGGGCCGTGCCGGCGAGGGTGTCGTCCACCCGCAGACGGCCGCGCAGCTCCCACCCGGGCAGGTCCCAGCGCCACACCTCGGTGAGCGGGGAACCGTCGGGCAGCGGCGAGCGGACGACGGCCGCGCAGCCGTCCGGGGTGCGGGCAATACCGCCCAGCAGTCGCTGCTCGCCGCCGAGTTCGCGCCACACCGCGGTCGGACGCGGGGTCAGGGTGTCGAGCACGACGAGGGCGCCCTCGTCCTCGGCGAGCAGGTGCCGGCCGTCGAAGGACGGCGCCACCCGGCGGGCCCGCAGGGTGGTCCAGGGCCGGACGGCGCGGGTGGCGAGGTCGAGGCGGGCGAAGGCGCTCGACTCCGGGCCGTGGTCGGCGACCAGCAGCGCACTGCCGCCGTGATCGGCGAGGACGAGCCGGTCGGCGGGGGTGTCCCAGCGGGCGCGGGTGCGGCCGTCGGGGGCGAGCAGCCGGACGCCCGCTTGGCCGCAGGCGACCAGCAGGGAGCCGGAGGCGAGCAGGGCGGCGTCCAGGACCGGAAGCGTGCCCGGACGGTCGGCGGCGGTGTACACCGGGGCGGCCGTGCGGAGGCGGGGCAGCGGCCGGGGGCGGGCCAGATCGGCGGCGGCCAGCGGGTCGGCGCGGCGCAGCAGCCGGTCGAACAGCGCCTTCTCGGCCGCGCCGCCCGGGCCGCTGCCGTCGGCACCGCCGAAGCCGCCGTCGCGGACGGCGGCCCGGGCGGCGGCGGTGGCGAGTTCACGGTCCGTGGCCGGGTCGGCGGCGGGCAGGTCGGCGAGCGCGGTCGCCAGGGCGGAGCGGCCGGTGGTGTGCGGGTCGCCGTCGCCGTCGAGGACGGCGACGGCCAGCGCGCGGGTGGCGTCACCGGCGTCCAGGGCCAGCAGGTACGGCAGGGCCCGGCCGCGGACGGGGCCGCCGAGGGCGACGGCGTCCCGCAGGTCGGCGGCGATCGACGGGCGCAGCGCCACGTCCGGCCAGGCCGCCTCCACGGCGCCGAGCCGGTCGCCGGCCGCGCGGCAGTGCTCGGCCCAGGCCGCGCGCAGGGCGCGGGCGGCCTGCGGGTCGACGGCGGCCAGGCGGTCGACGGCCGCGGCGAACGCGCCCCGGCGGTGGGCGGTGCGGACGGCGCGCTCGTGCTCGCCGGCCTGCCACCAGAGCCGGACCACCAGGTCGGCGGGCAGCTCGCGGCCCTCGGCGAGTTCGGCGGCCCGGGCGTGGCGGTCGTGCCGCTCCAGCAGGGCGACGGCCTCGGCGGGCGCGTCCAGCAGGTCGGCGAGGACGAAGGCGGCCTCGTCGATCCGCCCCTGCTGCTCCAGGCGCTCGGCGGCGGCCCGGTAGAGCGCGGTGAGGTGGGCGTGGGCGGTGGGGCCGTGGAAGGGGCTCGTCACCGTCCGGCGGCCGGTCGCCGGGGTGGGGCGCAGCGGGCCGGTGAAGCGCTTGGGCAGGGTGAGGGTGAGCCAGCCGCGGGCGGTGGCTGCGGTCCGCGGCCCGGCGGCGAGCGGGAAGGCGTCGCGCAGGGCGTCGTCCCAGCGGTGCTGCTCGAAGGCGCGGGTCAGCTCGCGCAGGTAGCGGGCGTGGCGGCCGTGGAGCAGGGAGGCGGCGGGGGTGCGCAGGGTGAGGCGGGCCAGCAGGTCGCCGAGCCAGGGGTGGCCGGTGCGGCGCGGCGCGGCCGACCCGCCGGTGGGGGTTTCGGCGGTGCCGCCGCTCCCCTCCCGGGTAGCCCTTTGACCGGAGAGCAGTCCGTAGACGGCGCCCGAGACGGCTGCCACGACCACCACACGGCCCAGGTGGAGGCCGCCGTCCGCGAGGAGTCCGACGCCGTAGAGCACCACGAGTACCAGCGGCAGCACCACCGTCAGGGCGAGGATGACCTTCGCGGTGCGGGGGTCCACGGCGAGCTGCGGGCCGCGCTGCCGCCGCGAGCGCGCGCCGGTGGCGGGCGGCTCCTCGGCGGTCAGCCGGCGGGCCCGGTCGGACGTCGGCGGGATGCCGGCCGACGTCCGCAGGTCCGGACGGGGCAACGGCGGCAGGGACTCCTCGACGTGCTCGGCGCGGGGGGCGGGTGCGACGCCGAGCGGGCGCGGTCGGTGCAGGGTGAGTCCGCTCAGCAGGAGCCAGTCGGCGGGGTCCACCGTCGGCAGCCCGTCGATGGAATGACGGACCGTCAGACCGGCCTGCAGCAGTACGAGACGGCCGGGTCCGGCGCCCTCCGATGAAGCCCCCGGGGCGGCCAGCGCACCGCTTCCGGTGCGCTCCAACGGCAGGCCCGGGGCCCGGTCGGCGCGCATCCGGACCGGCTCGGGCAGCGTCAACAGCCAGCGTCCGTCGGGAAGTTCGCGCAGCCGCGCACCGTCGCACCAGAGTGCCAGGACGCGGTCGGCGGCCTCGGCCGGGCCGATCAGCGGCACGTCGAAGACGAAGCCCGCGGCGTTCACTCGTCGCTCCCGAACAGGTGGTGGACCCGGCCGGTGGTGGCGTCGCCGACGACGATCCGCCCGGACGAGGTCTCGGCCGCGATCAGCGGCAGGGTGGGGTGCACGGCGGGCGGGACGGTGCCGCCGGAGAACCGGCTCAGGGTGCGGACGCCGTCGGCGCGGACCGCCCGGATCAGGCGGCCGCCGGCCGACCAGGTGATCAGCGCGGGCTCGCGGCCATCGTGCACCAGGCCGAGCACCTCGGCGTTCTCCCGGAAGGAGAGCCGCCGCTCGTCGCCGAGCCTGGTCCACACCGTCCAGTGCTTGCCGTCCTCCGACCAGGCGGCCGTCGCGCCCGCGTGCACCAGGTGCCGCGCGCGTTCGGCTTCCGGTCGCAGGGCGCGTTCGACCAGGCGCGGCTCGCGGAACCGGTCGAAGCCGCGCTCGCGTTCCGTCCCTCGGCCGACCGGCCCGTCGTCGGTGACCGTGCCATCGGGGGCGATCCGGCGCCAGCGCCCGGCGACCGGGAGGAGCAGATCGTCCCCGGCGCGCAGCAGCGGCAGCACGGGGCGCCCCGCGAGGCGTGCCACCAAGCCCTCGTCCAGGCCGAGTCCGGCCGGGTCGACGGAGAGTTCCGCGGGGCCGGCGAGCGGTCGGCCGCTGACGTAGCGGCGCACCCGGCCCTGGGCGAGGTGCAGGGCGATCAGTCGGCGGCCGTGCCGTCCGGCGGCGATCACCTGGCCGTTCACGCGGTGCGCCTTGGGTCCTACGACGCCGCCGTGCCGCCGCTCGATGTCGCGCACATCCACGGCGAGCAGCGTTCCGGCGTCCCGGCCGCGGGCGAGCAGGAACGGCGCCTCGGTGGTGAAGGCGGGCAGCCCCCGCCCGAGCGGAGCCGCCGCGGGCGACGGGGTGGCGGGCTTCGGGGCGGCGCGCCGGAACTCCGCGCCGCGCAGCGTCCGGACGGCGATGTCGGCGGCGGGCAGCGGCAGTTCGAACTCCGCGCGGTCGAGGCGGACGGTGACGTGGGTGGCGCCCGCCGAGCCCCAGCGGGTCGGCTCGCTCGCGAGGACCCTGGGCAGGCCGGGGAGCCGGTCGGCGAGCCGGGGCGAGGTGAGCACCCAGGCCCGGTCGGCGGCGTCCAGCGTGGCGGCGGCGAACTGCACGTCGTCGGGCGTCGGTTCGGCGGTGCGGCGGGCCGCCAGCCAGGCGGGCAGGAGGTCGGCGGGTTCGCCGCCGAACCAGTGCACGGGCTCGTCGCCGAGCACGCCCACCAGCAGCTCGCCGCCCCGGGCGGTGGCCCGGCGGTGCAGCACCAGCAGCGCGGCCAGCTGGACGAGGCGCCCGGCGCCGGCCTGCGACGGGCCGGCGTCCACCATCGCGACCGTCCGGCCGCGCGGCGCGGCGGAATGGAACTCGGGTGCGAGATAGAGGAGTTCGCGGTCGACGAAGCGGCGCAGGAACTCCTCGGGGCACTCCTCCGCGAGCAGCCACTCGGTGGGCAGCAGCTGGTCGGGGCGCCCGGAGCGGCCGAGCCCGCCCACGCCGTCGGGCTCGCCCGGCCCATCGGCCACCGGCTCGCGCGCACCGACGAGCGCGTCGAGGCGGCGCAGCAACGGGCCGAGGGCGGTGGCCAGTTCAGGGGTGAGCGCGGACAGCGCCCCGGCCCAGGGAGCCAAGCCGACCGGAAGCCGGGCGGCGCTCACCGCTCGGCCCGCCGGACGTAGGGCGTGAGCGCCTGCGGGTCGCCGACCGGGGCGGGCCGGGCGGCGACGAGGGCGTGGCCGGGGACGAGCACGCAGAGGTCGCCGGGTTCGGCGCCCAGCGCGGTGCGCCACAGGGCGGGCGCGGGCCGGGGGCGGGCGGTGGTGGGGACGAGCAGCTCGCCGTCGTGGCCGAGGTAGCGGGCGCCGTCCGCCCACGGGAGGTCGGCCTCCGCCCCGAGGACGAGCAGCGTGGTGTCGTCGGCGAGGACGCCGAGCCGGGCGCCGTCGGTGAGCCGCTCCCGGGTGGCGGTGGCCAGGGCGGGGACGGCGGCGCCGACGGCGAGCACGGCGGCGGCGGGCAGCGGCGGCTCGCGGCGCTCCCAGCGCAGGGCCACGGCGGGCGGCGCGAGCGGAACGGGGGCGGCCGTCACGAGGGCGCGACCGCCGCGACGAGCTCGGCCCGTATGCCGGCGAGCGCGGCGGGCAGGTCGGCCGGGGCGAATCCGGCGTCGATCTCGCGCAGCGCGGCCTCCAGGCGGAGCCGGGAGTCGCGCCCCTCGGGGAGGTCGCGGTGCTCGGCGAGCAGGGCGGCGCCGGTGCGGGCGAGGCGTTCGGCGCGCGCGGCGGTGCTGCGGGAGAGCTCCTCGGCGGCGTGCGCGAGGGATTCGTTGGCGGCCTTCCCGATGAGGTCGGCGAGGGTGTCGCGGGCCAGCCCCTGGGTGTCGGCGGTGGGGGCGATCAGCGGCAGGACCCACAGGTCACGGGCGCCGGCGACGTCCCGTCCGTCCAGGACGGCGGCGGCCGCGACCAGCCGCTGCGAGCGGACGGCCCGCCGGTCGCCGACGGGCACGCCGGCGGCGCGCAGTCGGCGCAGCGCGGTGGCGAGCAGCGGGGTGACGGCGTCGAGGTCGCAGGCGCGGGCGGCGGCGGTGAGCCGGTCGAGCGCGCCGAGCACGTCCGCGCCGGCGGCCGGAGCGGGCGCGGCGGGCCGTCGTCCGGCTTCCAGCAGCTCCTCGAGACGGGCGTCGGCGACCGGCTCGACGAAGACCCGGGCGAGGAAGCGGTCGGCGAAGGCGGCGAGCGCCGGGTCCTCCGGAAGGTGGTTGGCCGCGCCGACGCAGACCCGCAGCGGACTGGCGAGGACGGTGCCGCCGCGCCGGAAGACCCGCTCGTTGAGCAGGCCGAGCAGGGTGTTGAGGACGGCGGTGGAGCCGAGGAAGACCTCGTCGAGGAAGGCGATCTCGGCCTCGGGCAGCATGCCCGCCGTCTCGAACTCGACCCGGCCCTCGCGCAGGCCGCGCAGGTCGACGGGGCCGAACAGCTCGTTGGGTTCGGTGAACCGGCCGAGCAGGTACTCGAAGTAGCGGCCGCCGAGCTGCCCGGCCACCCGGCGCACGGCCTGCGACTTCGCGGTGCCGGGCGGGCCGACGACCAGCAGGTGTTCCCCGGCGACGGCGCAGAGCGCGACCACTTCGGCGACCGTCTCGCGGTCGACGGTGCCGCGCCCGGCGGCGGCGACGGCGGCGCCGATCAGTTCGGCGTCCGGTCGGAGCGCGGCGGAGCGGGCGTCGGGCGGGGTGCTGATGTGGGTCACGAGCACCGGAGTCTACGGGCCCCGGATCTGCCGTCACCAGCGGGTTTCCGTCGGCCCGGGCCGCGTCCCGAGCCCCCGGGGGCTTCGCCCGCCCGCGGCGTCTACGGATCGCTGACCGGTTGTAGACGCGCCGCTGGTGTCCTGCTCGGGCCCGTGGCCCCGACCGGACGCGGGCCATCGAACCGAAGGGGAACCCCGTGTCAGACACCTCCATCCGGGCCACCGGCGTCGGCGCCCGACGGGCGAGGCTGGCTCTCGCCGCGTGCACGCTGTCCGTGAGCGGCCTGGCCGTGCTCGCCGCACCCGCGGGCGCCGCGACCACGGCCGCCGCACCGGCGAGCGTCACGACGACGGCCGTGGTCGAGCAGACGATCACGATCCAGGACCACCAGAACCACCACGCGCTGGCCACCGCGGACGGGGAGGGCTCGCGGATCGTCGCGCGCGGCTACCGGGACGGCTCGACCCAGTTCTGGATCTCCAACAAGCCGAACGGCCGGGTCGACTTCGTCCGCTCCGTCAACGGCACCGAGCGCGTGATCGAGATGGACCTCAACGACGGCCGGACGACGCAGTTCATCCACTGGTGGGCGGGCGACAACCAGCAGTGGACCCTGGAGGACGCCGCCGAGGGCGGAACGTATCTGCACAACGCCCGGGGCGACCGTTGCCTGACCTACCACGGCCAGGACCGCGAGGTCACCGTCGAGACCTGCGACGGCAGCATGTCCCAGCGGTTCGACCTGGTGCCGTCCGGCACCACCACCCCGCCGCCGTCCTCCCCGGCCGAGCAGCGCTTCCTCCAGCGCCTCAACGAGCTGCGCGCCCGGTACGGCAAGGCGCCGGTGCGGCTCAACCCGACGCTCTCCCAGGCCGCCCAGTGCAACGCCGCCCAGATGGACCAGCGCCACGTCTCCGGCCACTTCTGCGACTCGGGCGCCATCGCCCGCGGTCTCGGGTACAACGCGCGGGCCTGGGGCGAAATAGCCTTCTACGGCCCCACCAGCATCGATGCCGCCTTCGACGGCTGGGTCGCGTCCTCCCTGCACCTCGCGATCATGGTCGGCGACTACAGCGAGGTCGGTCTCTCCCAGGTCGGCGCGGCCTCCTGGAACGCCGACTTCGGCACCCGCTGAGGCGCGTCCCCCCGACGGGCCGGCCGGACCTCCTACGCCCGGAGGTTCGGCCAGCCCTCGCGGTTCGAGCAGGACTCGTAGTCGAAGCGGGTGAGGTGGTCCCACTCCTCCCCCGTCGCGGTCTCGTAGGCCTCCTCGGGGGCGTGGAGCAGGGGCTCGCCGCTGCGGAAGGAGTGGCGGGCGAACAGCGCCGGGTCCGCGAGGACGCGCTCGTAGGCGGCGCGGCCGGCGGCGACCACGGCGGCGCGGCCGTAGAGGAAGCTGTCGTCGCTCAGCGGCAGGGGCCGGTCGCTCGGGTCGTCCGGGTCCGCGGCGAGCTGGGTTCCGTACTCCTCGCGGTCGAGCCGGTACAGGGCCTCGGCGAGGCGCTCGCCGAAGCCGGTGATCCCGTCCACCGGTCCGGCGGCGAGCGCCTCGGTGAGTCGTTCGCAGCCGGCGTCGAAGGTGGCGCAGACGGCGACGGCGGGCTCACCGCCGATCAGGTCGATCAGCTGCCAGAAGCGTTCCCAGGACAGCTCGGCGGGTGCCCCGTCGATGGCGATGGTGCTCACGGTCGTTCCGTTCCGTTGCGAAGGTGCGTCGGAACGGATCCTGGCACGCCACCGACAATCGGCCCCGGTCAGACCCGCCCGCAGCGTCACCATGAACATCATCACTGTCAGTCGTCGATCCGCTCCCAGCCGCGCCGCACCGGGCTGCCGGCCGGCTGCCGGGGGTCGCGGCCGCGGTAGACGATGTACGGGCGGAACAGGTACTGCACGGGGGCGCTGAACATGTGCACCAGGCGGGTGAACGGCAGCAGCGCGAAGAGCACCAGGCCGACCACCGCGTGCACCTTGAACGCGAGCGGCACGTCCGCCATCCGGCCCACGTCCGGGCTCAGGGTGAACAGGCTCCGGGCCCAGGGGGCGATGGTGGAGCGGTAGTCGTAGCCGGAGTCGAGCGAGGAGTGCATCAGCTTGGCGACCAGGCCGAGCGTGATCGCCGCGAGCAGCACGACGTACATCAGCTTGTCGTTGCGGGTGGTGGCGCGCAGCACGGCGGGGTTGCGGCGCCTGCGGTAGAGCAGCACGAGGATGCCGCCGACCGCCAAGAGGCCCGCCGCGCCGCCGGCGAGCAGCGACAGCAGGTGGTACGCGTGCTCGTCCAGGCCGACCGCGTCCGTCCAGGAGGCGGGCACGAACAGGCCCATCAGATGGCCGACCAGGACGAAGAGGATGCCGTAGTGGAACACCGGGGAGGCGATGTTCAGCAGGCGGGACTCGTAGATCTCGGAGGAGCGGGTGGTCCAGCCGAACTTGTCGTAGCGATGGCGCCAGACGAGGCCGGAGACCAACAGCGCGACCGCGATGTACGGCAGCGCGCCCCAGAGGAAGGTGTCCATCGGCGGATCTCCGGTCATCGGGTGGGCAGGACGGGCAGCAGGCCGAGGTGCCCGTACGGCGGGGTGTCCAGGCCGACCTGTTCGCGCGGCGGCCCGCCCCGGGCGAGCGCCAGCGCGGCGGCCCGGTCCCGGGGGGACGGTCCGGGCAGGGTGGCGCAGACGGCGGTGAGCACATCGGCGTACGGCGTGCCGTGCTCGGTGAGGGCGAGCCGCAGCAGTTCCAGCGCGGGCCGGTGCCCGCGCAGCAGCGTCTCGTCGCCGGTGGCGGCGGTGAACTCCAGGACGGCGGGCAGGAAGTCGGGCAGGTCCTCGCCGGCGAACTCCAGGCCGTGCGCCCGGTAGGCGGCCTTGAAGCGCAGCAGGGCCTCGCCGCGCCGGCGGGTGTCGCCGTCGGTCCACCAGCTGAGGTGCAGGCTGTGCCGCTGGGTGAAGTCGAAGACCTCGACGTAGTGGCGGGCCAGTTCGCCGGCGGGGCGGTCGGCGGCCCAGCCGAGGAAGGCGCGCAGCGGCGCGGCGGCGGCGTGGCGGACCGACCGGAGCGCGCCGGCCGGCGGGAGCGGGGTGTCCGGGTAGCAGAGGCACTCGGCGGCGGCCCGCCGGAGGAGCGCGCGCGGGTCGGCCGTCACCGCGGGGGCTCCTCGCGCGCGGCGGCGGTGTCCTCGGGCGGCTCCGGGTGGTCGGCGCTCTGGCGCCGGCGCAGCCCGTGGAAGCTCTCGACGGTGACCAGCGGCAGCGAGCGCCGTCCGGATCCGGCGCCGAACGGTCCGTCGGCGCCGCCGGGTGCGCCGTCGGTGTGGTCGAGGCCGCAGCCGGCGGGCAGTGCGGACTCCTCCAGCCGTTCGGCGTCGGCGCGGGCGGCGGTCGGGATGACGTAGCGGTCGTCGTACTTGGCGACGGCGAGCAGCCGGAAGAGGTCCTCGACGGAGGTGGCGTCGAGTCCGACGGCCTCGGCGGCGGCGTGGTCGGGCGCGCGGCCGAGGTTGACGGCGCGCATGTGGGCGCGCATCGCGGCGAGCCGGTCGAGGGCGGCGCGCACCGGTCCGGGGTCGCCGGCGGTGAAGAGTCCGGCGAGGTACTCGACGGGGATGCGCAGGGCGTCGATCGCGCCGAAGAGGTTCCCGGCGTCCTCGCCGTCGTGGCCGGCGGCGGCGACCTCCTCGACGACCGGGGAGAGCGGCGGGATGTACCAGACCATCGGCAGCGTGCGGTACTCCGGGTGGAGTGGCAGGGCGACCCGGTAGGTGCTGACCAGCGCGCGCACGGGCGAGCGGCGGGCGGCCTCGATCCAGTCGTGCGCGACGCCGTCCCGTTCGGCGGCGCGCCGCACCTCGGGGTCCTCCGGGTCCAGGAAGACGCCCAGCTGGGCTTCGTAGAGGTCGTGTTCGTCCTCGACGGAGGCGGCGGCGGTGACCAGGTCGGCGTCGTAGAGCAGCACCCCGAGGTAGCGCAGCCGCCCGACGCAGGTCTCGGAGCAGACGGTGGGCAGGCCGACCTCGGTGCGCGGGTAGCAGAAGGTGCACTTCTCGGCCTTGCCGGTGCGGTGGTTGAAGTAGATCTTCTTGTACGGGCAGCCGGTGACGCACTGGCGCCAGCCCCGGCAGCCGTCCTGGTCGACGAGGACGATGCCGTCCTCGACCCGTTTGTAGATCGCGCCCGAGGGGCAGGCGGCGGCGCAGGCCGGGTTGAGGCAGTGCTCGCAGATCCGCGGCAGGTAGAACATGAAGCTCTGCTCGTACTGGAAGCGGATCCGCTCGCCGACCTCCCGGCGCATCCGCTCGACGTTGGGGTCGGCGCCCGCGTGCTCGGGGGCGCCGCCGAGGTCGTCGTCCCAGTTGGGCGACCACTCGACGGCCATCGGGCGGCCGGTGATCAGCGAGTGCGGGCGGGCGACGGGGTAGTCCTCGCCGAGCGGGGCGTCGGTGAGCGCGCGGTAGTCGTACGTCCAGGGCTCGTAGTAGTCCTGGAGGGTGGGCATCACGGGGTTGGCGAAGATCGAGGCGAGCTTGCGGAGCCGTCCGCCCTGGCGCAGCTTGAGCCGTCCGCGCCGGTCGAGCCGCCAGCCGCCGCGCCACGTCTCCTGGTCCTCGTAGCGGCGCGGGTAGCCGAGGCCGGGGCGGGTCTCGACGTTGTTGAACCAGACGTACTCGGTGCCGCGGCGGTTGGTCCAGGTCTGCTTGCAGGTGACCGAACAGGTGTGGCAGCCGATGCACTTGTCGAGGTTCATCACCATGGCGAGCTGGGCCATCACCCTCATCAGTACTCCACCTCCTGGGAGCGGCGCCGGATCACGGTGACCTCGTCACGCTGGTTGCCGGTCGGGCCGAGGTAGTTGAACGCCCAGGAGAGCTGGGCGTAGCCGCCGATCAGATGGGTGGGTTTGAGCAGCACCCGGGTCAGCGAGTTGTGGATGCCGCCGCGCCGGCCGCCGGTCTCGGCGCGGGGCACGTTGACGGTGCGCTCCTGCGCGTGGTGCATGTAGACGGTGCCGGGCGGCATGCGGTGCGAGACGACGGCGCGGGCGACGACGACGCCGTTGCGGTTGACGGCCTCGATCCAGTCGTTGTCGGCGACGCCGATGGCGGCGGCGTCCTCGACCGACATCCAGATCACCTGTCCGCCGCGGGAGAGCGCGAGCATGAACAGGTTGTCCTGGTACTCCGAGTGGATCGACCACTTGTTGTGCGGGGTGAGGTAACGGACCGTCACTTCCCGTTGCCCGTCCGGGCCGAGGGCGGGCTCGCCGAACAGCCGGCGGATGTCCAGCGGCGGCCGGTAGACCGGCAGGGCCTCGCCGAGTTCGTGCATCCAGTCGTGGTCGACGAAGAAGTGCTGGCGTCCGCTGAGCGTGTGCCAGGGTTTGAGGTGCTCGGTGTTGAGGGTGAACGGGCTGTAGCGGCGGCCGCCGGCTTCGCTGCCGGACCACTCGGGCGAGGTGATGACGGGGGCGGGGGCGGCCTGGGTGTCGGCGTAGGAGATCCGGCGGCCCTCCTGCTCGGCCGCCAGGTGCGCCAGCTCCCTTCCGGTGCGCCGCTCCAGGGTGCGGAAGCCCTGGGTGGCGAGCCGGCCGTTGGTGGTGCCGGAGAGCGCGAGCACCGTGTCACAGGCCTTGACGGCGGTGTCCAGGGCCGGGCGGCCGTCGGCCGGGCCGCCGCGGACCACGCCGTTGCGGGCCTTGAGCTGCTCGACCTCCTCCCCCGGGTGCAGCACCACGCCCTTGGCGGGCAGGCCGAGTTGCTCGACGAGCGGGCCGAGCGAGGCCATCTTCGCCGCCACCGCGGTGTAGTCGCGTTCGACGACGGCGAGGTTCGGCAGGGTGACGCCGGGGACGGGCTCGCAGGCGCCGTCCCGCCAGTCCAGGTCGGTGCCGCCGGGCTGGGCGGTCTCCCCGGGGGTGTCGTGCTGCAGCGCGGTGGCGACCAGGTCGTGGCGCGTCCCCAGGTGCTCGCGGGCGAGTTCGCCGAACCGCGCGGCGATGGCGTGGAAGGCATCGAAGTCGGTGCGGGCCTGCCAGGGCGGGTCGACGGCGGGGGCGAAGGAGTGCACGTAGGGGTGCATGTCGGTGGAGGACAGGTCGTGCTTCTCGTACCAGGTGGCGGCGGGCAGCACGACGTCGGAGAGCAGGGTGGAGGAGGTCATCCGGAAGTCCAGTGAGAGCAACAGGTCGAGCTTGCCCTCGGGGGCCTCGGCGCGCCGGCGGACGTCGCGCGGGCGCAGTTCCTCGCCGGCCTCCCGGGCGCGCAGCGAGGAGTGGGTGCCCAGCAGGTGCTTGGTGAAGTACTCGGCACCCTTGGCGGAGGAGCCGAGCAGGTTGGCCCGCCACAGGGTGAGCACCCGGGGCCAGTTGGCCGGGTCGTCCGGGTCCTCGCAGGCGAACTTCAGCCGCCCGGCGCGCAGTTCGGCGACGACGTGCTCCCCGGCGTCGCGGCCGGCGGCGCGGGCCTCGTCGGCGAGGTCGAGCGGGTTGCGGTCGAAGGTCGGGTAGGAGGGCATCCAGCCGAGGCGGGCGGAGCGGGCCAGCAGGTCGACGGTGGCCAGGCCCCGGAAGCGGCCGGTGCCGAGCGGGGAGGCGAGCACGTCGGCGGGGTAGGTGTCGTAGCGCCACTGGTCGGTGTGCAGGAAGAACCAGCCGGTGCCGATGGCCTGCCGGGGCGGGCGGGACCAGTCGGTGGCACCGGCCAGGGTCGCCCAGCCGGTGAGCGGCCGGCACTTCTCCTGGCCGACGTAGTGCGCCCAGCCGCCGCCGTTGCGGCCCTGGCAGCCGGTCAGGGCGAGCAGCGCCAGGAAGGTGCGGTAGATGGTCTCGGAGTGGAACCAGTGGTTGGTGCCGGCGCCCATCAGGATCATGCAGCGGCCCCGGGACTCCTCGGCGGTGCGCGCGAACTCCCGTGCCACCCGGACGGCCTGGGCGGCGGGCACCGAGGTGTGCCGCTCCTGCCAGGCGGGGGTGCCGGGGGTGTCCGGGTCCTGGTAGGAGGCGGGCCAGCGGCCGGGCAGCCCCGGGCGGCCGACGCCGTACTGGGCGAGCAGCAGGTCGTAGACGGTGGTGACCAGCGTGCCGCCGTCCAGGCGCAGCGCGGGCACGCCCCGGCGCACGGTGTCGCCGCGGCCCTGGCCGTGCTCGCCGCCGTCGGTGTCGAAGCGCGGCAGCAGCACCTCGGCGGGGGTGGTGCCGTCCTGCCCGTGCAGGGTCAGGCGCGGGCGCAGGCCCTCCAGGTCGAGGTTCCAGCGGCCCTCGCCGGAGGCGGTCCAGCGGAAGCCCAGCGAGCCGTTGGGCACGGCGGGGCGCCCGGTCGCCTCGTCCAGGACGGCGAGCTTCCAGGCCGCGCCCTCGCCGGTGTCGCCGAGGTCGCTCGCGCGCAGGAACTTGGCGGGGGTGAAGGCGCCGTCCCGTTCGGTCAGGGTGACCAGGAACGGCAGGTCGGTGAAGCGGCGGACGTAGTCGTCGAAGAACGGCGTGGTGCGGTCGACGAAGAACTCCCGCAGGATGACGTGGCCCAGGGCGAGGGCGAGGGCGCCGTCGGTGCCCGGGTGGGGGTGCAGCCACTCGTCGGCGAACTTGGTGTTGTCCGCGTAGTCCGGGGAGACCGCCACCACCTTCTGGCCCCGGTAGCGGGCCTCGGCCATCCAGTGCGCGTCCGGGGTGCGGGTGACGGGCACGTTGGAGCCCCACATCACCAGGTAGGCGGCGTCCCACCAGTCCCCCGACTCGGGCACGTCGGTCTGGTCGCCGAACACCTGCGGGGAGGCCACCGGCAGGTCGGCGTACCAGTCGTAGAAGGAGAGCATGGTGGCGCCGATGAGCGAGTGGTAGCGGGCGCCGGCCGCGTGCGAGACGATCGACATCGCCGGGATCGGCGAGAAGCCGGCGATCCGGTCCGGGCCGTGGCGCTTCACCGTGTGCACCTGCGCGGCGGCGACGATCTCCACCGCCTCGTCCCAACTCGCCCGCACCAGGCCGCCCTTGCCGCGGGCCCGCTGGTAGGCGCGGCGGCGCTCGGGGTCGTCCTGGATGTCCGCCCAGGCCGCCACCGAGTCCCCCAGCCGGGCCCGCGCCTCCCGGTACTGCTCCAGCAGCACGCCGCGCACGTACGGGTAGCGCACCCGGGTGGGCGAGTAGGTGTACCAGGAGAAGGCGGCGCCGCGCGGGCAGCCGCGCGGCTCGTACTCAGGGCGGTCGGGGCCGACGGACGGGTAGTCGGTGGCCTGGGTCTCCCAGGTGATGACGCCGTCCTTGACGAAGACCTTCCAGCGGCAGGAGCCGGTGCAGTTGACGCCGTGGGTGGAGTACACGACCTTGTCGTGGCTCCAGCGGTCCCGGTAGAAGGCGTCGGCGGCGCGGCCGCCGGTGAGGCGGACGCTGTGCAGGTCGGGCGCGGGCGTCCCGGGGCGGAAGAACCGGCCCGCCTTGAGGAACGCGGCTCCCGGCTCGCTCGTCGGCTCCTCCCGCACGTGGCACCCTCCGTCTCCGGGCCGGACCGTGTGCCCATCGAAACCGCGCGGGCGCGCCGCCGCACCCGGGAGGCGTCCCCCCGGGTGACCGGGCCCCGGGCCGCGCCCTGGTCCGGCGCCGCCCGGTGGCCGGGCCGGCGTCCGGGCGCTGCCATGGAGCCATGAACGTACGGAGCCGCCCGCGGTGGGACGCGGTGCCCCCGGCGACCGGCGCGGCCGTGATGGCGACCGGCATCATCTCGGTCGGCCTGCACCTCACCGGCTTCGACGCCCTGTCGGCCGCCGGCCTCTGGATCGCCGGGCTGCTCTGGCTGCTGCTGGCCGCGGCCTTCCTCGCCCTGCTGGTCGGCGACCGGCGCGACTGGACGGCGCGGGCGCGGACCCCGCCCGCGCTCACCGCGGTGGCCGCCACCACGGTGCTCGGGGTGCGCCTCGACCAACTGGGCCGGACGGTCGCGGCGGAGGCGCTGCTCGCGGTCGCGGCCCTCGTCTGGCCGGTGCTGCTGGCCTCCGTGCTGCGCCACCTCGGCCGGAGGCTGCCGGGCGCGGCCTTCCTGATCTGCGTCGCCACCCAGGGCCTGGCCGTGCTCGCCGCCACCCTCGCCCCGCACACCGCCGACTGGCTCGCCCGGGCGGCGCTGCCGGTGTTCGTGCTGGGCCTGGTGCTGTACGGGGACGCGCTGCGCCGCTTCGACCTGCGCCAGGTGACGGCGGGGGCCGGCGACCAGTGGGTGTCCGCCGGGGCGCTGGCGATCTCCGCGCTGGCCGCGTCCAAGCTGCTCGCCTGCGGCGTGTGGAGCGGCGGGGCGCACACCGCGCTGCGGGTGGTGACGCTGGTGCTGCTCGGCCTCGCGCTGGCCGGGTACGCGGTGCTGGCCGTCGCCGAGGTGCTGCGGCCTCGGCCGCGCTACGACCTGCGCCGCTGGTCGACGGTCTTCCCGCTGGGCATGACGGCGGTGGCCTCGCTGTCGACGGCCACCGCCGCCCGCGTGCACTGGCTCGACCCGCTCGGCCGGGCGCTGCTCTGGGTGGCGGCGGCGGTCTGGGCGGTCGTCACCGTCGGCGCGCTGCGCCGGCTGCGGCTGCCGCGGCGCGGGCCGGGCGCGGCGGGCGGGTGACGTCCGACGGGCGGGCGCGGACGGCGGCGCGGTCTCAGTGCCCCGCCGCCGGCGGCAGCGGCCCCGCCGAGACGTCGAAGGCGTGCGTGACCTCCGGCGCGGTCCCGGGGCGCAGCAGGGCCCGGGCCTGCTCCTCGTCCCGGCGGTCGGTGGCGGTGAGCCGGCCGCCGTGCTGGGCCAGGTGCTCGGCCCAGGAGGAGACCAGGTAGGTCTCGACGAACCGCTCGGGTTCGCCGCCGTCCTGGTAGAGGCCCCAGCTGAGGGCGCCGGTGCGGCGGCGCGAGGCGGCGACCCGGCGCATCCGCGCGGTGAACGCGGCCCGGTGCTCCGGCTCCACCCGGTACGCGACGGTGACCAGCACCGGTCCGTCCGCGGCGCCCGGTTCGACCACCAGCGGCGGACGCGGCCAGTGGCCGGACGGCGTCGGGTCGACCCGGTCGCCGTCGTACAGCGGCAGCCGGCGGGCGCCGAGCGCCCCGAGCAGCAGCACCGCGCCGGCGGTCAGCAGCGCGGCGCCCGGGCCGTGACGCTCGGCCAGCACGCCCCACAGCGGGGCCGCCAGGGCCTGGCCGCCCTGGAAGACCAGCAGCTGGACGGCCAGGCCGCGGGCCCGCACCCAGCCGGGGAGCCGGGTCTGGACGGCCGCGTTGAGGGTGGACAGCACCCCGATCCAGGCCACGCCGGCGGGCAGCAGGGCGAGGCCGACGAGCCAGGGCAGCCGGACCGTCGCCAGCACGGCCAGCACCCCGGCGAGCGCGACGGTCCCCGCCACCAGGGTGCCGTTGGCCCCGAGCCGGCGGCGCATCGCCGGCAGCGCGAACGCCCCGCCCACCGCGCCGACGCCGACCGCGCCGAGCAGCAGTCCGTAGCCGCCGGGGCCGAGGCCCAGCGACCGGCGCGCGACCAGCGGCAGCAGCGCCCACAGCGCGCCCGCGCCGGGCACGAACAGCGCGGTGCGCAGCAGCACCCGCCGCACGCCCGGCGCGTGCCGGACGTAGCGGCGGCCCGCGTGCACGGCCGCGAGCAGTCCTTCGCCCCCGCCGGCCGGCCCGTCCTGCGGCGCGCCCCGGTGCCAGCGCAGCAGCACGACCAGGACGCCGAGGTAGGAGGCGGCGTTGAAGGCGAACACCCAGCCCGCGCCGGCCGCCGCGACCACCGCGCCGCCGATCGCCGGGCCGACCGCCCGCGCGAGGTTCATGTTGACGGCGCCGAGCGCCGCCGCCTGCCCGAGCTGCCGGCGCTCCACCAGCTCCGGTTGGACGGCCTGCCAGGCCGGGCCCATCACGGCGGTGCCGCAGCCGAGCAGGAAGGTGAGGCCGAGCAGCGGACCGGGGGTCAGCGCGCCGGCGAAGGCCAGCACCGCGAGGACGGCGGCGACGACGAGCATCACGAGCTGCGAGGCGACCAGCACCGAACGGCGGTCACGGCGGTCGGCCAGCACCCCGGAGGGCAGCGCCAGCAGGACCACCGGCAGACTCGCGGCCGTCTGCACCAGCGCCAGCAGCGCGGCGTCGTGGCCGACCAGCAGCCACTGGGCGCCGACGGTCTGCATCCAGCTTCCGACGTTGGAGACGAGTTGGGCGATCCACAGGGCGCGGAAGACCCGGCCGGCGAGCGGGGCCCACGCGGAGTCGTCCGCCGGGCGCCGGGCGGGGGTGGTGGTCTCTGTGCTCATACCGGTCCGTTGCGGGAGAGGGTCGGGGGCGCGGCCCGACCCGGCGGCCGTGGGGGTTGCGGCGGTCCGGCGTCGGCCGTACGGAGGCTAGGACGGGCCGCGCGCCCCGGTCCGCCCGCGGGCGCACGGCCGCTGCCCCGGGAGTGCACGGGTCCGCGCGGCCCGTCCGCCGGCCTCAGACGTCCCGGCGGTGCGCGGCGGCCGTCGCGACCAGGACCGCGCCCACCGCCCAGCCCGCGAAGGCGAGCCACGATCCGAGCACGGTGGCCTGGTACGGCGGCGGCAGGACATGCGTCGGGTCGGGCGTGGCCAGCCGCCGCCAGGCGATGAACGGCATGGCGTGCGCGACCACCGCCGACCAGCGGTGGTCCTCGTTGAACGAGGCGGGCAGCAGGAACAGCACCAGCACGGTGGTGACCACGCTCGCGGCGGCGTGCCGCACCAGCGTTCCCAGCCCGAAACCGATCAGCGCGCAGACCGGGGCGAGGGCGGCAGCCCCGGCAACAGCCTGCAGCACCCCGGGATCGGCGAGCGACACCCCGGCGTGCCGTCGGCCGAGCAGGGTCTGGGCGAGTCCGAAGGAGACACCCGAAGCGCACACGCCGAGGCCGAGCATGACCGCCGCCAGCACCCCGGCCTTGGCCAGCAGCACCGCCCGGCGGTCCGGGACGGCGGCGAAGGTGGTGCGGATCATCCCGGTCGTGTACTCGCCGACGATCACCGCGGCGCCGACGCCTCCCGCGAGCAGCATCAGGAGGTCGGCGGCCAGCCCGGTGAACGAGACGCTCACCGCCACGGCGACGGCTCCGGAGCCGGGCGGCGGGCCACCGGGCTCGGTGTGCGTGTAGGTGTAGTGCGCGGCGTTGAGGTTGACGGCGACCAGGACGAGCATGCCGAGGCCCAGCACCCAGGGCATCGAGCGCAGGGACCAGAACCTGATCCACTCGGCGGCGAGGAGGTCGCGCAGGCGCGGCCGGGGGTCGGTGGCGGCGCGGGTCGGGGCGGTGCTCATCGTGCTCCTCCGGCGGGGTGGTCGACGCGGTCGGCGGTGAGCGCCATGAACGCCTCCTCCAAGGAGACGGTGCGGGCGGTCAGTTCGATCAGCGGGATCCGGTGGTCGAGGGCGAGCACGCCGATCCGCGCGGCGTCCAGGCCGGTCACGGCGAGCGCGCCGGCCCCCTCCGCGCGCGACACCGTGCCGCCCGCCGCCCTCAGGACACCCGCCAGCACCTCGGGTTCGGCCGCGCGGACGGTCACCCCCGGCCGGGAGCCGGCCGGCCCCGTGCCACGGGCGGCGAACTCGGCCACACTCTCGGCGGCGATCAACCGACCGCGTCCGATGACCACCAACCGGTCCGCCGTGTGCTCCATCTCGCTCATCAGGTGACTGGAGACGAACACCGTCCGCCCCTCCGCCGCCAGATTCCGGAACAGACCGCGCACCCAGCGCACCCCCTCCGGGTCCAGTCCGTTCAGCGGCTCGTCGAACAGCAGCACCGGCGGATCGCCGAGCAGCGCCGCCGCGATCCCGAGCCGCTGCTTCATCCCGAGCGAGTACCCGCCGATCCGCCGCCCGGCCGCCCCGGCGAGCCCGACCGCCTCCAGCACCGCGTCCACCCGGGCGCACGGCACGGCGTTGCCCCGGGCCAGCGCCCGCAGATGGGCGCGGCCGCTGCGCCCGCCGTGCACGTCGCCCGCGTCCAGCAGCGCGCCGACGTGCCGCAGACCGCGCGGCCGCTCCCGGAACGGGCGGCCGCCGACGGTCGCGGTCCCGCCGGTGGGCTCGCTGAGGCCCAGGATCATCCGCAGCGCGGTGCTCTTTCCGGCACCGTTCGGCCCCAGGAACCCGGTGACCTGACCCGGGTGGACGGTGAAGGTGAGGTCGTCGACGGCGGTGGTGCGGCCGTAACGCTTCGTCAGTCGGTGCACTTCGATCATGCCGTCCACGGTGCGGCCGAACGGCCGGGCGGCACATCGGCCCCGGGCCGACACCCTCCCGGCCCCGCTGTCACCCCCGGTCGTACACCCGTGGTCCGATACCGCGCCGGACGCCGCCTCGTTACGATCACCGCATGTCCGCCACGCCCCCGCCACCGCCGCTCCTCCCACCCCGGCTCCGGCGGGTGCCGCCCGGCGCCTGGACGGCGCTCGCCTGGTGCGTCTCGCTGCTCTACCCCTCCCTGGTGCTCGGCTCCGGCCCCGGCCACCGGACGTCGGTACGCCGCGGACTCGCCCCGCCCGCCCCGCAGGACTGGGTGATGGCCGCCTTCACCACTCCTGTCGCGTTCCTCGCCGCCGCTCTGCTGCGCCGCCGGCCGCGCACGGCCGTCGCCCTGCTGCTCGCCGCCACCGTGGCGCAGACCAAGGCCTGGCGCTGGGAACTCGAACTGCCGCCGACCGCGCTGCTCGCGGTCGCCGCCGCCCTCTGCCTGGTCACGGCCGCCGAACCGCGCCGGACCTCGCGTGCCGCACTGGCCATGGTGCTGGGCGTGCTGACCTTCCATCTGATCCTCTCCCCCGCCCTCGGCGGCGGCCTGCTGCTCACCGGCACCCGGATCGGCGCCAATGACGCGGGCGTGCTGGTCGCCGTCATCGCCTGGCTGGTGGGCCGCTCGGTGCACCAGTCCCGGGAGCACGCCGAGGCGTTGAGCACCCGGGCGGCAGCCGAGGCGGTCACCGCCGAACGCCTGCGGATCGCCCGCGAGATGCACGACACCGTGGCCCACAGCATCGGCATCGTCGCCCTCCAAGCGGGCGCGGCCCGCCGGGTCATCGACACCCGGCCGGACCGGGCGCGCGAGGCCCTCGGCGAGATCGAGACCGCCGGCCGCGAGACCCTGGCGGGCCTGCGCCGGATGCTCGGCGCGCTGCGCCGGGCCGACGACGACGCCGAGCCCGTGACCGCCGCCCTGCGTCCACCGGGCCTGGCCGACCTCGACGCGCTGGCCGCCGCCACCACGGCGGCGGGCGTGCGGGTCGACGTCCGGTGGCAGGGCGAACGGCGGCCGCTGCCACCGGAGATCGACCTGGCGGCGTTCCGGATCGTCCAGGAGTCGGTGGCCAACGTGGTCCGCCACGCCGCCGCCCCGTCCTGCCGGGTCACCGTCGACCACCGGCGTCCGGCGGAACTCTCCATCGAGGTCACCGACCGCGGCCGTGGCCACGGCACCGACCCCGGCGCCGGCTACGGCCTGGCGGGCCTGCGCGAGCGGGTCGCCCTGCTGCACGGCGGGTTCGACGCCGCGCCGCGCCCCGGCGGCGGCTTCCGGGTCGCCGCCCGGCTGCCGGTCGTGGAGAACACCGTCACCGCAGGGACCGTCACCGAGGGGGCCGCACGATGACCTCCACCGTCCGCGTCGTCCTCGCCGACGACCAGCCGCTCGTCCGCGCCGCGCTGGAGATGGTCATCACCGAGGCGCCCGACCTGGAGGTGGTCGGCGAGGCCGCCACCGGCGCCGAGGCCGTCCGGCTCGCCGAGGAGCTGCGGCCCGACGTGGTGGTGATGGACCTGCGGATGCCCGTGCTCGACGGCATCGAGGCCACCCGCCGGGTGACGGCCGGACCGGACGCGGCCCGGGTCGTCGTGCTGACCACCTTCGACGAGGACGAGAACGTGCACGCGGCCCTGCGCGCCGGGGCCTCCGGCTTCCTCGTCAAGGACATGGCCCTGGACGACATCCTCGGCGCGATCCGCGTGGTCGCCGCCGGCGACGCCCTGATCGCCCCGAGCGTCACCCGCCGTCTGATCGCCGAGTTCGCCGCCCGCCCCGCCACCGCGCCCCCGGCCGACCGCCGTCTCACCGGCATCACCGACCGCGAACGCGAGATCCTCACCCTCGTCGGCCGGGGCCTGTCCAACACCGAGATCGCCGGCGAACTCGTCCTCAGCACCGCCACCGTCAAGACCTACATGACCCGCCTCCTCACCAAGCTCGCCGCCCGCGACCGCGTGCACCTGGTGATCCTCGCCTACGAATCCGGCCTGGTCGGCGCCCCCCGATGAGGGCCGGATCCCTCGGCCCGCCGGCCGAGAGGATCACGCCCACCGGCTGACCGGCCGCCGTCGGCCACCCGTTCCCCGTCGACCGGCGGGCCGAGCCCGGCCGGCGCGAGCCGAAGACCACCCTGGGCCCGGACCCACCTTGAAGGCCGCTCCGGGGACCGGCCGGCACCGCCACACCACCGCCGCCCGCCGCCTCGTGCCCCCGGCCCGGAGCCGCCCCGAAGCTCCTGCTAGCTGTTCAGATGGCTCCCGATCGCCAGGAAGGCCTGGACGAGGGGGACCTGGGGGACGGCCGGGGAGACGATCTGGGAGGCGTAGTGGACGACGACCAGGTCCAGCGCGGGGCAGATGAAGAGCCGCTGGCCGTGGATGCCACTCGCCATGAACGAGCCGTACGGGTCGTTGGGGATCCACCACAGGTCGTGGTACGAGAGGGTGGCCGGCGCGTCGGCGGGCGCGGCGGGGAAGCGGACGCTCCGGGGATAGCCGTCCGGGACGCCCGAGACGATGGTCGAGGCGACGGCCTCGGGGATGACCTGCCGGTCGCCGACGGCGCCGCCGCAGCGGATCATCTCGCCGAGCCTGGCCACGTCGCGCGCGGTGGCGCTGAACCCGCCGCAGGCCGCCTCGGTTCCCTCGGCGTCGACGATGTAGTAGGCGTCCTCCTCCGCGCCGATCCGGGTCCAGATCGTGTCGGACAGGTGCGCCGAGGTGGTGGTGCCGGTGACGCGGCGCAGGACTTCGGCGAGCGCCTCGACGTTGCCGTTCTCGTAGCGGAACTCGGCGCCGGGCGCACCGGTCGCCCGGGCCGTCGCGAGGTGCTCGCGGATACTGGCGGGACCGCTGTAGCCGTAGGGCCGCAACTGGGGTGCCAGGACGGCGAAGTAGCGCTGGGCCTCCAGTGCCTTGTCGTAGCGGCGGCCGGCGTAGCTCACCCGGGTGCCCATGTGCAGGAGGTGGTCGACGGTGGCCTCGCCGAAGGCGGTGCCCGCGAGTTCGGGGACGTACTTCACCACCTCGGTGCCGCGGTCGAGCCGCCCTTGGTGGATGAGGACGGCCGCGAGCAGACCGAGGTAGGACTTCGCGGCCGAGGCGTTGAAGTGCGGCACGTGGGGTTCGTAGCCGTGCAGGTACTGCTCGTGGACGATCCTGCCCCGGTGCAGGACGAGCAGGGCGTCGGTCTCGGCGTCGGCGAGCAGTTGCCCGAGTCCGAGCGTACGGCCTCCCGGTCCGGTGAAGGCGAGGCCGTCGAGGGCCCCGGGCGGTGCGGTGGGAAGGTCCCGGGGGCCGCCGCGGCCCCGCCAGACGGCGCGGCTCGGAACGGTCTCCCGCCCCGAGGTCGTGTGGCGGCGGGCCCAGGTCGGATCCGTGAATCCGCGGGCCCAGGCCAGGTCGGACAGGGGCGGCATGGCAGTCATGCGGTAGCTCCGCTCTCTCAGGCGTGCCTTCCAAGGGTCGTTACCGTACATCGTGTTCGGTAAATCGACCAGAGTCGCCCCGGGGCGCGGAGGCGGAGGCGGGCCCGCCGGTGCGCGGACGAGGCCTATGGCATCAGGTCCAGGGCCCCCGGGGCGTCCGAGGGGGCCAGTCCGGTGGCCCACACCCGCCCGTAGACGGACAGGTCGCGCAGGTGGGCGGTGATCTCGGCGGCGCTGTAGCCGGTGCCGCCCTCCACCCACCAGGACAGCAGGCCGACGAGTTCGCCGGTCCACGCCCGCGCGACGAGGTCGAGCGGGATCCGCGGCGTCGCCCCGAGCTGCGCGGCCCGGTCGCGGAACGCGGCCTCGGCGCGCTTGCGGATGAGCTCGGTGAACTCCCGCAGCGCCCGCCCGTCGCCCTCCCCCCGCAGGATCACCTGGTAGACCGGGCGCTCCTGCTCGGCGTGCTCGAAGATGTACTTCACCGGCAGCCCGGTGAACCCCTGGGCGTGCGCCTGCCGCACCGCCGGCAGGAGGCGCTCGCGATCCTCGGCGAGGTCGCGGACGATGCCGACGAGCAGGTCCTCCTTGTCGCGGCAGTGCGCGTAGAAGGTGGCGCGGCCGACGTCCGCCCGCTCGGTGATGTCCTCGACCGTGATCGCCTGGAACCCCTTCTCCAGGGTGAGTTCGACCAGGGCGCGGCGCAGCGCGGCGCGCGTGCGGCGGACGCGGCGGTCTCCTGCGGGCTTCGTGTCCACGTTGTCTTCCTTCTACTCCGGACCGTTGACCTGACCCTAACGCTGCCCTTAGGTTGCCGGACACCAAACTACTTTCCGAACAAAGAGTTCGGAATCCTTGTGGAGGTGCCCATGAATCTCGGGCGGTACGTACGCCGGACGGCCGGCCATCACCCGGACGCCGAGGCCGTGGTCTGCGGCTCGGTCCGGCTGACCTACGCGGAACTCGACGACCAGAGCGACCGTCTGGCGACCGCGCTGCGCGGGATGGGGCTGGACAAGGGCGACCGCGTCGCGACGCTCTCGGCCAACCGCGCCGAACTGGTCGTCACCGAGGTGGCGCTGTACAAGGCCGGACTGGCCCGCGCACCCGTCAACGCCCGCCTGGGCGACGGCGAGGTGGCGCACCTGCTCCGCGAGTCCGGGGCCCGCGTCCTGCTCGCCGACGCCGGCCATCTGGAATCGGCCCGCGCGGCGGTCCCCGGGACGAGCGTGGAGACGGTGCTCTGCTACGACGGCCCCGGGGAGCTGGGCCCGGGCTACGCGCGGACGCTGGCCGACACCGCCCCCGACGCGGTCGACGTCGAGTGCGACGAGGGGGACACCGCCGTCCTCCACTTCACCTCCGGCTCCACGGGCCGGCTCAAGGCCGCGGTCCAGACCTACGGCAACCGGCTGGCCCTGATGCGCAAGTCGGTGATGAACGCGGACACCCGGGTCGGCCCGGGAGAGCGCCAGATCCTCGCCGGCCCCGTGACCCACGCCTCCGGCATGCCCCTGATGGGCGTCTTCTTCGCCGGCGGCTGCGCGATCGTGCTGCCGCGCTGGGACGCCGAGGAGTTCCTCGCCACCGTCCAGCGGGAGCGCGCCACCCACGCCTTCGTCGTACCCACCATGGTCAACACCGTGCTCGCGCTCCCGAACGCCCGCGACTACGACCTCTCCAGCCTGCGCCGGCTGGTCTACGGCGCCGCGCCCATGTCCCCGGCCCGCATCCGCGCCGCCTGGGACCTGTTCGGGCCCGTGCTCTCCCAGGGGTACGGGTGCGGGGAGACCACCTCCGGCGTCCTGTTCCTCTCCACTGAGGACCACCGGCGGGCGATCGGCGGCGAGGACGAGGAACTGCTCCTGTCCTGCGGGCGCCCGGTCGCCGAGGCCGACGTCCGGATCGTCGACGACACCGGCGCCCAGGTGCCCGACGGCGCGATCGGCGAGATCACCGTCCGCGGCCCCGACGTCGTTCCCGGCTACCACAACGAGCCCGCGCTGACCGCCGAGTCCTTCCGCGACGGCTGGTTCCTCACCGGAGACCTCGCCCGCCGCCGCTCCGACGGCTACGTCTTCATCGTCGACCGCAGGAAGGACATGATCATCTCCGGTGGGTTCAACATCTACGCCGTCGAGGTGGAATCCGTCCTCCACCAGCACCCGGACGTCTACGAGGCCGCCGTCGTCGGCGTTCCCGACGAGCAGTGGGGCGAGGCCGTCAAGGCCGTGGTCGTCCTTCGGAACGGGGCCGAGCTCACCGAGGCGCAGCTCGCCGAGTTCTGCTCCGAGCGCCTCGCCCGCATGAAGAAGCCCCGCTCCGTCGACTTCGTCACCGCCCTGCCCCACAACCCCAACGGCAAGATCGACCGCCGCGCGATCCGCGAGCCGTACTGGGCGAACGCCGAGCGCCGCGTCCACTGACCCGCCTGCCGCAGCAGCAACAACACCACCAGGAACAGGAACCGCCCCGTGCCCTACACCCTCACCCCCTCCTACGACGACAACCCCCGCCTCCAGGACCTGGTCGTCCGGCTGCGCGGCTACCTCGCGGACGAGCTGATCCCCTACGAACGCGAGCACGGCATCACCCCCGAGAGCAAGCTCGACCGCGCCACCCTCGAACGCGTCTGGAAGCGCAGCACCGAACTCGGCTTCTACGGCATCAGCCTGCCGCCGGAACTCGGCGGACAGGGCCTGACCCTCACCGAACTGTGCGCCCTGAAGGAGGAGCTGACCGCCTCGGGGGCCGCCCTCTCGCATTCCGTCCTCGGCGACATGGGCGGGCCGCTGCGGGTGGGCGCCATCGTCAAGTACGCCACCGAGTGCCAGCTGGAGCGCTACCTCCTGCCGGTGATCCGCGGCGAACGCGCCTGCTGCTTCTCCCTCACCGAGCAGGACGCCGGCTCCGACGTCCGGCGCATGACCACCACCGCCACCCCCGACGGCGACGGCTACGTCCTCAACGGGCACAAGGTCTTCAGCTCCGCCGCGCCCTTTGCCGACTTCGCGATCGTCGTCGCCCGGATGGCCGGCACGGACGAGGCCTACAGCGTCTTCCTGGTCGACCTCGACACCCCCGGCTGCCGAGTCCTCGACGGCGAGGTCCCGATGTCCGGCCAGCAGATGGAGGGAGACCTGCTCCTGGAGGACTGCCGCGTCCCGGCGGCCAACCTGCTCGGCGCGATCGGCGAGGGCCTGCGCATCGGCATCGGCCGCGTCACCCTCAACCGGCTGCTGCACTGTCCCTCGCTGATCGGCGCCGCCCGGCGCGCCTGGGACCTCTCCGTGGCCCACTCCAAGGACCGGATCGCGTTCGGCCGGCCGCTGCTGGCGCTCCAGGCCATCCAGCACAAGCTCGCCGAGATGGCCACCGACATCTACGCGGCCCGCTCCATGGTCATGGCCACCGCCGGCCGCGCCGACAGCGGTGCGAACATCGCGGTGGAGGCCAACATGTGCAAGCTGTTCACCTCCGAGGCGTGCTTCCGCGTGGCGGACCAGGCCGTCCAGATCCACGGCAAGGCCGGTCTGACCCGAGGTCACGAGGTCGAGCAGATCTTCCGAACCCTGCGGATGTTCCGGATCGTCACCGGGACCACCGAGATCCACAAGAACGCCATCGTCAAGGCGCTCGTCTGACCGACGCCCTCACGGAGTGCGGGGCCGCCGACCACGCGCCCCGCACTCCCCGCGCCCCCGCGCTCCCCACCGGTGCGACCGCGCCCGCCGACGTCACGACCCCCTGCTCCACCCCACCCGCAGGAGTCACCCATGGCACCCCGCCCCCTCGCGCCCCCGCTCGGCCGCACCGGCGCCCCGGCCACCGACCCCCCGTACGACCGCCGCCGTGCCTGGCTGATCACCGCCATGATCGTCGCCTTCATGGTCATCAACTTCGCCGACAAGTCCGTCCTGGGCCTCGCCGCCGTCCCGATCATGGACGAGCTGGACATCGACAACAGCACCTACGGTCTGGTCTCCAGCGCCTTCTCCCTGCTCTTCAGCCTCTCCGGCCTGCTCGTCGGCTTCCTCTCCACCCGGATGTCCAGCCGGACGCTCCTGTTCGGCATGACCCTGCTGTGGGCCGTCGCCCAGCTGCCCGTCCTGCTCGCCGCCACGGTGCCCGCGCTGATCGCCGGCCGCGCCCTCCTCGGCGCCGCCGAGGGGCCCGCCGCCTCGATGTCCATGCACGCGCTGTACAAGTGGTTCCCCCCGCACCGCCGCGGCCTCCCGTCGGCCCTACAGATCGGCGGCGCGGCCCTCGGCACCCTCATCGCGGCACCCGTCCTCACCTGGCTCATCACCGCGTACGGCTGGCGCTCGGCCTTCGCCGCCCTCGCCGTCGTCAGCGCGCTCTGGGGCCTGCTCTGGTGGCGCGTCGGCCACGACGGCCCCTTCGACCACGCCCGGGCCGCCCCCTCCGCCGACGGCACACCGGCAACCGGCCCGCACCACCTGCCCTACCGCCGGCTGCTCACCACCGGCACCGTGCTCGGCAGCATCTCCAGCGCCTTCGGCGCCGCCTGGGCGCTCTCCCTCAGCCAGGCCTGGCTCCCCTCCTACCTGCGCACCGAACTCGGCATGGGCCCGAGTGCCGCCGCCACCACCATCAGCGCCGTCTCCGCCTTCAGCCTCGTCCTGCTGCTGACCGTCTCCCCGCTCATGGACGCGCTCAAGTCCCGTCGTTTTTCCAGCCGTTGGTCAACCGGAGCCGCCCAGGGAACGGCGGTCTGCGTGGCCGGCTGTGCGATGGCCGCCTTCCCCTTCGCCAACGCCGCCGTACCCCGCCTGCTCCTGATCGCGCTCGCCTTCGGCACCGTCGCCGTCGCCATCCCCCTGCACTACATGACCGCCGCCGAGGTCGTCCCGACCGCCCAGCGAGGCGCCCTCTTCGGCATCGTCGCCGCCACCGGGACCCTTCCCGGGCTCCTCGCCCCCTTCCTGACCGGCCGCCTCCTCGACACCGCGGGCGATCCCGGCACGGGCTACCGCACCGCCTTCCTCATCGCCGCTCTCGTGATGACGGTGGCGGGAGCGATCGCGCTCGTCACCATCCGCCCCGAGCACGACGCCCGACGCCTGGGCCTGGGACCGGAACAGGCACCGGGCCCGAGCACACCCGGACGCCCCGGACGCCCCTGACGGCCGCGGCCCGCCGGGGTGCGCCGCGCGACTCGGGCCTCGGAGCCGTGCGGTGGGTCGTCGAACGGACCAGCGCCCGGATTCCCCGCCGGCGGCAGGTCCCCGGTACGCCGGCTGGCCGTTTATCCGATGTCCAGCGGCCGGGTGCACCATCGGCGGCCACGGCGGAGAGAGGATCGCATGGACCGCACTTCCCCCTCGGCCGCGCGCCGGAGCCTGCCGGCAGCCCTGCGGCGGGCGGTGTACGCCGCCCGCCGGGCCGCCGACTCGGTGGCGGTGTTCGAGGATGCCGTCCCCGCACTGGCCCGGGCCCTGCCGTTCGACCTGTGGGCCGGCGTGCTGCTGGATCCGGTCACCCTGCTCAACATCGGCGGCAGCTTCCGGCACGGCGTCAGCGCCGAGTGGATGCCCCGGATGCTGGACATCGAGTACCGGGTGGGCGACGCCAACCAGATGCCGCACCTGTCACGGATGAGCACTCCCGTGGGCAGTCTGATGTCCGCACTGGACGGGCGCCTCGACCGCAGCGTGCGCTACCGGGACATCTACCGCCCGCTGGGGCTGGCGGACGAGATGCGGGTCCTGCTGCGGGACGCGGGCCGGGTGTGGGGCGCGCTGGTCCTGGTCCGCGCCGCGGACCGTCCGCCCTTCTCCCAGGCCGAGCTGGATCTCGGCGGCGCCCTGTCCGATCCCCTGGGGCGCGCACTGCGACGCTCGCTCGCGGCCCCGGCCGGCGGGCCCACCGTCAACCCGGCCGCCACCGGGCCGAACACACTGGCCCTGCTGTCGGAGGAGTACTCGGTCGTGTCCCAGAGCCCGGGCGCCGAAGCCCGGTACGGCGAGCTCACCGAGGCCGGCGCGCACGGGACGGGCCTGCCGGCCTCGGCCTACGGCGTGGCCGCTGCCACCCTGCGGAGCGAAACCGGGGGCAGCCGGGTGTGCGTGCCGACCCGCGGCGGCGGCCTGGCCGCCATCGAGGGCTGGCGGCTCGACACCGCCGACGGCACCCGGGTGGCCCTGAACATCGGCCCGGCCATGCCGTCGGACCGGATCTCCTCCTTGATCCACGCCTACGGACTGACCCCGCGCGAGTGCGACATCCTCGCCCACGTACTGCGGGGCAGCCCGACGGCCGAGATCGCCCACCACCTCGCGTTGTCCCCCTACACCGTGCAGGACCACCTCAAAGCGGTCTTCGACAAGACCGGGGTGCGCTCGCGCAAGGAGCTCGCGGGTCAGATCTTCTTCCGGCACTACCTCCCGGAGCTCTCCCTCACCGGCGGACCTCGGTGACCCGCCCCGGGCCGTCGGCTCCCGTCGCACGGGCAGGGCGCCACGGTGCGGGCGTCCGCGAAGGCGGGCGCCCGCACCGGAACCGGGATCAGACGGTGTTCGTGAAGTTCAGGTTGAGGGTGGCCCAGTCCTTGCCACCGTTCTCCCCGTTCTTCAGGTACACGGTGTAGGGCAGCGACTGGCCGGCCGGGACCTGGAAGCGCAGGCCGGTGACCTCGTCGTCCAGGTCGGTGGTCCGGTCGTTGGTGCCCTCGAAGAACAGGGCGTCGAGACCGAACTCCAGGGTGCCCGCAGCGTCGATCACGGTCGCGAAGGCGTGCAGCTCGACGCGGATCTCGCCGCCGCAGTACGTGCGCCACCACTCGTAGGGGCCCGTCGAGGTCTCCGTCCAGTTCACGGCCTCGATGTCACCGCGGCAGTACGTGCCCGCCGCCCACCCCTCGTCGTCACGGATCGTGAACGTCCCACTGATGACGGCCTTGCGCTGGAGCCCGGCGACGGAGGTCTGCCCGTCGGCGGACGCGGGCGCCGCGACCGCGGAGACGGACGGTGCGACGACAGCCCCCACCAGCAGGGCCGCGACGGCCGAGGCGCGCGCCAGAGAACCGAAGTGCTTCCTGAGGAACATGAGTTGATCCTTCCTCGTGTTGTGGACACCGGGCCCGGGAGAGCCCCGGGCCGGTGCACCCCACACTGGTCGCGCGCCGCGGCGGCGAACATCCCAGAAGTCTGGTGGGAAGCCTCCGGAGCGTGGAGGGGCTGACACGAGGCTCGGACACGTCGGTGGGCGCCCACGCGGCGGGCCGGTTCGAGGAAGGACCGTGGAACTCAGGTGTGCGCGACCACCAGGAACTCTCCGTCGCCGGAGCCGACGGGTTCGCGGTGCCATCCACCGTAGATCCGCTCGACGGTGAAGCCCGCGTCCCGCAGCGAGGCCCGGAGGTCGTGCTCGCCGCGGAAGGCGAGCGTGCCCGTGCTCAGCAGTTCCCCACCGTCGGCGAAGCGGTAGTACTGGAAGAAGCTCACCACGCCGGGCCGGTCCTCGGTCACGTCGTTCCACAGCGCGGCCTCGCCCGCCGCGGGGCGGGGCCGCTCGGCCGGCTCCTCGACGATCGAGAGGAAGAAGTCGTCCCGGTACGACCAGGGAAACTCGGCGTCGTACACGGCCACCAGCAAGGGATCACGGAACTCGGCGTGGAGCATGACCGGATCGTCGACGGACCGTCGTCCGGGCCGCCACGCATGATCCGCTCCGCCGCCCCGGGGCGCTGCGCGACGTACGGCCGAAGGCGGATGCCACGAAGTGCCCGCCTCCGCCCGCGCGGTTAGCGTGAGGAAGCAGCCGGCTCGGCGGCCGGATTCCCGCGCCCGCCGCGGCCGGACCCGTGCAGCGAGAGGATCCTCCGCAGATGGCTTTCGTGACCACCGAGGACGGCCCGTCGATCTTCCACAAGGACCGGGGCAGCGGCCGGCCGCCGAACGGTGCCGCCGGGGATCCGCAGGCCGCGTTGGTGGCCGGCCACGGCTTCCGGGCCGTCGCCCACGACCGGCGCGGGCACGGACGCTCCTCGCAGCCGTGGCACGGCAGCGACCTCGACACCTACGCGGACGACCCGGCCGAGCCGATCGTCAAGGACTCCACGTTCACGGGCTAACGGAGGGCGGCCATGCCGATCGACCAACCGGAGTTCGCGGCCGAGCGGCGGCTCCATGACCTGCGCGCCGAGTTGACCCCGGCGGACGAGGCGGATCCCGCCGTCGTGACCGGGTTCACGGCGGGGCGGGGGCGACTCGCGGTGCTCGCCGAGCTGGCGGCGCAGCAGGAGCGGGTCATCGCCTCCGACCGGCGCAGCCTGCTGCTGCTCGCCACCCGGTGCGCCGACGGGCCGCTGGGCGCGTGGTTCGCCGGGCTGGCCGAGGGCGAGAGCGCCGCGCTGCGCACGCTGCCCGCGCTGGCGGCCGCCTGCGGCACCGCTCCCACCGGGGCGCCGCTGCCGGGGTGCCAGGCCTACCCGGCGTACCTGGCCTGGCTGGCGCTGAACGGGCGGCCGGCCGCCGTGGCGGCGGCGCTGGTGGCCAACTTCGCGGCCTGGGGCGGGTACTGCGCGACGCTGGCCGGGGCGCTGCGGCGGTTCCACGGGTTCGGCGAGGAGGCGTGCGCGTTCTTCGACTTCTTCGCGCGGCCCGCGACCGCGCTGGAGCGGGCGGCGGCCGAGGCCCTCGGACCGGCGGGGCTGACCGCCGGTCCGGAGCTCGACGCCGCCCGCGAGTACGGCCGGCTGCTACAGGCGTACGAGCGGCTGTTCTGGAGCACGCTCGCCGAGCTGCCCTGAGCCGCGTCCGGGCGCGGGAACGGGAGCCGGGCTCACGCCTGCCAGTGCGGCTTACCGCTGACCATCACGCAGCTGATCACCCGGCCGCTCGCCTCGTGGGTGCTCTTGCCGAGGTCGTCGTTGCGGCAGAACTGGCCGGCCTTGTAGCAGTTGCCGGCGTTCGACTTGATCTCGCAGTCGCCGGTGGCGGCCGCGGCCTTGGTCTCGGCGGCCTTGGTCTCGGCGGGCGCCGGGTCGGGATCGGTCGGCGGCTGGGCGGTCGTCACCTTGGGCTGCGGCTCGGCCTTGGTGGGCGTCGGCTGCGGCTTGGGGGTGTTGGCGGGGGCGGCGGTCTTGGTCGGCTGCGCCTTCGGGCCGACCGCCGGGGAGGTCGGCGCGGGCGCCTCCGCGGTCGGCTCCGGTGCCGGGGGAACCGGCGGCGGCGTCTGGACGGGCGCGGCCGGCGGCGGGGTGACCACCGGCGCGGGCGGCTCCGGAGCCGGCGCGGCCGGGGTGGTGGCCGCGACCGTGACGGCGGGTGAGGAGGCCGCGGTGGTCGCGGCATCGCCCGTCGTGGGGTCGCAGCCGGTCAGCGCGAGGCCGACCGTGAGGACGAGTCCGGCGACAGCAGCCAGGCCGCGACGACCGCCGCGCATCCGTGAAGGCATGGACGTGAACGCTCCGTTCCGCTTGGAAGAGGTTCGCGAGTCAACCAGATAAGCCACACGATCTGTCCATAGTTCAAGCACTTGTAAGCAGATCGAGATCTGATGATCACGGAGCGTCGATCAGTGGAGAGTTTCGATCACATACCGCCTCATTCGCTCCAGCTGAGTCATGGAGCCGTCAGTACCGCTTCCTCACCCAGAGAACCGCGCCCGTGACCACCAGAACGGCCACCACCGCGAGGACGGGGCCGCCGACGGTGAGGAGCCGCTGGAGGGAGGTCGCCGCAGCGTATCCGGTACCGGCTTCGGCGACGGCCCACAGTCCGGCGGCGCAGGCGCTGTAGGGGGCGATGCTCCGGTAGGACAGACCGGTGGCACCGGCCAGGTGGGGAGTGAGGGTGCGGACCATGGGAAGGAACCGCCCGAGGAACACGGCCCGCCCCCCGTGGCGGGCCATCAGCCTCTCGGCGTGCTGCCAGGCCACGGCGGGGATGCGCCCCCCGAGGCGGCCGGCCCGCAGGCGCTCGCCCATCACGCGGCCAGTGCGATGGGCGAGACAATCGCCCGCGAGCGCTGCCACGGCGGCGGCCGTGATCACCAGCGGCAGGCTGACGTCGCCGGCGCGGGCCAGGGCGCCGGCGGTCAGCAGGAGGGCGAGGGTGGGGGCGAACGCGCCCAGCACCAGGACCGACTCGGCACAGACGGTCAGGGCCACCACCGTGTACACCGCGATCGGCGACAGGCGGCCGAGGGCGTCGGTCAGGACGTTCACCTCCGGGCACCGGCCTGCTCGCCCGTCGCCCCGGGGCGCCGGAGTTCCCACACGTGGGCCGGGGGCAGATTGGCGAGGACCGTCCAGCGACCGGTGGCGTAGCGGCGCCGGTAGGCGGCCGTGACCGCGTCGACGGCGGCGTGGCGGCGGACCTCGGCACGGGAGGCGAGGAGGGTGCGGGCCCGGCGGGTGCCGAGGTAGGCGAAGTAGGAGAGGGTGCCGCCGGGGTGGAGCAGGTCCAGGTAGCGGGCCATGATCCGTTCGACCCGGTCGGGGGTGAAGTTGGTCAGCGGCAGGCCGGAGACGATGACGTCGTAGCGCTGCTCGGTCTCCAGGTCCTCCACGTAGGCCTGGTGCACGGTGACCCGGATGTGCCGGGCGGGTGGGGCCGGGTGCGCGTCGAGCAGCTCGTGGAGCCGGGCGACGAAGCGGGGGTTGGCCTCCACGATGTCGAGGCGGCTGCCGCGCGGCAGCTGGGGCAGCAGGGCACGGGTGACCGCACCGGTACCGGCCCCCGCCTCCAGGACGGACAGCGGTCGCGGGGCCCGGACGCGGATCGGGTCGGTCACGGTCCGGGCCAGGGCTCTGCCGCTGGGGGCGACGGCGCCGGTGGCCCGCAGATCCCGCACGGCCTCCCGCAGGAACGTCCACCCGTCCGCACGGCCGAGTGTCGTGGAGGGGCCTCGGTCCGCGGCCTGCCGGTCGGTGTGCTTCATGGACTCGACGGTAGGAAGCGCCGGGCCGCCCCGGGACTGCCATTGTGCGACGCGGTCCCCCGACGAAAGTGGGGGCCGCCCCATCACCACGGCGTGACGGTGTCGGAGGCGTACACCGTGGTGGGCCGACCCGTACCGGCCGACAGCGAGGTGATCCTGACGGCGTGGGCCATGACGGCGGCCCCGCACCGAAAACGGTGCGGAGCCTTCGCATTGACCATGACTGTACGAATCGGTAATGGGTCCGTGATAGCGGAAAGTATGCGGGGATCGGCTCTTGAAGCCGTGACATCGGAGTGTGAGACTACAAGAAAAGAAATAACCTGCCGAGGAGGTGGGTCTTGTGGCATTGCAAGCGAGTTGGGTCCACGGGAACGCCATGGTGGTGGAGAATCCCGAGAATCTCAGCCGCAACGGACACTTCGGATGGGGTTCCGATGTGGACATCACACCGGGGAAGTCCAGCTGGTTCCACGTCGCCGTGCCGACACCGGTGATCGTCAATGACGCCCGGACGAACCTGGTCAGGGTGTTCGTCCTGTTCAAGACCGACGTCGGATTCGGCCGGCTCACCCGGGTTCACGTCTGGGACGGCTCCGGAGGGCCGCTCCAGCAGTTCGAGAATCTCGCCTCCGAGGGCGAGCACCGCACCGGACTGGACGGTCAGAACACGTTCACCCTCGATCAGCCGCATTCGGTGGCCTTCGGTATCGGAATATCCTTCTTCGTCGTCGCGGCGATCGGGTTCGACTCGCCGATCGCCCCCTCGCGCCTGATCCTGGGAACGGCGGGCGGTGATTTCACGACCTGACACGGCCTGACACGATCTGACACGGCCTGGCCGGAAACCTGATGGGAAATCAGAATCCCGGCCGCTCAGTCCACCGGCGCCGAGCGGCGTTCGAAGACCTCGGGACGGGCTCGGTCGAGGGCGGTGGCGACGGCGCCCAGGAGGACGGCCTCCTCGCCGAGGCGGCTCGGGGCGAGGGTGGGCCGCATGGGACTGAGGTGGCCCAGGGCCTGACCGAGGGGGTCGAGAAGCAGGTCGGCGCCGGCACCGATGCCGCCGCCGAGGACGATCAGGTCCGGGTCAAGCACGGCCGACAACACGGCCACGGCGTAGGCGAGTTGACCGGCCTCGCGGTGCACGGCGGTGGCCGCCAGAGGATCGCCGGAGCGGGCCGCGTCGAACACTCCCTTGGCCGTCAACGGGCCGGTCATGCCGAGGTCCAGGGCCGTACGGACGACCGCGTCGGCGGCTGCCGCCTGCTCGACGGTGCCGCCCGGCGTCCCGTCGGCGTGCGGCGGGAGCGGGACCAGGCCGACCTCGCCCAGCGCGCCGTGCGCACCGACCAGCGGTTCGCCGTCCTTGACCACGCCGACGCCGAGGCCGGTGCCGACCAGCACATAGGCGAACATCCGGCTGCCGCTCCCCCGCCCGGCGCCGAGCGTGTACTCGCCGAGCGCGGCGAGGTTGGCGTCGTTGCCGACGGTGATGGTGGTCGACAGTCCGGCCGCTATCCGGTCGAACAGCCCGGGTCTGCCCCAGCCGGGCAGGCTGGTGGCGTACCGCACACCGCGCCGCCGCTCGTCCCAGACGCCGGGCGTGCCGATCACCGCGTGCACGATGTCGGCCGCCGCGACACCGGCCTCGGCGATGGCCTCGTGGGCGGCGGCCACCACCGCGTCGGCGACCGCGTTCGCCGTCCGCCCCTCGTTGGGGACGGAACGGCGGGCCACGATGTCCCCGGCGAGGTCGGCGACGGCGACCCGTAGCCGGGCCCGGCCGATGTCGACGCCGAGGACGTGCCCGGCGAGCGGGTCGGGTTCGTACAGCACGGCGGTGCGCCCGCGCTCGGGAATGAACCGCCCGGCCTCGCGGGCCAGGCCGGCCTGTTCGAGGGCGGCCAGGGCGGCGGAGACGGTGGGCTTGGACAGGCCGGTGTCGCGGGCGAGTTGGGCCCGGGAGGACGGTCCGCCGAGGCGCAGCCGTTCGAGCAGCAACCACTCGTTGTTGCTGCGCAGCCGCTGCCGGTTCCACGGCTGCGCCGGCGCGGGGCCCGGCGGAACGGTGGTCGGCAGGTCGCGGCTCATCGGGTCCTCCGGTCTCGGGCGCGGCGGTGGGGCGCGGTGGGGCGCGGCCAGGCAGGCGCGGTCCGGGATGCGCCGGTCGGCGCCCGGGCCTGGGCATCAGCCAGTATGACCGGTCGTCAGGGCGCTCAGTCAGGGCGCTCACCGGTGGGACTTCCCGCGCGCACGGACGGGAACGGAGGGAGGAGGGCAGGGAGCGGAGGGACGGCACACTCCTCCTGCCACTCTCAAGCTATAGCGCACGGGGGGTCTTGCCGCAAGGCCCCGGTCCTGGCGCACAATCGTCGGCCGAAGCCGGAACCAACCCCCCTTGGGAGTTTTGCGTAGTGCATCAGCTTGTGCCGGATTCCAGGACCGGAGCCGCCGCCATGACCGCCCCCGCCACCAGTGCCCTCGCCACCAGTGGGTTCGCCACCAGCGCGTTCGAGCTCCCCGACCGCCTTCGCGCCAAGGCCGACCCGGCGCTCGTCGCCCAGGACGAGCGGCACTTCGCGGCCGTCGCGCGGAGCCTGGAGCGGGCGACCGCCGAGGTGTCCGAGCTCCTCGACACCGCCCGGCGGGCGCCCGGCGGCGCCGGCCGGGCCGCGATGGACCGGGACATCGAGGTCCACCGCCTGACCGGCCGGCTCCGCACGCTGCGCCGCTTCGGCCTGGACCTGTGCCTGGGGCGCATCGTTCCGGCCGACGGCGGCGAGCCGGTGTACATCGGCCGGCTCGGCCTCACCGACGGCGAGGGCCGCCGGCTGCTGCTCGACTGGCGCTCACCCGCCGCCGAGCCGTTCTTCGCCGCGACCCACGGCGACCCGATGGGCCTGGCCAGCCGCCGCCGCTACCGCTGGACGGACGGGCGGATCACCGACTACTGGGACGAGGTGTTCGCCGCCGAGGGACTGGAGGGGCATGCCGCCCTCGATGACCAGTCCGCGTTCATCGCCACCCTGGGCGGCAGCCGTTCGGCGCGGATGCGGGACGTGCTGGCGACCATCCAGGCGGACCAGAACGCCATCGTGCGGGCCGGCTCGCGCGGCGCGCTGGTCGTCGACGGCGGCCCCGGCACCGGCAAGACGGTGGTCGCCCTGCACCGCGCGGCCTATCTGCTCCACGCCGACCCGCGGCTCGGCCACCGCCGCGGCGGCCTGCTGTTCGTCGGCCCGCACCAGCCGTACCTGGACTACGTCTCCGACGTGCTGCCCAGCCTCGGCGAGGAGGGCGTGCGGACCTGCACCGTACGGGACCTGGTCGCCGAGGGCGCGGACGCGGCGCCCGAGCCCGATCCGGAGGTGGCACGGCTGAAGTCCTCGGCGGCCATGGTGCGGGCGGTGGAGCAGGCGGTGCGGATCTACGAGGAGCCGCCGACCGAGGGGATGACCGTCTCGACGGACTGGGACGACCTCTGGCTGAGCGCCGAGGACTGGGCCGAGGCCTTCGAGGCACCGGATCCGGGCACCCCGCACAACGAGGCGCGCGAGGAGATCTGGGCGGAGCTGGCCGAACTGCTGCTGGCCAAGCTGGACGGCGGCGAGGAGATCCCGGTCGAGACGTTCCTGCGCTCGCTGCGCCGGGACGAGGAACTGGTCGCCGCCCTGCACCGCGCCTGGCCGCTGCTGGAGGCCGCCGACCTGGTCGGCGACCTGTGGACGGTGCCCGCCTACCTGCGGCTGTGCGCCCCGTGGCTCGCCCCCGAGGAGGTGCGCCGGCTGCGGCGCGCCGAGGCGCAGGCCTGGACGCTGTCCGACCTGCCGGTCCTGGACGCGGCACGCCGGCGGCTCGGCGACCCGGAGACCGCCCGACGCAAGCGTCGCCAGGAGGCCGCGCTCGCCGCCGAGCGGGCCCGGATGGCCGAAGTGATCACGGACATCCTCGCGGCCGACGACGACGGCGAGGGGGCGGTCACCATGCTGCGCGGCCAGGACCTCAGGGACACCCTGGTCGACGGGAGCGCGCTGCCCGCCGTCGACCCGGACCGACTGGCCGGGCCGTTCGCCCACATCGTCGTGGACGAGGCGCAGGAGCTGACCGACGCCGAGTGGCAGATGCTGCTGGCGCGCTGCCCTTCGCGGAGCTTCACCGTCGTCGGGGACCGCGCCCAGTCCCGGGACGGCTTCGCGGAGTCCTGGCGGGAGCGGTTGGCGCGGATCGGCCTGGACCGCGCCGAGGTCGCCTCGCTGAGCGTCAACTACCGCACTCCCGAGGAGGTCATGGCGGAGGCCGAGCCGGTCATCCGGGCCGCCCTGCCGGACGCCAACGTGCCCACCTCGGTGCGGCGCAGCGGGGTGCCGGTCACCCACGGGGCGGTCGCGGAGCTGGACAGCGTGCTCGACGCCTGGCTCGACGCGCACGCCGAGGGCACGGCCTGCGTGATCGGCGACGCGGCGTTCACCGCGGTCTTCGCGGAGACGTTCGGGGAGGCGTTCGCGGAGAGCGACCGGATCCGCTCGCTCACGCCGGAACTGGCGAAGGGCCTGGAGTTCGACCTGGTGGTGCTCGTCGACCCGGCGTCCTTCGGCGAGGGCGTCGCGGGCGCCGTCGACCGCTACGTCGCGATGACCCGGGCGACCCGGCGGCTCGTCGTGCTCACCGGCGGCGGCTGAGGGCGGGCGGGTGCGGAGCGACCCTGCCGGTCGCAGCCCGACGTTCAAGGCCGCGACCGGCACGGTCGGCATCCGTCCGTCCCGAGTGCGTCCTAGCAGTCGGGGATGGTGGTGCCGTTGTTGTCCCTGGCGGTGTCGTTGCCCCACCGGGACAGGTAGAACGCCGACACCCACTGGCCACGGGGGCCCGAGTCCGGGTCGGTCTTCAGCCACCAGTGGTTGAAGCTGCCACCGCTGGACACCTCACGGCCCCACGCCTTGCAGTACACGTAGTTCGTCCCCTGGTACAGCGTCCCCGTACTGCTGGTCGACGTCGGCGAACCGTACACCGGGGCATTGGAGAGCGTGTCCACCCAGTACTTGCCGGCGGCGGGCGAGGTGCCGCCGCCCGGGCAGTCGGGGACGGTGGTGCCGTTGTTGTCCTTGGCCGTGTCGTTGCCCCACCGGGACAGGTAGAACGCCGACACCCACTGACCGCCCGGGCCGACGTCCGGGTCGGTCTTCAGCCACCAGTGGTTGAAGCTGCCACCGCTGGACACCTCACGGCCCCACGCCTTGCAGTACACGTAGTTCGTCCCCTGGTACAGCGTCCCCGTACTGCTGGTCGACGTCGGCGAACCGTACACCGGGGCATTGGAGAAGGTGTCCACCCAGTACTGGCCACCGCCCGCCGGGGGCGTGGTCGGAGGCGTGGTCGAGGAGGAGCCGGATCCGTACAGCCGGATGGCGCCGTAGTAGTCGCCGTGCGAGGAGAGCGCCGCCACCTGGACGTAACCGCCCGAGTACGGGGCCTCGACGATCCAGCCCTGCCCGAGGTACATGGCGACGTGGTGGATGGTGGAGGCGGTGTTGCCGAAGTAGACCAGGTCGCCGGGGAGCAGCGGCGCCGTTCCGTCCGCCCGGTAGTAGCGGGCGACCGCTCTGGAGGTCGGCCACTGGGTGCGGGTGGTGCCGTTGATGACGTCCTCGCCGACGGCCAGGTCGTAGGCGTAGCGGACCATGCCGGAGCAGTCCAGGCCGCGGACGTTGCAGTCGTTGGGCGCGCCGTTGGCGGGGTCGCAGAGCCCGTACGTCGGGCCGGGCGTCGCGCCGTGGCCGCCGCCCCACGAGTACGGGGTGCCGATCAGCCCGCAGGCGGAGCGGACGGCGGCGGTGGCCTGGGGCGCCGCACCGGTGGAGAGCACCCCGCAGGCGGGCGCCGCCTGGGCCGCTCCGGCGCCGGCGAAGAAGACCCCGACCGAGACCAGCACGGACAGCAGGGCCGCCCACCGTAACGGGGAGATCAGCCGACGTGACAGAAGGTTTACGCGCGTAGTCATGACCCCGAATCGTTCCAGCGACACTGACGGCGGGTCAATGATCTTTAGGTGAACATGCTGAAACGGGGCAGGCGGCGCGGGCGCAGGCTCACGCGCAGGCCCAGGCTCAGGCGCAGGCCCAGACTCAGGCCACCCAGCCGCCCGTCACACCCTGAACGGCGGAACCGTCGAGGTCGGCGAGCTTGGCGCCGACGAAGGCGCGGGCCCGGTCGGAGGTCTGCAGGCGGAACGGCGGCCGCTCGGCGGTGAGCGCGTCGAGCACGGTCTCGGCGGCCTGCTCGGACGTCTGCGCCTGGTCGAAGGCCGCCCGGGTGCGCGCCGCATAGGCCTCCAGGGCGGGCGCGTACGGGCCGGCGGCGGCCAGCAGGGCGGGCAGGTCGATGCCCTGGCTGGCGACGAACTCGCTGGCCACCGCGCCGGGTTCGACGACGGAGACGGACACGCCGACGGTGGCGGCGACCGGGGCGAGCGACTCCATGAACCCCTCGACGGCGAACTTGGCCGCGCAGTAGGCCTCGTTGAACGGCTGGCCGACCACGCCGCCGACGCTGGTCACGGTGACCACCCGGCCGCCGGTGGCCCGCAGGTGCGGCAGGGCGGCCCGGGTCACCTCGACGACGCCGAAGAAGTTGACCTCCATGACCTCGCGGACGGGGAGGAGCCCGTCCTGCTCGACGGTGCCGACCCGCCCGGCGCCCGCGTTGTTGACCACCGCGTCGAGCCGGCCGTGCCGGTCGAGGACCCCGGCCAGGCACTCGGCAACGGAGGCGGCGTCGATGACGTCGAGCCGGGCGAGCTCGAACCGGCCGGCAACCCCGGCCGCCTCGGCGGCCTTGAGCAGCGCGCCGGAGCGCCCGGTGTCGCGCATGGTGGCGATGACGCGGAAGCCCGCGCGGGCCGCCGCGACCGCGGCGGCGAGGCCGATGCCGCTGGAGGTGCCGGTGATGAGGACGATCCGGTCGCCGGCCATGAGGGCTCCTTCGTGCTGGCTTCGGCTTGCGTGCGTGCACACACACCATAGCAAGATGTGTGCGCGCACACGCACAAAGGTAGGCTGACGGGCATGGCGCAGCGCACCGACCTCACCCTGGGAGACCTCACCGCCCGCGATCACGCCTTCTACGGCCTGGTCTGGGCCGGCACCACCCTCAGCACCCGGGTCGACCAGGCCCTCACCCGGGCCCACGACCTGCCGCTCTCCTGGTTCGAGGTGATGCTCTGGCTGCACGCCCAGGACCGGCCGGTGGCCGCCTCCGACCTGGGGGCCAAGACGCTGCTGAGCCGCAGCCAGGTCTCCCGGGTCGCCGACGCCCTGCAGGCGCGCGGCCTGGTCGAGCGCGCCCCCTCCCCGACCGACGCCCGCTCGGTGCGGATCGCGCTGACGCCGGAGGGCCGGCAGTTGTTCACCGCCGCCGACGCGACCCGCCGCGCCGCACTCGCCGAGGCCTTCGACGACCGCCTCGACGACGCCGACATCGCCGCGCTGGAGAGGGTCTGGGCGAAGCTCAAGCACCGCCCGGAAGCCTGAGGCATCCCCGACCCGGTCGCCCTACGGTCGCATTATCGGAAACCCGTCGACCGGTCAAGCACCCGCCACTCCGTGGGCGCGCCGCGCCCCGGGGCGTGATCATGGGGCTATGCGGTTCCGACACGGCAGCGGAGGAGGAGAGGGCGGCACCCCGACGGGCGCGGACACCGGCGCGCTCACGGCGGCGGCCGCGGCGCTCCGCGGGAGGGCCTACGGCGCCACGGAGGGCGACGGTCCGGATCCGCTCGGTGAGCTGATCGGCGTCCTGCCGGCCGGAGTGGCGCTGCTCGACGCCGAACTGCGCTGGCTCTACCTGAACCCGGCCTTCAGCACGGTCACCGGCCTGCGCCGGGCCGACCTGCAGGGCCGGCCGGTGGAGGCCACGGCGTTCGCGGACGCCGTCGGCACGCTGCGCCGCGTGCTGGCCGACGGGCGGGACCGCGAGCGCACCACCGGCGGACCGGACGGTCCGGGCGCGCCGGTGCCGCCCGGCCTGCGGGTGCGCTACCGGCCGCTGACCGCCGACGGCCGCACCGCCGGCGTGGTGGTCCTGGTCCTCGACGACCCCGACCCGGACCAGGAGCTGCGGCGCGAGCTCGCCCAGGCGCGTACCCGCCTCGCCCTCCTGGAGGCCGCCGCCGAACGGATCGGCACCACCCTGGACGTCGACACCACCTGCGCCGAGCTGGCGGCGTTCGCCGTGCCCCGGCTGGCCGAACTGGCCACCGTCGACGTCCTGCCGCCGGACGCCGACGCCCGCACCGGCCGGGCGCCGGGCCGTCGCTTCCACCGGGCCGCGCTCGACTGCGCGGAGGGGCTGCGGCCGGCCGCGGACCGGCTGCCGCGCCCGGGCGAGTCGGTGCGCCACCGGGAGGATTCGACGGCGGCCCGGGCCCTGGCCTCCGGGGTCGCCGTGCTGGTCGCACCGCGCACCGCCGAGGAGCTGGCCGAGGCGGCGCCCGACCGGGACAGCGCGGCCGTGTACCGGGTCGCCGGGGTGACCTCGCTGCTGGTGGTGCCGCTGACGGCGCGCGGCCGGCTGATCGGACTGCTGACGCTGGCCCGCACCGCCGCCTCCCCCGCTTTCGGGCCCGACGACGCGGTGCTGGTCGGCGACCTCGCCGCCCGGGCCGCCACCGGCATCGACAACGCGCGCCGCTACAGCCGTTCGCAGGGCATCGCGCTCGACCTCCAGCGCGCGCTGCTCAGCGAGCCCGGCCACCCGCACCAGAACCTCGAACTCGCCTCCCGCTACCTGCCGTCCGGCAGCAGCTCGGTGGTCGGCGGCGACTGGTACGAGACGGTCCGCCTGCCGTTCGGGCGCACCCTGCTGGTCATGGGCGACGTGATGGGCCACGGCGTCGAGGCGGCCGTCGACATGAGCAGCTACCGCGCCACCCTGCGCGACGTCGCCGCGATGGACCTGCCACCGCACCGGATCCTGCGCCAGCTGGACACCGTCATCGCCGCCAACGAGTCCGCCCGCCCGGCCACCTGCCTGCTCGCCCTCGCCGACCCGGGCCGGGGCCGGTGGACCTTCGCCAGCGCCGGGCACCTCCCGCCGGCCCTGATCACCCCGGGCCGGCCCACCGAACTGCTGCGGCTCCCGACCGGGCCGCCGCTCGGCACCGGGCTCGGCGGGTACGAGCAGGCAGGCCGCGACCTGCTGCCGGGCGAGACCCTGCTGCTGTACACGGACGGTCTGGTGGAGCGGCGCGGCGAGGACATCGACGCCTCGCTGGCCCGCCTCGCCGCGCTGCGGCTGCCGGCCGCCGGGCCGCTGGAGGACCTGCTGGACGCGGCGCTGCGCGGCGTCGGCCCGGATGCGGGCCACCCGGCGGAGGACGACATCGCCGTGCTGGCGGCCCGGCCGCGGCCCCGGCCCGCGGCGTAGGGTCGCGGCGGAGGGTCACAGCGTAGGGTCACGGCGGAGGGTCACGGCCGGTGATCCCCGCCCCCGACCGCTCCCCGACCGCCCCCCGACCGGCGCCGGTCAGAGTCCGGCCAGAGCCTGCTCCAGATCGGCCCAGAGGTCCTCGGGGTGCTCGATGCCGACGGCGATCCGCACCGTGCCGGGGCCGATGCCCGCGGCGGTCAGCTCGTCGTCGGACAGCTGGCGGTGGGAGGTGCTGGCCGGGTGCAGGACCAGGGTGTGCACGCCGCCCAGCGAGGGCGCGAGCGAGGCCAGACGGACCGCGCCGACGAAGACGCGCGCGGCCTCCCGCCCACCGGCCAGGTCGAAGGCGAACACCCCGCCCTGACCGTCCGGCAGCAGTCGGCGGGCCCGCTCGTGGTCGGGGTGGCCGGGCAGGCCCGGGTGGTGCACCGCGGCGACCGCCGGGTGGGCGGCGAGCCGCCCGGCCAGGTCGAGCGCGACCTCGTTGTGCCGGCGCATCCGCAGGCCCAGGGTCTGCATCCCGCGCAGCGTCAGCCAGGCGGCGAACGGGTCGAGCGCCGCCCCCTGCTCCAGGGCGTGGTGCCAGACGCGGCGGTGCAGCCCGGCGTCGGCGAAGACGGCGAGCCCAGCCAGGACGTCGGAGTGGCCGCCGAGGTACTTGGTGGCCGAGTGGAGCACGATGTCCGCGCCGTGCTCGATCGGGCGGCAGAGCAGCGGCGTGGTGAAGGTGTTGTCCACCACGCTCAGCACACCGGCCTCGCGAGCCGCGCCGATCAGCGCCGGCAGGTCGGTGACGCGCGCGACGGGGTTGGAGACGGTCTCCAGGTACAGCAGCCGGGTGGTCGGCCGCAGGGCGGCCCGCACCTCCTCCGGGTCGTCGCCGCGCACGAAGGTGACCGTGACGCCCCAGCGCGCCGTCAGGTCGGCGAGGGCCGCGAAGGTGCCGCCGTACAGGCTCTGCTGGGCGATCACGTGGTCACCGGAGCGGAGCAGCGCGAGCAGCACGGTGGTGATCGCGCCCATGCCGGAGGAGGCCGCCAGCGCACCGCTGCCGCCCTCCAGATCGGCCACCGCGCGCTCCAGCGAGCGGACCGTCGGATTGCCGAACCGGCTGTAGAGGAACGCCCCGTCGGGGCCGCCGAAGGCGTCCGCGAGCGTGTCGCTGTCGGGGAAGGCGAAGACGTGGCCCTGGTGCAGCGGCACGCCCAGCGGGCGGCTGCCGGTCACCTCTTCGACGGGCGGGTGGACGATCCGGCTCTCGGGGCGCAGCGCGCGGTGGTGGTCGCTCATGCCGCCCATGCTGGCGGGGCGTGGCGCGGCGGGAACAGGTCCAATCCGGGCCCTGTGGCCCCGAGACGGCCCCCCGGTCACTCCACCGGCCGAGGACGCCCGGTCTGCCGAGCGGCCCGGGCGGCCCGGGCTTGCCGGGTCTGCCGGGTGCGCCGGGTGCGCCGGGTGCGCCGGTCCGGCGGCGTCGCGGTTCAGCTCGCCGCGCGGGCCGCCTTGGCGTCGATCTTCTCCTGGAGCGCGACGAGCAGTCCCTGGAGGAGCTCGATGGTGGTCCCGTCGGTCAGGTTGCCGTTCTCGTCGAAGCGCTCGTGCGCCCGGAAGACGATGACCTCGGGCTTCACCACGACGTCGGTGTCGGTCCAGACGAACACCTGGCGCAGCGCCAGCTGGGCCCGGACGGTGCCGAAGTTGGTCGGCGCGGCGCCGAGGATCGCGGCCGGCTTGCGGTGCAGCGGCAGGCCCTCGCTGCGCGTCCAGTCGGTGCTCAGCCAGTCGAGGGCGTTCTTCAGGACACCGGGGACGGAGTAGTTGAACTCGGGGGTCGCGATCAGCAGGCCGTCGGCCTCCTGGACCCGGCGACGCAGGTCCTGGACGACGGCCGGCCGCAGCTCGGGGGTGTCGAGGTCCAGGTCGTACGGCGGGATCTCGCGCAGGCCCTCGTAGATCTCGATCTCCTGGCCGCCCGGGTTGAACTTCTGCGCGGCACGCAGCAGGCGGGTGTTGTGGGAGTCGGCGCGCAGCGAGCCGGAGATGGCGAAGATCTTGGACGCGGTCATGAGGGGCTCCTCGGACGTGGTGCGGGTGATCGGGCTTCCGTTGGGCGTCGGGCTCGCCGACATCGAGAAAACTAAACGGATCAGTTCAGTCTGTCAACTGAACAGTTCAGTCTTGACTGCAGACCGGTCCGTATAGTTCAGTCGGTCCGAGACCCGAGGCTTTTGCGTACCGAACGGTTCAGTTCATAGGCTGACCTGTGCAGTCCACCGAACGGACCGTCCAGGACAACGGACCGGACCGGTCAGTACCCGGTCGGCACTCCCACCCTCAGCACTCCCCCACCCGATGAAAGGGCGGCCGCACATGGCAGCCGAGCGCCAGGACGCCACCGACGAGTACGGCATCCCGATCATTCCCGACCCGGGCGACGCCGCGACGCGCAAGCGACAGGCCATCATCGACGCCGCGCTCGCCGAGTTCCTCGCCGAGGGCTACTCCGCCGCCTCGATGGACACCATCACCGGCCGGTCCGGCGTCTCCAAGGCCACCATCTACAAGCACTTCGGCAGCAAGGAGCGCCTGTTCCTGGCCGTCGTCGGCGGCGTGCTGCCCAAGACCTACGCCGATCTGACGCCGCCCGCCCGTACCCTCGCCGACGCCCCGGACCTGCGCACGGCGCTCGTGCGCCACGCCACCGCGCTCGCCCGCATCCTGCTGCGCCCCGAGGTGATGCTGCTGCGCCGTCTGGTGATCGGCGAGATCGACCGCTTCCCGCAGCTCGGCCAGCTCTGGTACCGCGTCACCTACGACATGAACAACGGCCCGCTGGTCGACCTGCTCACCGAGCTGACCGACAGCGGCGCGCTGCACGTGTCCGACCCGAAGCTCGCCGTCCAGCAGCTGGTGGCCAGTACCGTCGGCATCCCGCAGCTGGTGTACACCTTCGCCCCCGCCACCCCCGTGGACGAGGCCGAACTCGCCCGGGTCATCGGGGCGGGCGTCGACCTCTTCCTCGCCCGCTACGGCACCGCCCCGCGCTGGCACGGCCCGGCGTGAACGGACCCGCCGCCCCCGACCCCGGAACGACCGGGACGGAGGCGGCGGCGGTGACCCGATGACCCGGTGACCTGTCCGGCCGGAACCGGAGCCGACGTCAGCGGCCCCCGGCCCCGGCCCGCGCGGCCCGGCGCCGCTGCCAGTGCGCGAACGGCACGGCCGCGGCCACGGCGGCGGCCTCGGGCGCCGAAGGCTCGGCCGGCCGGTCGCCGCCGGGCCGACCGCTCCCGGAGTCCCCGACGTCCCCGGCGACCCGGGCAGGCGCGCCGGACGCCAGACCCTGCTGCCCGAAGGTGTCCGGCACCGGCAGGGTGTCCCAGCGCGACAGCGGCCACGCGATCACGAACGCCCGGCCGATCACGTTCTTCACCGGCACGAACCCGTTGCCCGGCTCGTTGACGTGGAAGCGCGAGTCGCGCGAGTCGTTGCGGTGGTCGCCCATCACCCACAGATGGTCCTTGGGGACGGTCACCTCGCCCACCGGCGCGTCGTCGCACGGCGTGGCGCCGGGGAACAGGTACGGCTCGTCCAGCGCCACCCCGTTGACCTTCAGCGGGCTGCCCTGCCGGCACTCGACGGTGTCGCCGCCGACCGCGATCACCCGCTTGATCAGGTCCTTCTCGTTGTCGGACGGCAGCAGGCCCACGGTGCTGAGCACCGTGCGGATGCCCTCGACGACGGCGTTGCCCTTCTCCCGCGGCACCGAGTCCAGCCAGCCGCCCGGGTCCTTGAAGACCACCACCTCGCCGCGCTCCGGCTCGGCACCGAACCACGGCGTGAACTTGTCGACCAGGACCCGGTCGTTCTTCTCCAGCGTGTGCTGCATCGAGCCGGACGGGATGGAGAACGCCTGGACGAAGAAGGTCTTGATGCCCAGTGAGAGCAGCAGGGCGATGCCGATGAGGATCGGCAGCTCCTGCCAGAGCGGCCGCTTCTTCTTCGCCGCTTTGCCACGCCGGCCGCCGTCGGCCGCGCCGCTGCCCTCGCCGTCCGCCCCCGGCCCTTGCGGCCCGTCCGGACCGTGCGAGCCGTCCGGCCCCTCCGGTCCCTCCGGTCCCTGCGTGGCGGTCGCGGTGCCCGCGGCAGCCGAGGCCGCCGGGACGGCGGACGACGCCGCCTCCCCCGTCCCCGCTGCGCCCGCCGGGCCGCTCGCCGGGCCGGCGCCCGCACCGGCCTCACCGTTGCCCGCCGAACCCGCGGTCTCCTCGATGCTCATCCCTGGCCCCCTCCGGACGGCCCGGCGGGCCCCGCCGCGGGACCCCCCGTTGTCAGCTAACGAACGGTGGTTCCCGCCGACCCGTCAGAACGTACACCCGCGACCCCGTGCCCAGGCAGGCCACCCGACCGGGTCGCCCCCTGCTACGCCGTCCCGCCGCCGAGCATGATCCGCGCCACCAGCTCACGGCGGCTGGCCACCCCGGCCTTGGCGAACACCGACTTCAGGTGGTCCTGCACGGTGTAGGGCTTCATCGCCAACAGCCGCGACACGTCCCGGGTGTCGCACCCGCGCACCAGCAGCAGCGCCACCTCCTGCTCACGCGCCGTCAGCCCGTACGCGGAGAGGTAGAGCGGCATCGCGTCGGCGGGGGTCGCCGGGGCCGCGACCACCGTCACCTCGCCCTCGCTGCCGCCCTTCAGGGTCGAACCGTGCAGCACGTACCACCGGCCGTCACCGTCCTGCACCCGGATCTTCGACTGCGGCGTGGCCAGCCCGCGCGCCGCCCGGCGGGCCTGTTCGGCGGCCACCGCGAACGCGGTCGGCACACCGAGCGAGGTCCGGCTCGGGTCGGCCAACCGGCCGAGCAGTTCCTCCGCCGGCCCGGACAGTGCCAGCGGCCGGTTCGCCGGACCGAGCACCACCACGGCCGGACCGTCGTCCCGCGACCAGCCCGGCTCCGCCTCCCCGCGGCCCTCGGCGACGGCCGGCGGCACGTGGCAGGCCCGCAGGGCATTGCCCAGGTGGCGCGCGGCGAGGTCCGCGAGCTCCCGCTGCTGGGCCAGGAACGGCCCCCGGTCGGCGGCCCGCATGAACGCCGCGCAGCCCCACATCCCACCATGTGCGTCGAACACCGCCCGCAGTTCGTCGCCGAACCCGGCCGGGCCGATCAGTTCGCGGAACCGCACACTGTCCGCCGGCCGGCCCTTGGTCGCCCGGCTGAGCGTCTCCGCGCGGACGCCACTGCGGCGGATCGCGGGAAAGGTCGCCACGTCGTCCGCCCACACCTCCAGACGCACGGCGTTCTCGAACCCCACCAGGCTGAGGTCGTCGCTCAGCACCGAGGTCACCAACCCGGTCGCCGGGTCCGCCGAGTGCCAGCAGACCGCGTCGTACTCCAGGAGCGTGCGCAGCAGTTCGTCGGCCCTGCGGAACACCTTCTCGGCCGTCAGCCCCGCTCCGACGAGTTCCCGGAGCCCCTCGATCGCCTGTTGCGCCGCCATCCCACGTGCTCCACGTGATCCCATGGTCCGGGAAATTAGCAGGCACACCGACTACCGGCCCATGCACCGACAGGCGGATCCTCCCTCCGCCTCCGGTCGGGCCCCCGACCCCGGCCCCTCATCCTCCTGAAGGTCCGCGCCACCGCCGACAGCACCGCCACGGGCCTTGACACGAAGGCTTCGCCTCCCAACCAAGTCGCCCACTCCATCCCTTGACTGACGCCAGGTCACCTCCCGCCGCAAGGGACCGCGCTCGGACCAAGCGCGGCGCTCCCGAATCGTGACCATCCGTGGGCGCCCCGTCGGCAGACCTCCTATCGCGAAGCGCCGCCGGCGGCCATCCTCCCCTGGTACCCCTTCGTCGCCCGCCGGAGGCGTCAGAGCCAGTTGCGGCGCTTGAAGATCAAGTAGAGGCTGGTGCAGACGAGGGCCATCAGCGCGATGGCGAAGGGGTAGCCGAAGGCCCAGTGGAGTTCCGGCATCTCGTCGAAGTTCATGCCGTAGACGGTGCCGATCAGGGTCGGGGCGAAGAGGATGGCCGCCCAGGAGGAGATCTTCTTGATCTCGTCGTTCTGGGCGTGGCCGGCCTCGGCGAGCTGCTTCATCTCCTCGTTCTGCCGCTGGGAGACCAGGGTGGCGTTGACGGTGAGGATGTTCTGCAGCATCTGGCGGAAGCCGTCGACGCGCTCGGCGGCGTAGGTGGCGTGGTCGGCGACGTCGCGCAGGTAGCGCTGGAGCTCCTCGTCGGTGCCGTACTTGCCGAAGCCGGCCTCCAGGCTCTTCATGATCTCCAGCAGCGGGCGGGTGGCGCGCTGGAACTCGATGACCTCGCGGGAGAGTTCGTAGATGCGCCGGGACACCTGCGGGTCGCCGCCGAAGACCTCGGTCTCGATCTCGTCGATGTCGTGCTGGAGGCCGGCGATGACCGGGGCGTAGCCGTCGACGACGGCGTCGAGCACGGCGTACAGGACGGCCTCGGGGCCGAGGGCCAGCAGTTCGGGGTCGGCCTCCACGCGGCGGCGGACGGCGGAGAGGTCGGGGGCCTGGGAGTGGCGGACGGTGAGGACGAAGTCGGGGCCGACGAAGAGGTGGATCTCGCCGAAGTCGACCTCCTCCACGTCGTCCAGGTAGCGGGCGGCGCGCAGGACCACGAAGAGGGTGTCGCCGTAGCGCTCCAGCTTGGGGCGCTGGTGGGCGACGATGGCGTCCTCGACGGCCAGTTCGTGCAGGTTGAACCGCTCGGCGGCCTCCAGCAGCTGGGCCTCGGCGGGGCGGTAGAGACCGATCCAGGCCATCGTGCCGGGCTTGCCGGGCAGTTCGCGGTAGACGTCGGCCAGGTTGGCGGCCGACTGCACCCGGTGGCCGTCGCGGTAGACGGCCGCGTCGACGACGGAGCGCTCCAGGCTCACGTGCTCGACCGGCTGGTCCGGGCGCGGGTCCATGGAGTGCTCGGGGGCGGGCTGGGCGGGCGCGCCGCCGGCCGGGGTGACGGGACGGGTGAAGGGACGCTTGCTCGCGCGCACAGCGCGCACACGCCAGTCGGACATGACGGGGTACCTCCGCGGTTCGGGGGCCGCCGCACCCGGGGACGTGGCACGTCGCGGGGTGCGGGGCGGGCGGGAGGCGCCCGGCCGTCCTCCACCACGCACCGCGCCCGGGCCGCGCGCGTCCGCGCCGGGGTCAGCGGCGGGCGGTGCGGCGGGGGTCGGGAGCGGTACGGGAGGAGGGGTGCCGGGTGCCAGGAAGAGTGGGGGACGTCCTGGGGCGGGGCCGACTTCGACCCGGACTACCGCACTCCACTGCTCTCACCTCCTCGCCGTCGGGGCGCCCGCGCGGGGTCGCCGTTACCGGGCCACCAGGAGGCTCCACACCGCCGAGCGGGCGCGCACGGGCGCCGCGACGTCGGGTGGGCACCCCTGAATCTCGTCAGAGCTTTGGCACGCCACGGCGTAGCGCCCCGGGATTCCGGGATGCAGCCACTTGGGGTCACCCCTTAGGCCGGGGAGACCTGTCCTGACCCTGGGCGTCTCTCGACGTCGTGGGGTCAGTGGCCTGTGTCCATGGCGACGCCTCACCGAACGAGGTGCCTTCACAACCTCCCCGAGTCTAGTACCCCCGAAAGGGGTCCTTCGACCGGGGGTCCTGCGGTGACCCGGCAGGGGCGCGCAGCGGCGGCGGGCACCGCTGCGTGCGGTTTTCCGACGCCGCGTCACGTTCCTTGGGTGGACCGAGGGTCGGGCCGGAGCCGGATCGGGAGCGGCTTCGGGGGCGGCTCCGGGGTCAGTGGGAGGACCCGAGGTGGGCCGCCACGTACGGCACGGCGACCGCCTCCAGCGCGCCGGGCGAGCCGAACGCGGGGTGGACGTTGACCTCGAAGACCACGCCGCCGCTCTCCGCCGCGAGGTCGACGGCCGCGAACGGCAGCCCGACCGACCCGGTGGCCGCCACCGCCAGCTCCGCCAGCCCGGCGGGCAGCTCCGCCAGCGGCAGCGGGGTGGAGACGGCGCCCCGGGCGAGGTTGCACGGCTCGTCCGGGTCGTCCTGCACGTGTTCGACGGCGCGCAGTGCCCGCCCGCCGAGCACGGTCACCCGGTACTGGTGGCGGCGGCCGTCGGCGGTGAAGTTGCGGGCGTCCCGGGCGAGCAGCCAGTCGGTGCCGGCCTGCGCGTAGCACTCGGCCGCCTCGGCGAGCTGGGCGTGGGTGGTGACGTGGAAGACGTCCTGCCCGCTCATACCGACGGTCGGGCGGGCCCAGACGTCGCCGCCGAGCCGGTCGAACACCTCGGCGGCCTCGGCGGCGGTGGGCCGGGAGAGCGTGACGGTGGGCATCTGGCGCACGCCGTCGCGGGCGAAGCTCTCGACGGTGAGCCGCTTGTCGCTCGCCGTCCGCCATCCGTCGGCGGCGGTGCCGAGCGAGCGGACACCGTGCTCGCGCAGGATCCGCTGGCAGCCGACGAGCTCCGGGCGCCGGTGCGGCGGTATCTCGTAGAGGATCACCGACCAGGCGGTCACCGCGAGGCCCTCGGCGGGAACCTCCAGGGCGACGCCGTCGCCGGTGCCGCGCACCCGGCCGCCGCCGGCCGGCCCGTCCGGTCCGCCGGTCATGAAGTGCCGCGCGTCGAGCAGCACCGGTGCCCGTCCGGTGAGCCGCCGAACGGCGGCCGCCAACGCCTCCCGGCTGCCTTCGGTCGAGCTGTGATCGGTCATCAGAACGAGCTCGCTACGCCCCATGGGCACATCGAACATGTCACGGACATGCCCGGGCAAGGACTTTCCGGAATGTCGGTCCCCCGGTAAATCGGGATGCGCCCGCCGGGCGCCGCGGGTTAACCTCGGCGCCATGTCGACGCCCCGCATCTCCTAGCTGACGGACCCGCTTCCACGCCACCCGTGTGTCCGCTAGCTGTTACGGAGCGTCATCCCCTTGATCACCATCCGTGGTGTCGACGTGCGCGTCGCCGCCCGCCTGCTGCTGTCCGACCTCACCCTCCACATCGCCCCCGGCGACCGCATCGGCCTGGTCGGCCGCAACGGCGCCGGCAAGACCACCCTGCTCGCCACCCTCGCCGGGCAGCTGCGCCCCGCCGCCGGCACCGTCACCCGCACCGGACCGGTCGGCTACCTGGCGCAGGACTCCCGTACCGGTGACCCGGCCGTGACCGTCACCGGGCGGATCCTGTCCGCCCGCGGCCTGGACACCGCCGTCCGGGGGCTGCGCGCCGCCGAGAGCGCCATGGCCACGGCCGGCGACGAGCGCGCGCAGCGCCGCGCGATGACCGCCTACACCCGGGCCGAGGCCGAGTTCCAGGCCCGTGGCGGCTACCCGGCGGAGGCCGAGGCCGCGCGGGTCGCGGCCGGCCTCGGCCTGCCCGACCGGCTGCTGGACAGCCCGCTCGGCGCGCTCTCCGGCGGCCAGCGGCGCCGGGTCGAGCTGGCCCGGATGCTCTTCGCCGACCACGCCACCCTGCTGCTCGACGAGCCCACCAACCACCTCGACGCGGACGCCGTCGCCTGGCTGCGCGGCTACCTGGCCGGCTACCCCGGCGGCCTGGTGCTGATCAGCCACGACGTGCCGCTGCTGGCCGGCACCGTCAACCGGGTGTTCCACCTCGACCCGCAGCGCGCCACGGTCGACGTCCACAACACCGGCTGGGCCGCCTACCTGGCACAGCGCGCGGCCGACGAGCGTCGCCGCTGCCGCGAGCGGGCCAACGCCGAACGCAAGGCCGCCGCCCTGCACGCCCAGGCCGACCGGATGCGGGCCAACGTGGCGACCGCCGTCACCGCCCGCTCGATGGCCCGCCGGGCCGACCGGATGCTCGCCGCCCTCGAACCCGTCCGCCAGGCCGAGCGCACCGCCCGCATCCGGCTGCCCGAGCCGGCGCCCTGCGGGCGGATGCCGCTCGGCGCGGTCGGCCTCACCAAGTCGTACGGCGGGCGCACCGTGCTCGACGGGCTCGACCTCGCCGTCGAGCGGGGTAGCCGGCTCGTCGTGCTCGGTCCCAACGGGGCGGGCAAGACCACGCTGCTGCGGGTCCTGGCCGGCCGGCAGACCCCGGACGGCGGGCGCGTCGTCCCCGGTCCCGGACTGCGGCTCGGCTACTTCGCCCAGGAGCACGAGACCCTCGCTCCGGGCCGCACCGTCCGGGAGAACCTCGCCGCGGCGGCGCCGGCGCTCACCGACGGTGAGGTGCGGCAGGTGCTCGGCGCGTTCCTGTTCCGGGGCGACGACGCGGACAAGCCGGCCGGGGTGCTGTCCGGCGGCGAGAAGACCAGGCTCGCCCTGGCCGGGCTGGTCCACTCGGGCGCCAATGTGCTGCTGCTGGACGAGCCCACCAACAATCTCGACCCGGCCTCGCGGGACGAGGTGCTGGCGGCGGTGGGCGGCTACCCGGGCGCGATCGTGCTGGTCACCCACGACCCCGGGGCGGTCGAGGCGCTGCGGCCGGACCGGGTGCTGCTGCTGCCCGGCGGGGACGAGGACCTGTGGAGCGAGGACTACCTCGACCTGGTCGCCGCGGGCTGACCCGAGGCCCCGGTGACACCGCAGGCCGGCGGAAGCCGGTGGAAGCCGGCTGAGGCCGGCGGCATCGGGGACTGCGGTGGCATCAGGGCTTGCGGGCCTCGATGAGGAACCGGGCGGAGTGGGCGACGAACGGCCCCTCCGCCCGGATCAGGGCGTCCAGCTCGCGCAGCCGCGCCCAGTGCGCCTCCACCGTGAAGCCCGGCACCATCCAGATCACCTTGCGCAGGAACCAGACCACCGCACCGATGTCCAGGAACTCCACCCGCAGCCGCTCGGACCGCAGGTCGACCACCTCGAGACCGGCGGCCCGGGCGGCGTCCGCGGCGTCCTCCGGCCGCCGGGCCCGGCGCGCCTCCGGCTGCGGCCCGAGGAAGAACTCGACCAGCTCGAACACCGAGGCCGGACCCACGTGCTGGGCCAGGTAGCTGCCGCCGGGGCGCAGCACGCGGGCGACCTCAGCCCACCACACGGTCACCGGGTGACGGCTGGTCACCAGGTCGAAGGCACCGTCGGCGAAGGGCAGCGGCGGCTCGTCCGGATCCGCCACCACGAGCGCGCCGAGCGGATGCAGCACGGAGGTCACCCTGGCCGCGTTCGGCGGCCACGCCTCGGTGGCGGCCATCGTGCGCGGGAAGCGGTCCGCCACGCCCGCGAGCACCTCCCCGCCGCCGGTCTGCACGTCCAGCGCCGCCGACGCGAGCGCCAGCCGCTCCCCCAGCAGCCGCTGGTACCCCCAGGACGGGCGCTCCTCGGAGGCCCGGCCGTCCAGCCAGGAGAAGTCCCACCCGTCGACCGGAGCCTCGGCCGCCTCGTCCACCAGTTCCTCGAAGGTACGCTCCATGCCGCCCATCCTGCCGCGTCCGCCGTCGGCCCGCCCTACAGCTGGGCGGCGATCAGCTCGTTGCCGTAGAGGTCCCGGAAGTGCAGCGAGCGCCCGGTCCGCCGTCCGGCGCACCGGGGCGGACGGGCACACCGAGCTGCGTCGGCCTGACCGCCACCCGGTCGAGGTCGTCGGTTCGTCGTTGATGCCGCGAACCGTGGACCACCCCGCTGACACCGGTCCGGCCGCGCCGAGGACGGCAACGGTCACCGACCTCCGGTACCGGCCAGCCAGATGTCGATGACCCGCTTCGCGATGTCGCCGACCTGCTGGTCACTCGTGTCGATGACCACCGTGGCGGTCGAGTCCGACCGCCCCATCCGGTCGAGCTGCCGGATCGTCCTGCGGAGTTGGTCGTCGGCGCCCGAACCGATCTCCCGGCGGAAGATCCTGGCCTCCAGGGTGGGGAGATCGGCGATCAGGCGGACGGGCGTGATCTCGGCGTCGGGGACGGCGTCGGAGATCCAGCGGAGTTCGTCGTCGAGGGCGGCGAACACCCCCGCGATGATCAGCCGCGTATGGCCGAGGGCCGCGAAGTTGGCCCAGAGCGCGGTGAGGTTGCGGCGGGCCAGCTCACTGGGTTCCCGCCCCTCCGGCGGCCAGGGATGGACGCGGTCCAGTTCGTCGGAATCGATCAGGGCGTGGGGGATGTTCCGCTCGGCGAGCAGACGGGCGACCTCGTAGGCGGTCGAGGACTTGCCGACACCTGCGGGACCGCAGATCACCAGAACTGTCGTTGTGGGCATGGCCGGGATTGTGACGGGGATGTCCTCCGTCCACCACGCAATTTTTCCTGGCGGTGACGGACAGCGCCGGCTGCGGGGGCGTAGCCGGACGACGGATCACCCGGTCCCGCGGGGCAGGTCGACTCACGTCGGCCGACGTTCCCCGGCCTCCCTCTCGGCCCGGCCGGCGGCGACCTTCCAGGCGGCCGTGACGGCGTGGTGGACCCGAGCGGTGGCCTCGGCGGTGTCGGGCGGCAGGTGCAGCGGGCTGCCGAGGTGGACGTGCAGGGCGGGGCGGCGGACGGGGGCGGTGGCCAGGCCCGCGAGTTGCTTGAGCGGCCCACCGGAGGTCAGCCGGCGGGCGCCGGCCTGGCCGAGCGGGACGACCGGGGCGCCGGTGGCCCGTGCCAGCCGGGCCAGGCCACTGCGGAACGGGCCGGGCGGCAGTTCCCCGGAGTCGCGGCGGCGCGGCAGCCCGCCCTCCCCGTAGATCAGCACGACCCGCCCGGCCGCGAGGGCTTCGGCCGCCGCGTCGAGCGACTCGGCCGCCCGCGCGGTGCCGCGGTGGACGGCGATGTACCCCTCCCGGCGCAGCACCGGTCCGAGCACCGGGACCCGCCAGAGCCCGGCGGTGGCCAGGACGACCGGGCGGGCGCCGAGCCGGTGCAGGGCGGCGAGCACGACGGCGGGGTCGGCGAGCGAGGTGTGGTTGGCCGCGACGATGCTGCCCGGCGCGGGGCGGCCGGCGTCAGTGGCATTGGCGGCACCAGTGCCATTGGTGGCATCAGTGGCGTCGTCGGCGGCGGCGGTGGTGATGTGCAGGCGCCCGAAGGCGGGCACGAGGAGGGCGGAGGCGCGGCTCAGCATGGTGGTGGCGTAGGTCCTCGGTGACGGCGGTGCGGGTCGTGCCGACCAGTCTGCGCGGGACCCGCCGCGGGGCGCCTGAGTAGCTGTACTCAGCCTGCTGCGAATATCCCCCGGGCCCCTCGCGGCCGCTCGCCGAGCGCGGGGAACCGACCGCGTCTAGGCTCGAACGAATGAGGCGACTGGACGTCATCGACCGGGCTCTGTTCCACCGGGTCGCCGCGGCCGACCGTCCGTTCGGAACGGGGTCACTGACCGGCCGCTGGCTGCGCCGGTTGAGCCGGGCCGCCGACCACGGGATGCTCTGGTTCGGCACGGCCGCCGCACTCGGGGCTGTCGGCGGGCGGGCCGAACGGCGGGCGGCGCTGCGCGGGGTGAGTTCGCTGCTGCTCGCCTCCACCGCCGCCAACATCGCGGCCAAGCAGCTCACCCGTCGCCCGCGACCCCCGCTCGGCCCGGTCCCGGCGACCCGGCGGTTGCTCCGCCAGCCGGTCACCACCTCCTTCCCCTCCGGCCACTCCGCCTCCGCCGCCGCCTTCGCCACGGCCGTGGCGATCGAGTCCCCGGCCGCCGCCGCCCTGGTGGCACCGGCCGCGCTGGCCGTCGGCGTCTCCCGGGTGTACACGGGCGCGCACCATCCGGGCGATGTCCTGGCCGGATTCGCGTTGGGTTCCGCGCTGGCGGTGCTCACCCTCCGGTGGTGGCCGCGCGCCTCCCACCTGCGGCCGGCCGCCGCACCGCCGCGCCGCCCGGCCCCGGCGCTGCCCGAGGGGGCCGGTCTGTCGGTGGTGGTCAACTCCGGTTCCGGCAGCGGCGCGTTCTCCGGCGACGGCCCGCAGGACACGGTCGCCGCGCTGCGCGACCTGCTGCCCCGGGCCGACGTCCGGCTCTGCGAGCCCGGGGACGACCTGCCCGCCCTGCTCGCCGAGGCCGCCGACCGGGCCGCGGCGGCCGGCGGCGCGCTGGGAATCTGCGGGGGCGACGGCAGTGTCAACCTCGCCGCCGGGCTGGCTGTCGAGCGGAACGTGCCGCTCGCGGTCTTCCCCGGCGGCACGCTCAACCACTTCGCGCTGGACCTCGGCATCGACGGCATCGAGGCGACGGCGGCCGCCGTGACCGCCGGCCGGGCGTGCGGGGTGGACCTCGGCGTGGCCGCCGACGACACCGGGCGCCGGCACTTCCTCAATACGTTCAGCCTCGGCGTCTACCCCGAACTGGTCCGGCTGCGCGAGGAGTTCGAGGGCCGGATGGGCAAGTGGCCGGCGCTCGCGGTGGCGACCGCCCGGGTGCTGGCGACCGCCGGGCCGGTCACCGTCCGGGCCGGCGGCCGCGACCGCCGGCTCTGGCTGCTGTTCGCGGGCAACGGCGTCTACGACCCGCCGGGCTTCGCCCCGACCCACCGGACCGGGCTCGCCGACGGCCTGTTGGACGTCCGGGTGGTCGACGGCGGGCGGCCGTTCGCCCGGACCCGGCTCGCCGCCGCGTTCCTGTCCGGCACGCTCGCCCGCTCGCGGGTCTACCACTCCGCCCGGATCCGCGCCCTCGACCTGGACGCTCTGGGCGACGCCGGCCGGATTGCCGTCGACGGCGAGTCCGTGCCCGCCACCGGCGCGCTCCGGCTGGCGAAGGACCGCCGGGCGCTGACGGTCTACCGGCCCGGGACGGACCGGGCGGGGCCACCGGAAACCCCCGGGACGGGCCGGCCGGGGTTTCGGTAGCGTGACCGCATGAGCGAACCGACCGTCCCGAGCACCGCGCCGTCCGAGGCTGCGCCGACCGGCGGGTCGCTCCACTCGGTCGCCCGCTTCTACGACCAACTGGCCGCCGACTACCACCTGGTGTACGCGGACTGGGCGGCCAGTGTGACCCGGCAGGGCGCGAGCCTGGACGCGCTCCTGCGCGACCGGCTCGGCGACGCGCCGGCGGAGGTGCTCGACTGCTCCTGCGGCATCGGCACCCAGGCGATCGGCCTCGCAGCGCACGGCCACCGGGTCACCGGTACCGACCTCAGCCCGGCCGCCGCCGCCCGGGCCGGCCGGGAGGCGGCGGCGCGCGGGCTGCGCCTGCCGACCGCGGCCGCCGACATGCGCCGACTGCCCTGCACCGACGGACGGTTCGACGCCGTGGTGTGCGCCGACAACTCGCTGCCGCACCTGCTCACCGCGGCGGACGTGCGCGCCGCGCTCGCCGAACTGCACCGGGTGCTGCGTCCCGGCGGTCTGCTGATGCTCTCCACCCGGCCGTACGACGAACTGCGGCGCAGCCGGCCGACGTCCACGGCACCCCAGCCGTCCGTGGACGGCTCGGGCCGACGGACCGTCACCTTCCAGCTGTGGCACTGGCACGAGGACGGCGAGCGGTACGACCTGGAGCACTTCCGGCTCGCGGAGCGGGAGGGCGGCGGTGCGGGGTGGGGCGAGGTGAGCGTGCGCCGCAGCTCCTACTGGGCGCTCACCCAGGACCAGATCGGCGGGTTCGCCGCCGGGGCGGGCTTCACCGACGTGGAGTGGCTGCCACCCGCCGCCAGCGGGTTCTTCCAGCCCGTCCTGCTCGCCCGCGCCGCCGCGCCGGGCCGCAGCCGCTGAAGACCGTCTTCAGCGATCACGCCCCGGACGGACCGGACAGACCGGACGGCCCGGCCGCGTCGAGCGGTCCGAGCGGTCCGAGCGGTCCACGGAACCCGACCCCGTGCCGGCGCCGCAGCAGCACGATCTCGATCACCGCCGTCACCGTCACCCCGACCGGGCCCGCGAGCAGCGCGACCAGTGCCGGGCCGTGGGTGGAGGTCCCGTCCCTGTCGACGAACAGGACGTGCCCGAGCGCGGTCAGCCAGACCAGCAGTGTCGCCACCAGGGGCCTCACCAGTGGATGCGCCCGCACGGCGAAGGAGTTGCGGTGCACGAGGTAGAGCACGCACAGGTTGAACGGCGCCAGCCACAGCAGGAGCACGCCGGCCGACGGAAGGAGGGCCGACCGCATCATGACGACGAACACGACGGCGGTGAACACCCCCACCAGGAGTGGCCGTGCCACCAGCCGCCCCACCTGCCGCCGGGTGCCCGGATAGGCCAGGAGAACCAGCGGCAGACAGCCCAGCAGCAACGCGATCGGACCGGTGAGCAGCATGACGACGCTGTCCTCGCCGATCAGCTCGATGAGCAGGTCGCCGGAGGTCCAGGTGCCGGTGACCGTGCGGACGAGGAACAGGACGATGCCGAGGCCGAGGAGGGCGCGCGGCATGAGCAGGCGTTCGACGACCGGGTCGAGCGTTTGCGCGGCGACCCTGGTCACGACCGGTTGGGCGTACGGGCCGAGAACCTCGGCACCTACGGCCGCGGTGACCCCGGAGGCGGTCAGCCGCATCATCCGGTACGGTCCGTAGACCCGGCCGGCCAGCCGCCAGGGCAGCAGCACGTCCAGGACCAGCTGGTGACTCTCCCGTGCCGGCGGCGACGGCATCCGGTAGGGCGGCCGGGCGTAGGCCGCCGCCAGTTCAGTGGGCGATCGCGACGCCGTCACGGGCGCTCCCCCGTCCCCCGTTCCCGTTCCGGTCGGAGCTCGACCGTAGGTGCACTGTGACAGCGCGCCGGTGGCCCCGCAATCCGGTTTTCCCGATGCGCGCCCCCCTGATCGGCGCCATTCGGACGCTAACGACGGACAAGGTCAGATGACACGCACATCAACCCCTTCGGGTGACATGCCTATCTTTGACGCGGCCCCGGTATCTAGGGTTTGAAGCACCGTTGGTTCACGAAGGGATACCCACCATGTACCGCACCGTCCGTACCTTCGCCGTCCTCATCGCCGCCATCGGCGCCGTTTCCCTGCCCACCACCCAGGCCTTCGCCGACGAGGTGACGGTCAACACGACGACCATCACCGTGATCGGCACCGGCAACCAGCTCGCCGGTGGCGAGATCACCAACGTCGGCGGCGACGCCATCATCGGCTCCTTCGACGGCATCGACGTCCACTGACCCCACCGCAGCACCGAACACACAGCATCGAACACGCACCGCCCGCGCCCGTCCCAGGCGTGGGCGGTGCCGCGTTCACCCGCCCGGACCCGCCGGGACGGGTCAGCGCCGGGACGGTCAGCGCCGGCCGCCGAACTCCCAGCGGTGGACCTCGACGGCGGCGTAGTGGTGCGGGGTGAGGACGGCCCGGGCGGCGTCCGGATCGGGGGCGCGGAGCAGGGCGGCGGTGCCCAGCCAGCTGCCGGCGTCGTCGGAGAGGAGCGGACCGTAGGCGATCAGCTCGTCGCGGTCGGGCGGGGGCGTGAGGTCGGCGGGCCGACCGGCGCCGAGGCCGAGCACCAGGTAGCGTTCGCCGCCGGTGGGGCCGCCGGGGAACTCCGCCATGGTGCGGCCGAGGAGGTTGCGCCACCGGCGCACCAGGACGTCCCGGTAGGCGCCCGCCTGGTAGCAGGGCTCGTCGAAGGCGAACGCGCGGGCCGCGGCGGGGTCCGGCAGGTCGAGGACGTGGACGCTGCCGGTGGGGGTGTCGGCGTCGGTGAAGGTGGGGCCGCGGGCGATCATCTCGGCGGCGAAGCCGTCCATGTAGGACCAGTGCTCCTCCCGCAGGTCGTGGCGCAGCGACCTGGAGTGCGGCCGGTCCCGGTGGTAGGTGAAGAACTCCATGCCCGCAGGGTGCCGCCCCCGCATCGGCGCGTCGACCCGATTTCCGCCACGGCCCCGGCAGCCCGGCCCGCGCGGCATCGGCTCCCCTGGTGAAGCGGCCCTTCGACGCTTCCCTCTGCTGTTGTCAAGGAACGAGGACGCCCCGGGCCGCACCGCCGTCCGGGACCGGCTGCCCCGCGCGAAGCACCACGCGCTCAGGTCTGACGCTGCGGGTGGTACTCCGCCTCGGGTATGCCGAAGGTCCAGGCCACCCCGGCGCGGGCGGTGAGCGTGCTGGGCGGCACCCGCAGCCAGTAGGTGCGGAAGGTGCCGTCGGGCTCGGCGGTGGAGTTCACCACCTCGACCATCACCACCGCCTCGTCGTCGGGCAGCTCGATCCGCCAGAGCACCCCGGTCTCGTCCTGGTGCACCGGGACGGCGCCGGAGTCGGCCAGGTACCGCTCGTAGCCGTAGTGCTCCAACAGGACGCGGCGCAGCTCGGCGTTCTCCTCGGTGCGGATCCGCTCGACGGTGACGGTCCCGAGCCCGGCGAGGAACTCGGCGGGCACCGGCATGCCCCGCCAGGCGTGCAGGGCGAAGCCATCGGAGTACGCCAGGGCCGGGCCGTCGGCGCGGTCGAGCCGGCCGGCCTCGTCGCGGTGCAGCGCCACCGGGCGCTCGCTGACCAGCGCCACGTCCGCGTACGGCCACCACCAGCCGGCGCCGCCGGCGACCTCGGCCAGCGCGGCGATCGCCTCGCCCGCGGGGCCGCCCGGCACGTCCGACGAGGAGCCGAGCACCCCGGCCGCTTCGAAGGCGGCGAACCAGGGGGCGTCGTGCTGGCCGCGGACGGCGTCGAGCAGCGCGATGCGGACGGCGGTCCGGCGCTCGCGGGCCGCCTCGGCCACGTCGTCATCGTCGTTCTCGGTGTCCGGCTCGGGCGCGAGCCGGTCCAGGACGGCGCCGCGGATCCGGTCGGCGAGCGCGTTGGTCACCGGGCCGAGCTCGCCGCCGGTCAGCGCCCAGAGCGGCGCCCAGCCGGCCGCGCCGGTCCGTTCGACGGCCTGTCGGCGCACCGCGTCCCAGGGCAGGGTGCGGACCGCCTCGCGCACCGTCACGGCGCCCGCCTCGCGCAGCTCCAACGCCGCCTCGACGGCCGCCTGCGGCGAGCCGAACCACCGCACCGCCGCGGGCTCGGCCAGGCCCGCCGCCCGGTACGCGGCCCGCACCGCCCGCTCGACGCCGGCCCGGTCGGCCGGGCCGGTGGCGGCGGCCGCAACCCGCCAGCGGGCCGTCACCTCGGCCGGCCCGCCCGCCACGGGGGCCGGTGCCGTCTGTCCAGTCACCATCACACTCTCCGTTCCCGGCCGGGCACCCCGCCCGGCCGTGCCGCGGGCGCCGCGCGCCCGCCCCGATCCTCGTCCCTCGTCCGCGCGCCCCGGCGCGCGCCGCCGTCCGTCAGTCCGCGACCATGCGCACCGCGCCCGGCGCGTACTCGCGCTGGCGGACCACCCGGTACCAGCCCTTGGGCAGCGGGATCGCCGCGTGCTCCTCGTGCACCACCCGGCCGCCCTCCGGCAGGTGCAGCCACGCCGTGCCGAACGGCCCCGACTCGCGCCGCAGCTCCCCGGGGCCGACCACGGCATGCGCGTGCCCGGTGACCTCGCCCAGCGCCAGCACCAGCCGGCCCCGCGCGTCCCTGGGCTGCGCGGCCAGCGAACCCACCCGGCCCGGCACCGCCGGCTCCTCCACCGGCACCAACAGCACGTCTCCCTGACGGAACATCAGCTCTCCCTCGCCGACTCGACGACGCATCGGAATCCCACGCCACGGACCATAGGGCAAGGGTCTGACAACGACGCCCGGTGCCCGGGTGGCGGCTGTGCCGGACGGGGCCGGTGGGGCGTGCGGAGAGCAGAGTGCAACGCGCCCGGGCGACGCCCCGGGCACCGGATTGTCGGTCCGGGCTGGTAGACACTTGTTCGGCCCGCACCGACCCTCCGAGGAGCAGCGCATGACGGTCAACAACCACATCGAGGAGTTCCACGGCCTTCCCGTCTTCGACTTCGTCGCCGCCGTCGACGAGGGCGCCGCGCTGCCCGAGCCCGCCGCCGTGGCCTGGAAGATCGCCGTCGAGTTCGAGGCGGACCAGGACTGGGCCGCGCGCTGGCAGCAGTTCCTGGAACGCGTGGACACCGCCCGGGTGACCGCCGTGGTGGTCGGCGAGTGGTCGCAGGACGGCCCGGAGAGCTTCGCCGGACCGCTGGCCGCGATCCTCGGCGCCGCCGGCCGGCTGCCCGCCCTGCGCGGCCTGTTCATCGGCGACATCACGTACGAGGAGAACGAGATCTCCTGGATCCAGATGGTCGACGTGACGCCGGTGCTGACGACCTTCCCGCAACTCACCGAGCTGGTCGTGCGCGGTGCCTCCGACGAATCGGGCGGGGGCGAGGGCATCTCGCTCCGGCCGGTGCGGCACGAACACCTGCGGGCGCTGCGGTTCGAGTCGGGCGGCCTGCCCAGCGAGGTGCCGAAGGCGGTCGCGGCGAGCGAGCTGCCCGCGCTGGAGCGGCTGGAGTTCTGGCTCGGCGTGGCAGGCTACGGCGGCACCACCCGGCTCGCCGACCTGGAGCCGTTCCTGGACGGCACGCGCTTCCCCGCGCTGCGCCACCTCGGCCTGCAGAACAGCGAGATCGAGGACGAGATCGCCGCCGCCGTCGCGCACGCCCCGGTGGTGCCCCGGCTGGAGTCGCTGAACCTGTCGATGGGCGTGTTCACCGACCAGGGCGCGACAGCGCTGCTGGAGGGCCAGCCGCTCACCCACCTCAAGGCCCTCGACCTGCACCACCACTACCTCACCGAGGCCATGCAGCAGCGGCTGGGCGAGTCCCTGCCGGGCGTGGTGATCGACCTGTCCGGGGCCGGCCGGCCCGACGACCAGTGGCGCTACGTCGCCGTCGCCGAGTAGCCCGCGCCCACGCCCGCGCCCACGCCCACCCGTCCGTTACCCGTATCCGCTCGAGCACCAGCGCCAGCGCCAGTCATGCCGCCCAGGGGGGCACCCGTGTTCATCACCGAATCCGTCGACCGCTTCCTCCACCTGCCGGTCGTCACCTTCTCGCTCAACGAGCCCCACCGGGGCGAACGGCACAGGCTGATCGACGAGCTGCCGGCTGCGGACGCCGCCGCGTGGCGGCTGGCCGTCGGCTACGGCTCCAAGGCCGGCTTCGACGACGTCTGGTCGGCCTTCCTCGCCGCGGTCGACCCGGCCGCCGTCCGCGCCCTGCTCATCGGCCCCTGGTGGATGCGGGACTACGTGCCGGTGGGCGAGACGCTCGCCCGGATCGTCGCCGACGCCGAGCGGTTCCCCGCCCTGGAGGCGCTCTTCATCGCCGACGTGACGTCCGAGGACTGCGAGATCTCCTGGCTGGAGATGTCGGACATCACCCCGGTGCTGAAGGCGTTCCCGCAGCTCACCGACCTGGTGGTGCGCGGCGGCAACGGACTCGTGCTCCACCCGGTCCGGCACGACCGGCTGACCGGCCTGCGCTTCGAGAGCGGCGGGCTGCCGGACGACGTGGTGCGGGCGGTCGCGGCGAGCGAACTGCCCGCGCTGGAGCGCCTGGAGCTGTGGCTGGGCGTCGACGAGTACGGGGGCGACGCGACGATCGACGACCTCGCGCCGTTCCTGGCGGGGACGCGGCTGCCGTCGCTGCGCCACCTCGGCCTGGAGAACAGCGAGTTCCAGGACGAGATCGCCGCCGCCGTGGCGCACGCCCCGGTGGTGCCGCAGTTGGAGTCGCTGAGCCTGGCCATGGGCGTGCTGAGCGACGAGGGCGCGGCCGCGCTGCTCGACGGCCAGCCGCTCACCCACCTCAAGTCCCTCGACCTGCACCACCACTACCTCACCGACGCCATGCAGGAACGGGTGCACCAGGCCCTGCCGGGCGTGGAGGTCGACCTCTCCGACGCCGAGGAGGACGACGAGGACGAGTGGCGCTACGTCGCGGTGGCCGAGTAGGCGGGCTCCGATGCTGACGACGACCCCCCAGACCGCCGGCCAGGCCGCCCCCCGGGCCGACGACCGGGCCGCCCCCCGGGCCGACGACCGAACCGGGGCCCGGGCTCCTCGCCCGGCCCGGCCGGAGCACCGGCTCCCGCCGGACGGGCGGCTGACCGTGCTCGGCAATCCCGGCCACCGCCGGGTGACGCTGTTCGCGGCCGCCGCGCGGGCCGCCGGCCTGCCCGAGCCCGCCGTCCTGCCCTGGATCGACCTGCTGCGCGGTGCCTACCGGCTGCCCGAGGGCACCGTGCTGCGCATCGAGTCGCCGGGAGAGGAGGAGGCGGTGGACGCGCTGCTGCGCGGACCGGCGCTCGGCGCGCAGTACGCGCCGACCCGGGTCGAGGGCGGCGCGGCCTGGTACGCCGGGGTGACGGCCGCGCTGCGCGCACTGGCCGGGACTCCCGGAGTGCGGCTGCTCGGCGACCCCGAGGAGATCGCCGTGATGTTCGACAAGCGGCGGACGCACGCACTGCTGTCGCGCGCCGGCGTGCCGGTGCCGCGCGCCCTCGGCGGGGCCGCCGTCACGGGCTGGGAGGACCTCCGCACCCGGCTGGACGGCGCCGGGCTGCGCCGGGTCTTCGTCAAACCGTCCCACGGCTCCTCCGCGTCGGGGGTGGTGGCGCTGGAGTTCGGACCGCGCGGCCAGCTGCGGGCCACCACCTCGGTGGAACTCGCCGACGGGCGGCTGTACAACTCGCTGCGGGTGCGTCGCTACCGGGAGGAGCGGCTGGTCGCGGAGTTGGTCGACCGCCTCGCCCCGGACGGCCTGCACGTCGAGCAGTGGGTGCCGAAGTCCTCGCAGTCGGGGCGCTCGGCCGATCTGCGGGTCGTGGTGGTCGCCGGACGGGCCACCCACGCGGTGGTCCGCACCAGCGCCCAGCCGATGACCAACCTCCACCTCGGCGGCGCCCGGGGCAGCCTCGACCTGGCCCGAGAGGCCGCCGGACCGGCCTGGCCGGACCTGCTGGAGACGGCGGAACGGGCGGCGGCCTGCTTCCCGAACTCCCCGGCGGTCGGCGTCGACGTGCTGCCGACCGCCGCGTGGCGGCGGACGGTGGTCGGCGAGGTCAACGCCTTCGGGGATCTGCTGCCCGGCCTCACCGGCCTGCCCGGCGGCCCCGCCGAGGGCCTGGACACCTACGCCGCCCAGCTCGCCGCCCTCGGCGCCGCACCCGCCCACGGCTCCACGCCCGCACCCGCACCCGCACCCGCACCCGCACCCGCACCCGCACCCGCACCCGCACCAACGATCCACCCACGTACGGAACAGCCCTGATGAACCACCGCCCCAGCACCCCCGCCCCCGCCGTCCCGGCCGACTCCCCCGACATGAACGCCGTGGTGGGCAGCCACGACCTGCTGCTCGTCACGCTCGACACCCTGCGCTTCGACGTCGCCGAGGAACTGGCCGCCGCCGGACGGATCCCGCACCTGGCCGCCCACCTGCCCGGCGGACGCTGGGAGCGACGGCACTCCCCCGGCAGCTTCACCTACGCCGCCCACCAGGCGATCCTGGCCGGCTTCCTGCCGACCCCCGCCTCGCCGAACGGGCCGCACCCGCGCCTGTTCGCCGCCCGGTTCGCCGGTTCGGAGAGCACCGCGCCGCGCACCTGGGTGTTCGACGCCCCGGACCTCCCGACCGCGCTCGCCGGCGCCGGCTACCGGACGGTCTGCATCGGCGGGGTCGGCTTCTTCAACAAGCAGGGCCCGCTCGGCTCGGTGCTGCCCGGTCTCTTCCAGGAGAGCCACTGGTCACCGGAGATGGGCGTTCCCTCGCCGACCTCCTTCGAGGAGCAGGTCGCCCGCGCCGAGCGGGTCGCCGCCGAGCAGCCCGCCGACCAGCCGCTCTTCCTCTTCGTCAACGTCTCGGCGCTGCACCAGCCGAACTGGTTCCACCTGCCCGGTGCCACGCGCGAGCACGGTGACAGCCGGGCGAGCCACGCCGCCGCCTTGGAGTACGTGGATGCCCACATCGGCCGGCTGTTCGCGGCGATGAGCGCCCGTCGGCCGTGTTTCGCGATCGTCTGCTCGGACCACGGCACGGCCTACGGGGAGGACGGCTACACGGGCCACCGGATCGGCCACGAGGTGGTCTGGACGGTCCCGTACGCGCACTTCACGCTCCCCGCGAGCACCCCGCCGTCCGCCGCGCCCGCCGAGGAGACCGCATGACCACCGCCCCCGCCCGGCCGGCCCACGACCCGGCGCCCGCGACCCCCTCCGCACCGACCGCCGAGCCTGCCGCCGAGCCGCCGTACGCTCCCCCGTACCAGTCGTACGTCTACGCCTACCCGCACAAGACCGCCTACCGGGAGCTGCCGGACCGACCGCCGCTGCGCGAGCTGTGGGCGGGCGAGGCGCAGCACGCGCTCTCCCTCTACCTGCACATCCCGTTCTGCGAGGTGCGCTGCGGCTTCTGCAACCTGTTCACCCGGATCGGCGGCCCCGACGGTCTGACCACCGCCTACCTGGACGCGCTGGACCGGCAGGCCGTGGCCGTGCGCGCGGCGCTGGACGAGGGCGCCCGGTTCGCGCTCGCCGCGTTCGGCGGCGGCACGCCGACCTATCTGAGCGCCGCCGAGCTGGAGCGGCTCTGCGACATCGCCGAGCACCGGATGGGCGCCGACCTGCGGTCGGTCCCGCTGTCGGTCGAGGCCTCCCCCGCCACCGCCACCGCCGACCGTCTGGCGGTGCTCGCCGAGCGGGGCACGACCCGGCTGAGCCTGGGCGTGCAGTCCTTCGTGGACGCGGAGGCCCGCTCGGCGGTCCGCCCGCAGAAGCGCGCCGACGTCGAGGCCGCGCTGGGCCGGATCCGCGACGCCGGGTTCCCCGTCCTCAACATCGACCTCATCTACGGCATCGACGGCCAGACCGAGGCGAGCTGGCTCCACTCGCTGGACGCCGCGCTGGCCTGGCAGCCCGAGGAGCTGTACCTCTACCCGCTCTACGTGCGCCCGCTGACCGGCCTGGCCCGGCGCGGGGAGGCGGAGGGCCCGGCCGAATGGGACGCCCGCCGGCTGGCCCTCTACCGGGCCGGGCGCGACCACCTGCTCGCCCACGGCTACCAACAGGTGTCGATGCGGATGTTCCGCCGCGCGGCCGCGCCGCAGGCCGGGGTGAGCGAGTACGCCTGCCAGACCGACGGCATGGTCGGCCTCGGCTGCGGTGCCCGCTCCTACACGTCCCGGCTGCACTACTCCTTCGACTACGCGGTGGACGCGACCGAGGTGCGCCGCATCATCGACGACTACGTGGCGACCGAGTCGTTCGACCGGGCCGTGGTCGGCCGGGCGATGACACCGGCCGAGGCACGGCGACGGCACCTCGTGCAGTCGCTGCTCCAGGCCGAGGGGCTGGCGCTCGACGACTACCGGGCCCGTTTCGGCGGCACGCCGGCCGAGGACTTCCCCGCCGAACTGGCGGAGTTCGCGGCCCGCCGCTGGCTGGCGGACGACACGGACGCGGCCCACCGACTGCGGCTGTCCCCCGAGGGGCTGGCGCACTCGGACGCGGTCGGACCGATGCTGTTCTCGCCCGAGGTGCGCACGCTGATGGCCGGATACGAGGCGAAATGACCTTCCTCGGCATGCCCACCGCCGGTCGGCCCGCCGTCGGCCCGACCTCCGCCGACGCCGCTCCCGATCGGCCCGTCGACCTCGGCATCCTCTACCGGGGCCCGCTGGCCTCCTGCGACTACGACTGCCCGTACTGCCCGTTCGCCAAGCGACGCGACACGCCCGGGCAACTGCGCGCCGACCGTGCCGCGTTGGAGCGGTTCGCCGACTGGGTGGCCGGCCGCGCCGGCACCGGCGACACCGTCTCGGTGCTGTTCACCCCCTGGGGCGAGGCGCTGGTGCGGTCCTGGTACCGCCGCGCCATGGTGGAGCTGAGCCACCTGCCGCACGTCCGGCGGGTCGCCGTCCAGACCAACCTCAGCTGCCGCACCGGCTGGCTGGCCGAGGCCGACCTCGACACCCTCGCGCTCTGGGTCACCTACCACCCCGGCCAGGTCGACCACGACCGCTTCCTCGCCAAGTGCCGCGAACTCGACGCCCTGGGCGCGCGGTACAGCATCGGGGTGGTCGGGCAGCCGGAGCACCTGGCGGCGGCCCGGCGGCTGCGCGCCGAGCTGTCCCCCGCCGTCTACCTCTGGATCAACGCCGCCGAGGGGTACACCTACACCGACGAAGAGGCGGCCGACTGGACCGCGCTCGATCCGCACTTCGGCTTCAGCCGCCACGCCCACCCCAGCGCCGGCCGCCCCTGCCGCACCGGCGAGTCGGTGCTCTCGGTCGACGGCGACGGCACCGTCCGCCGCTGCCACTTCGTCCGCGAGGAGCTGGGCAACCTCTACGACGGCTCCTACCGCGCCCGCCTCGCCCCGCGCGCCTGCCCGCTGCCGGTCTGCGACTGCCACATCGGCTACGTCCACCTGGAGACCCTGCCGCTGTACGACGTCTTCGCGGGCGGTGTCCTGGAGCGCATCCCGCACGCCTGGTGACGGACCGCCATCGGGCAGAAGCCGGTTGCGGGACGACCACAGCACGTGACACCGTGACCGTGATCCCAAGAAGGTGATCTCAGGGAAGGGGCTGCTCATGGCAGGCTGCGCCGTACCGGGCCTGGTACTCGGCGACTCGTCGGTCCGCACGTCGACCGGGGAGCCACGTCTCGTCTGACCCACCGTTGTTCCCCTCCTCGTCGGCGTGTCCTTCGTGTCCGTTCGCACGTTCGACCACGAGGAGTCCCGGTGCCCGCAACCACCCGCACCGACGTCACCACGACCGTCACCGCCCTCACTCCTGCTGATTCCCTGACCGCCCGCTGGCACAGCGAGACCAACGCGCCGCCGCCAGGCCGCGTCGTCCTCGCCGACGACCGCCTGCGCGCCGACACCGCCCACCGGCTGGTCTCCCAAGGTGCCGCTGTGCTCTGGCAAGGCGACTACCACGGCGCCCGCCAACTGCTCGCCGCGCTCGCCCGCCGAGCCGAACGCGAGGAACGCCCGCCTCGAACGGGCGACTCGACCACCCCGGGCGAGGCGTTCCGGGAACAGCGGTGCGAGCGCGCCCGGACCGCGGGCCTGCTCGGCCACCTCGTGGTGCGGTTGGAGGCCGACCACGCCCTCCTGCTGCCTCGCGCACCCGACGTCCGGCAGGCCTGCCGCGAGGCGTACGGACCGTCGGACGGGCCGCGACTGGTCGCGCTCCGGGAACTGCTCGGCGTCCTCGGCGCGTGGCAGTGGCACCAGCGGGGCGTGTATGTGCCCGCACTCGGCGCACGTGTCCATCCGTGCTACGGCGTGTTCTCCCCGGTCCGCGGCGAGTACGTCGATCTGGTGGCCCGGGCGCCGATGCCCGCCGCCGTGCTCGCCGGCGGGACCGTGTTCGACCTCGGCACCGGGACCGGAGTACTGGCCGCCGTCCTGGCGCGACGCGGGGCCGGACGGGTACTGGTCACCGACGTGAATCCGCGAGCCCTGCTCTGCGCCCGCGACAACGCGCGACGCCTGGGCCTGGCCCACCACATCCGAGCGGCCGGGACCGACCTCTACCCGCCCGGCGACGGGCGGGCCGGTCTGGTGCTCTGCAATCCACCGTGGCTGCCAGCCGAGCCCACCTCCGTTCTGGAGCAGGGCGTCTACGACTCCGGCGGCCGAATGCTGCACGGCTTCCTCGGCGGGCTGGCGCAGCGGCTCGCGCGCGGCGGCGAAGGCTGGCTGATCCTCTCCGACCTCGCCGAACACCTCGGTCTGCGGTCGCGCGCCGACCTTCACGCGGCCTTCGCCGCCGCCGGTCTGCGCGTCGTCGGCCGCCGCGACATCCGCCCCCGGCACCCCCGCGCGACCGGGGCCACCCGGCGCACCGGTGTCCGGAGCATCGATCCGCTCCGTGCCGCCCGCGCCGCCGAGGTGACATCGCTGTGGCGCCTCGCCCCGGTGTGACGCCCCGTCGTCCGTCGAACACGCCGGGCCATGCCCGGCGTCCGGCAGTCGCCCTGCGTGGCCGAGGCCGGTGCCGCGTACCTACGCTGGAGGGAGGAGGCGATCAACATGCTTGGAGACGCACCCCTGGTGGCGATCATCCCTGCCGTCGACCTGGCCCGGGCGAAGGCCTACTACACCGACACCCTCGGCCTCAAACTCACTGATGCCGGTCCGGAGGGCGACCTGACCTTCGAATGCGGCGGCACCGAGTTCGGCATCTACGAGACACCCAGCGGCGGCCAGGCCGCCCACACCCTGGCCAGTTTCAAGGTTCCCGATCTGGACGCGGAGATGGCCGCGCTGCGCGGCAGGGGCGTCGAATTCGAGGACTACGACATACCCGGGCTGAAGACCGTCAACGGCGTCGCGGAGGCCGAGGGCATGCGCGCCGCCTGGTTCAAGGACAGCGAGGGCAACATCCTCTGCCTGAACGAGCGGACCAACGGCTGACGGCCGCCGGATCCGACATTCGCGCGCCCGGCCGGGACGATCCCGGCCGGGCGTCGGCGTGCCCGCCGCCCCCGGACCGCCCACGGCAGCCTCCGGTCACCCGAAATCGACCCCGCCCGGATTTCCTCCACCATGCCCCGCCCGCCCATTGTCCGGTTTGTAGCGGTACTGAGCGCTATGCGAGCAGTGATCAATTTCATCCGTTCTTTGTGGGATTCATCACGAGGAGTCCGGCCCGCACCCCCGACGATCGGCGGGGTTCGCCGACCGGGATTTGACGTCGGCCGATCGCCTTGGGGATAGTCCGTTCCGGACCGACCGGGCGACACCACCGATCTCCTGCTCGGGGGCGAGGAGAGCGGGGGCTCGATGCGATTTCCGAAGGTTGTGGGCACGCTGCTCGTGGCAGCCCTGAGCGCGCCCCAGGCGCCGATCGACGCCACCCCGAAGGACCTCACCGAGTCGGCAACCACGGCCGTCGCACCCGCCGCATCGGGCGACGAATCGTTCCTGCAGATCGTCGCGCACCAGGACGACGACATCCTCTTCATGAACCCGGACCTGAACCGGCAGTACGCGGCGCCCTCGGTCACCGTCTACCTGACCGGCGGCGAGACACCGGGCACCTCGCTCGGCAGCCCGTGCGCCTACTCCGAGAGCCGGAACTCCGGCGCCAGGGCCGCGCACGCCCGGCTGGCCGGGGTGGCCGAGCCGACCTGGAGCACCACCGCCCTACGGCTGGCCGGCGGGAAGACCGTCCAGGTCGACACCCTGGACCAGGCGCCGCAGATCAAGCTGGTCTTCCTCAGGCTGCACGAGGGCGGCGACTGGAACTACCCCGACGGCCACAACCGGGCCACCCTCGACACCCTCTTCACCGAGGGCTCGGGCGGGCCCTCCCACCAGTCCACGCTCGGCAGCCTGCCCGCCGACGGCGAGTGCGACCCCGCGTACGCGCACCAGGACTACACCCACGACGAGCTCGTGGCCACGCTGACCGAGCTGATGGAACGGTTCCGCCCGACCGTGCTGCGCGCCCAGGACCCGCGCGTGCCGTACGGCTACAGCCGCGATCCGCTCAATCCCGCCGACCACGCCGACCACATCGCCACCGCGCGATTCGCCGGAAAGGCCGCGCTCGATTATCACGGACCGGACGGAAGCGGCCGGGTGATTCTCCGGAACTACCGCGACTACAACGTGCGCATGGAGCCGCCGAATCTTCCCGCCAGTTCCGCGAAGGAGAAAAGGAAGACCTTTCTCGCCTATCTGGGACCGAAACGCCCCGGAACCTACAGCGGATATTCCGGCGCGTACGACCCCGAGGCGAATCCGGACGAGGCGAATTTCTACGCGGACTTCCCGTCCCGGCAGTATCCGCGCTGGTCGAACGGCACCGCATGGGCGGCGCAGGACGGCACCGGCGCGCTGAACGCCTTCGCCGTGCTCGACAACCGGGTGCAGTCCTGGCGCGAGTCCGAAGCGGGCGGCGCATGGAGCGGACCGGTGCCCGTGCCCGGCGGCGAGGGCCTCGCGGCCGCGCTCGGCGTGGTGCGGGACACCGCCGGGCTGATCCACCTGTTCGGGGTCCGGCTCGACGACGACCGGATCGTCACCGTCGCCCAGACCGCCCCGGGCAGCTGGGGCGACTGGACCGTGCTCGGCAACCCCGACCCCGTCACCCCGGGGTTCATCGGCAGCCCCGTCCCCGTCCTCGGCGGTGACGGGCGGCTGACCGTCTTCGTCCGCAACACGGGCGGCGGCGTCAGCGCGCTCGGCCAACTGCCCGACGGCGGCTGGCCCGCGGACTGGACCGACCTCGGCGGCACCCAGGTGCGGGACGGCCTGGCCGCCACCCTCGCCGCCGACGGCCGGGTCGAGCTGTTCGCGCCGACCAGGGACGGGATCGGGCACTGGCGGCAGTCGGCGCCCGGCGGCCCCTTCGTCCGGGACGCCGCCTTCCTCGGCCCGCCCCCGGCCGGACCGCTCACCGCGAGCCGCACCGCGGACGGCAGGCTGGGGCTCTTCTTCCACCAGGCCGGCACCGGACAGGTCGTCACCCGCTACGTGCGGCCGAACGGCTCCTGGACCACCGCACCCGAGTCGCTGGGCGGCCCGGCCGGTCTGGAAGGTGTCGCCGCGGTGACCGGCACCGACGGCCGGACGACCGTGGCCATCCGCAACGGCGCCGGTGGGATCAGCCTGGCCTCGCAGCCGGCCGCCAACCGGGGCTCCGCCGCGGTGTGGTCCGACCTCGGCCGGCTGATCGTCGGCGCGCCGACCGTGGCGCTCGACGCCGTCGGCCACCGCGTCGTCCTGGCGCTCGGACCGGACGCCGTCCTGCGCACCGCCCGGCAGAGCGGCCCGGGGGCCGACAGCCCCTTCGACCCTTGGCAAGCGGCCGGGAGCTGAGCCCGGCCGCGGGGCTCAGTGCTCGGCGGCGAGCCCCGGGACGGCGGTGTCGAGGGCGAGGGTGAGCCGGTCCAGCAGGGCCCGCAGGGCGGCGAGTTCCTCGACGGGCAGGCCGGTGGCGGCAAGCAGACGGCGAGGCACCAGGCCGGCGCGCTCCCGCAGGGCCGAGCCCTCGTCGGTGAGGCGGACAGTGACCGAGCGTTCGTCCTCGGGGCTGCGCTCGCGGCGCACCAGGCCTGCCGCCTCCAGCCGCTTGAGCAGCGGGGACAGGGTGCCGGAGTCGAGCCGCAGGCGCTCGCCGATCCGCTTGACCGGCAGGTCGCCGTCCTCCCAGAGGACGAGCATGACCAGGTACTGCGGGTAGGTCAGGCCGAGGTCCTTGAGCAGCACCCGGTAGACGCCCCCGAAGGCGCGGGAGGCGGCGTTCAGCGAGAAGCAGATCTGCCGGTCCAGCCGGAGCAGATCGGCGTCGTCGGGCAGGTCGGAGAGGTCGGGCACGTCAGGCAGGTCGGACAGCGCGGTCGGCTCGGTCATGGGTCCATGGTAGCGAGGACCCATGCGCGATTAAGTTGTGCGCAATTTAATTGCGTGCTCTACTTGTCTCCGGCAGGCGGCCCGCCCGGGCCGTGCCGGACCGAGACTTCGAACGCAGGACGGAAGGGAACGGACATGGACGCGCTCTACACCGCAGTGGCCACCGCCAACGGCCGGGAGGGCCGCGCCGTCAGCTCCGACGGGCAGCTCGACCTCGCGCTGGCCATGCCGCCCGGCCTCGGCGGCAGCGGTCAGGGCACCAACCCGGAGCAGTTGTTCGCGGCCGGCTACTCCGCCTGCTTCGCCAGCGCGCTGAGCCTGGTCGGCCGGCAGTCGAAGGTGGACACCGGTGACATCTCGGTGACCGCCGAGGTGTCCATCGGCCGCGACGGCGAGGGCTTCGGCCTCTCGGTGGTGCTGCGGGTCGAGCTGCCGGAGGCGCTGGCGGGTGAGACCGGCGAGCTGCTGGTCAAGAAGGCCCACGAGGTGTGCCCGTACTCCCGCGCCACCCGCGGCAACATCCCGGTCGAGCTCGTCGTCGAGTAGATCACGCAGGTCACGCAGGTGACGTAGATCGAGCCGATCGAGCAGGTCACGCAGGTCGAACCGATCGAGCAGCCGCACGATCCGAGCGGTCGGCGGGGCCCGTCGCGCAGGTGCGCGGCGGGCCCCGCCGCGTCAGCCGCCCGGCCCTTCGGGCGGACGCGGCGGCGGAGGCGGGCCGGGTGGGGCGGGCGGAACAGGCGGCGGCGCACCGGGCGCCGGTCCGCCGCCCGTGGAACGGAGCACGTCGAGACGGTGCCGGTACTCCTCGGCGTCGATCTCACCGCGCGCGAACCGCTCCGCGAGGACCTGCTCGGGCAACGGCACCGGCGGTGCCCCGCCCGGCGGACCGGGTGACCCCGGCGGGCTCGCGGCCCACGCGCCCTTGGACGGCGGCCCGGGCGCCCGCGACTGCCGGACCAGGACCACCGCGACGGCCACCAGCGCCAGCACCACCAGCAGCAGCCCCAGCGCCATCAGACCCAGGCCCCAGCCGCCGAACCCATGGCCGTAGCCATGGCCGTTCCAGTACCTCATCACGACCTCCTCACCACCCCGGCCGGGCGGGTGGCGGCCGTGACGGCCGGCCCGCACCGGGGCGATCGGCGCCTCACCACCATCGTGCGCCCGCGCCCGTCGGAGCGGCGTGAGGAACGGGGGCGGCGACCCGGGGACGGGGGCGGAGGCCACGGCGCGCGGAGAGCCGACGAGCATGCGTCGGCGCCCGCCCGGCGATCCGGGAATCCTGCGGGCCCGGGCCCGGGCCCGCCCGCACCGGGCCGGGTAGCGTTCGCCCCATGAACCACCACCCGCCGGCCGACGACCGTGAGCGCCTCGTCGCGGCCGGGGTGCTGCTCCGCTACCAGGACCACCGCCCCCACCCCGCCCTCGGCCACTCCTCCATCGGCTACGTCTCCACGGTGCTCTGGTTCGAGCTCACCGCGCTGGCCATCTCGCCCGACGCCGCGGCGACGACCGCGCACGCGCTGCTGCGGGCCATCGCCGCCAATGCGGTGGACGCGGCGCTCGCGCCCGGCAACGAGTCCGCGCCGCGCAACGACCTCTACGTGACGTATCCCGCGCACATCGGCCCGTACCGGCGGGTGGTCTGGTTCCAGCGGTCGGGCCCGCGCGGCCTGATCACGGCGATGTTCCCGCCCGAGCACTGACCGCCCGAGCACCGCCCACCCCAGCACCGACCACCGGAGCACCGACCACCGGAGCACCGACCACCACGGCACGACCCGCCGGTCACGTCCGCCCCGGCGCTCCCGCGCCCGCACCCGGGCCGCCGCGCTCCACCCACAGGCTGTGGCAGGTCCAGCCGAACCGGTCCGGCCCGTAGGCCGGCGGGCGGGCGTGGTACGTGCCGTCCGCGACCGAGAGGTTGACGATCAGGTAGGCGTGCCAGTCGGAGCCGACACCACGGCGGTCGGCGTGGATGAGGGTGTCGTCGACGAACCAGTCCACCGAGTACGCGCCGAAGACGGCCCGCAGGCCGAAGGTGGCCCCGGGGGCTATGCCGGCGTCGGCCCCGTGCCAGTACCGGTAGCCGCCCCGGACGTGGTTGGAGATCTCCAGCAGGTCCGGATTGTCGGGGTGGTACTCGAACACGTCGATCTCGTTGCCGCCGTCCCGCCACGTCCAGATCGCCGGCCAGGCGCCCAGCGCGACGGGCAGGGTGACCTGCGCGCTCAGGGTGTCGCCGGTGCGGAGCTGGAAGCCGTCCGGGCTGCCCTCGGTGGTGAGCAGGTTGCACGTCCACAGGTCCCCGCCGTGCCGCCGGGTGGCGGTGAACAGCCCGTCGGGGCAGTAGGCGCGGCTGAGGAAGTCGAGTTTGTGGTCGCCCCGGTTGGTCGGCCCCATCCGGGGATAGGCGCTGCTGCGCCCCGCGACCCACTGGCTGGTCGATGTGAAGTCCGCGTCGAACACGACGGCCACGGCTGCCTCCCCGGTAACCGGCGGCGCGGCGGCCCGCTACCGCCGCACACGCCGAGTGAGATACCCGGTGCGCAGCGCGATATTCGAACCGGACGCTCCGGGTCCAGCCGGGCGTCCGGTCGAACGACGCGGAGGCGGGCCCGGTGCGCGGGCGTGCGGGTTCAGGCTATGGATGCAGGCGCGTCGCTCCCGCGCGCGCCATCACCGCCCACGCCCCCCGACCCACCGATTCCACCGATTCCGTCGTCTGACGCGACCGGGGAGCCGCCGTCCGGGCCCACGCCGCCGAAGATGTCGGCGCTCAGCCGGTCGGTCACCGACACCACGCCGTCGACCGAGCGGCAGAGGTTCAGCACGATCGGGACGAGATGCGGCTCGGGCACCGTACCGCTGAGCACCACCCGCCCCTGGTCGACCTCGACGCCCACCTCGGCGGGGCTCACGCCCTCGATCCGGCCGAGCACCTCCTCCACGATCTCCCGGCGGATCACCCGGTCCTCGCGCAGGAAGACCCGTAGCAGGTCGCCCCGGCTGACCATGGCGAACACCCGGCCGTCCTGGTCCAGCACCGGCAGCCGCTTCAGGCCGTGCCGGCTCATCAGCCGGGCCGCCGCGACCACACTGGCCTCCGGGGTGGTGCAGATCGCCGGGCCAGTCATCAGATCAGCGGCGGTGACCGCGCCGCCCGGACCGGTCCGGGGGAGGTCCGGCGGCGGCATGTGGCTCCCCGGGTCCTCCTGGGCCGCCAGGGTGAGCAGCAAGTCGGCCTCCGAGACTATGCCGAGCGGCCGGCCGTCGCCGTCCACCACCGGCACCCCGGTGATGTCGTACTCGGCCAGTAGCGCGACGATCTCCCGGAAGCCGGTCTGGGGAGCGACCTGGACCACGGGACTGGTCATGACTGATTCGACGGTGGCATGCCGCACGCCGGTTCACCTCGTCCGAAGGCGCGGTCCGACCGGACAGACCCCTGTCGTCCGATCGGCTGTACCAGCGAGCATCTCCCCCGACCGGGCGATCCGCCAGGGGCCAAGGGGCTGAATCGACGGGACCAAGGACCTCCCCGCCCTACGCCGTTCAGACCCGGACCGCACCGGGCCGCCCCGCCCGCGCCCCGCCACCCGGGACGGCACCACTACGCCGGACGGGCGACACCGGGCTGCACCGGCCTGCCGACCTCTTTGCCGGCCCTCCCGGTCACCCGCCGGGGCCGCCCGTCCGCTACCGGAGCGCGAGCATCGCCGCGGCGACCTCGCCGACCGCCGTGCCGGGGATCGCGGTGGCGGCCTCGTCGAGGACGAGCAGCCGTGCCCCGGGGATCTCGCGGGCGAGTGCTTCGCCGTTGCCGACGGGGAAGAACGGATCGCGGCGGCCGTGGACGACGAGGGCGGGGGCCGCGATCTCCGGCAGGCGCTCGCGCCAGCGGGGCGCGCAGTCGAGCCCGGAGAACACCAGGCCCAGCTGGTTGGCCAGTTGGACCGGGGGCGTCGTGCCGGGCGTACGGTCCCAGACGCGCGCGGCGACGGCGCGGGCGGCGGCGGGGTCGTCGCCGCGGATCTCCGCGCCTGCGGCGGCAAACGCGGCAACCGCCTCGCGGTCGGCCCAGTCGGGCATCGGGCGCGCGAACAGCCGGCTCATCGTCGCCGGGTCGTGGTCGGGGAGGTCGTCGTCGGCCGGGCCCGGGGCGACCGGCCGGGTACCGACCAGGGTGAGCGCCGAGAACGCGCCCGGGTGGTCGAGCACGGCCACCTGGGCGACCATCCCGCCGACGCCGATGCCCGCGAGGTGCGCGGGTCCCCCACCGAGCACGTCGACGAGGGCCGCCGCGTCCGCGGCGAGGTCGCGCAGGGTGTAGGCGGGCGCCTGCGGATCCGCCGCCGTCGACTCCCCGCTGTCGCGCAGGTCGTAACGCACCACGCGGCGCCCGCCGGCGGCGAGCCGTTCGCAGAGCGCGTCGGGCCAGGAGAGCATCGTCGTCCCGCCCGCGAGCAGGACGAGGGGCGCGTCGTCGTCACCGAACGACTCGATGCCCAGGGTGATCCCCTTGGCGTTGACTGTGGTCATCGGCTCACCGGATTACGTCGTCGTTCAGGTGCGGCGCGGTCGGCGCCGATCGTACCCTCCGGCGCGGCGGCGACGTCGGCGGCCTGCGCCGGAGCACCGGCAACCACCGGCTGACGTGCGGGGCCAGGACGGCGGCGGCCGACGGTGCGGGTGCGGGTACGGCCCGGCGCGGAGATCATCGTGGCGACCGCCGACCACCGAGCACCGAGCACCGAGCACCGAGCACCGACCCACCATCCATCACCCACCACCCGGGAGCCACCGTGACCGCTGCCGCCGACCCCGACCCCGGCCCCGCTCGCCCGCTGCGCTGCCTGGTCACCGGGGCCACCGGCTACATCGGCGGCCGGCTGGTGCCGGAGCTGCTGGCGGCCGGACACGGCGTCCGGTGCCTGGTCCGGGATCCGGACCGGCTGCGGGACCACCCGTGGCGCGAGCGGGTGGAGGCCGCCGCCGGGGACGTCACCCGCCCGGAGAGCCTGGACGGCGCCTTCGCCGGGATCGACGTCGCCTACTACCTGGTGCACGCCCTCGGGACCGGAGCCGGGTTCGAGGCCACCGACCGGGCCGCCGCCGCGGCGTTCGGACGGGCGGCGGCCCGGGCCGGGGTGCGCCGGATCGTCTACCTGGGCGGACTCGCCCCCGCCGGGGTTCCGACCGGGCGGCTCTCCCCGCACCTGCGCTCACGGGTCGAGGTCGGCCGGGTGCTGCGGGACAGCGGCGTGCCGACCGCCGAGCTGCGGGCCGCAGTGATCATCGGTTCGGGATCGGCTTCCTTCGAGATGCTCCGGTACCTCACCGAGCGCCTGCCGGTGATGGTGACCCCGCGCTGGGTGGACACCCGGATCCAGCCGATCGCCGTGCGGGACGTGCTGCGGCTGCTGGTCGGGGCCGCCGGCCTGCCGCCCGAGGTGAACCGCGCCTTCGACATCGGCGGACCGGAGGTGCTGACGTACCGGCGGATGATGGAGCGCTACGCGGCGGTGGCCGGGTTGCCGCGCCGGCTGATCCTCGCCGTCCCGGTCCTGACCCCTCGGCTCTCCAGCCTCTGGGTCGGCCTGGTGACGCCGGTGCCGGGGTCGCTCGCCCGTCCGCTGGTGGAGTCGCTGCGGTACGAGGTGGTGCGTGGTGAGCACGACCTCGACCGCTGGCTGCCGGAGCCCCCGGGCGGCGGCATCGGCTTCGACGCGGCGGTGGGGCTCGCGCTGCGGAGGATCCGGGACGCCGACGTCGCCACCCGGTGGTCCTCCGCCTCGCTTCCCGGCGCCCCGAGCGACCCGCTGCCCACCGACCCGGACTGGGCCGGCGGCAGTCTCTACCAGGACGTCCGGGAGCTGCGGGTGGACGCCGATCCGAGGGCGCTGTGGCGGGTGGTGGAGGGGATCGGCGGCGAGAACGGCTGGTACTCCTTCCCGCTCGGCTGGGCCGTGCGCGGCTGGGTCGACCGGCTGGTCGGCGGTGTGGGGCTGCGCCGGGGGCGGCGGGACCCGGCGCGGCTGCGGGTCGGCGAGTCGCTGGACTTCTGGCGGGTGGAGGAGATCGAACCGGGGCGGCTGCTGCGGCTGCGCGCGGAGATGCGGCTGCCCGGCCCGGCCTGGCTGGAGCTCACGGTCGCCCCGGACGGCGCGGGCGGCAGCCGCTACCGGCAGCGGGCGCTGTTCCACCCGCGCGGGCTGGCCGGGCACGCCTACTGGTGGGCGGTGGCGCCGTTCCACGCCCTGGTGTTCGGCGGGATGGCCCGGCGGATCACCGAGCAGGCGGCGCGCGAACCGGGCGGCGGGCCGGCGGCCGGCTCAGCGTGAGTGGCGCAGGTCCTCCAGCTCGCCGGTCATCCGGTCCAGGAAGCGGGCCACGGCGGCGAGCTCGCCGGGCGTGAACTCGGCGCGGACCGTCTCGGTGCGGCGGGCGACCGGCGCGAACCACTCGGCCGCCATCCGGCCGGCGCCGGGGAGGTAGTGCACCAGGACCAGCCGCCGGTCGGCCGCGTCCCGGGTACGGCGGACGTGCCCGGCGCGCTCCAGGCGGTCCAGCACCGCGGTGACCGCGCCCGAGGAGAGGCCGAGCTCCTCGCCGAGCCGCCCGGGGGTGATCCCCGGGGGCGGGTCGGCGGGGCCGTCCTGGGCGCCGTGCGGCGTCGGACCGGCGCGCATGATCGCGAGCAGCGCCTGGACGTCGGTGGTGTGCAGACCGCTCGCGGCGGCGAAGCCGTGGCCGAGCAGGTTCATCTCGGAGGCGAGGTCCTGCAGCAGACGGCCGAGTTCCGGCGTACCGGAGCCCTGCGGTTCCCCCTGCTCCGCCTGTTCCGCCTGTTCCGCCAAGGCGTGTTCTCCGGTTGCGTGCGACGTCGGGCTAACCCGTTCAGCCTAACGGTGCCGCCCGCCGCCCGCCGCCGACTGCCCACCGCCCGCGCTCACACCCCCGGGCCGACCCGTTCACCCGAGGGCTCCGGCGCCGCGGGAACCGACCGCGGGACCGCCCGCCCGGTCCGGGCCGGCCACCAGACCCGGTCGCCGAGGTCCCGCACCAGGGCGGGCACCAGCAGCGAGCGCACCAGCAGGGTGTCCAGCAGCACCCCGAACGCCACGATGAAGGCGATCTGGGCGAGGAAGGCCAGCGGGATCACGCCCAGCGCGGCGAAGGTCGCGGCCAGCACCACGCCCGCCGAGGTGATCACCCCGCCGGTGGCGGTGAGCCCGCGCAGCACCCCCTCCCGGGTGCCGGAGCGCAAGGCCTCCTCGCGCACCCGGGTCATCAGGAAGATGTTGTAGTCGACCCCGAGCGCGACCAGGAACACGTACCCGTACAGCGGCACGGACGGGTCGACGGCGGAGAACCCGAAGACGTGCGGGAAGACCACCGCGCTCACGCCGAGCGTCGCCAGGTAGGAGAGCGCGACGGTGGCGGCCAGCAGCATCGGTGCGAGCAGCGAGCGCAGCAGCAGGACGAGCACGGCGAGCACGCACAGCAGCACCACCGGTGTGATCAGGGTGCGGTCGCGCGCGGCGGTGGTCCGGGTGTCCTCCTGCTGGGCGGTGTAGCCGCCGACCAGCGCGTCCGCGTCCGGGACGGCGTGCACGGCCTGCCGCAGCCGGTGGACGGTGGCGATCGCCTCGTCGCTGTCGGCCGGGTCGGTGAGCGTCGCCTCCAGCCGGACCCGGCCGTCGACGACCAGCGGCGCGCCGCCCGGTGCCCCGGCGGTGGTGGCGCGCACGCCGGCCACCCCGGGGACGGCGGCGACCGCCGCGGTCACGGCCTCGGAGCGGTCGGCGGCGGCGATCACCACCGCAGGGTTGCCGCTGCCGCCGGGGAAGTGCGCGGAGAGCATCCGCTGGCCGGCCGCCGAGGGCTGGGCCTTGACGAACAGTTCGCTCTGCGGCACGCCACCGGCGTCCAGGGTGGGCGCGAGCGCGGCCAGCGCCGCCAGCACGGCCAGGCTCGCCGCCCACAGGGCGCGCGGGCGGCGGGCGACCAGCGCCGCGGCCCGGCCCCAGACGGCGTGCACCGGGGCCCGGCCGTCGGCGGTGGGCCGGGCCGGCCAGTAGGCGGCGCGGCCGGCCAGCACCAGGGCGGCGGGCAGGAAGGTGAGCGCGGAGAGCACCGCGCAGCCGATGCCGATGGCGCCGACCGGGCCGAGCGCCCGGTTGTTGGTGAGGTCGGAGAGCAGCAGGACGAGCAGGCCGAGCGCGACGGTCGCGCCGGAGGCGGTGATCGGCTCGACGGACCGCCGCCAGGCGGTGCGCATCGCGGCGAACCGGTCGCCGTGCAGGTGCAGTTCCTCCCGGAAGCGGGCGCAGAGCAGCAGGCCGTAGTCGGTGGCGGCGCCGATGACGAGGATCGACAGCAGGCCCTGGACCTGGCCGTCGACGGTGACCAGGCCGTGGTCGGCGAGCAGGTAGACCAGGGCGCAGGCGATGCCGAGGGCGAAGACGGCGCCGAGGATCACCAGCAGGGGCAGCAGCACGGCGCGGTAGACGGCGAGCAGGATCAGCAGGACGACGCCGAGCGCCACGCCGAGCAGCAGGCCGTCGATGCCGGCGAAGGCGCCGCCGAGGTCCGCGAGGATCGCGGCGGGTCCGGCGAGGCCGACGGTGCTGTCGGGGACGCGTTCGGCGAGGGCGCGGACCGCGCGCACGGTGTCGCCGGTCTCCCGGCCGAGGTCGGCGCGCAGTTGGACGACGCCCTGCAGGGCGTGGCCGTCGGCGGCGGGGAGGGCGGGCGAGACGCGTCCGGTGGCGCCGGGCAGCGCGGCGGCGGCGTGCAGGGCCTGTTCGGCGGCGGCGCGCCGGGTGTCGTCGACGGGGCCGGTGCGGCTCTCCCAGACGACGATCACCGGCAGGGCGTTCTCGGCCCGGAAGTCCGCGCCGAGCCGGGCGGCCTCGGTGGACTCGGCGCTGCGTGGCAGGAAGGCGGCCCGGTCATTGGTGGCGACCTCGCCGAGCCGGCCCGCGTAGGAGCCGAAGGCGCCGCCGAGGCCGAGCCAGACGACCAGCAGCGCAAGCGGGACGAGCAGCCGGGCGCGGCGCCGCCGGGCGGACGAAGCGGATGAGGCGGACGAATCCGCCGGGGAGGCCGGTGGAGCGGCGGAGGCGGGACGGTCAGCGGGCATGGCGAGGCGCCCTCCGGGCTGGGGCGGGGTGGCGGACAGCCCGGATCATATCTCTCGACCGTCAAGAGACTTGACGGGTGGAGAGATCGCGGGGCCGCGCCAGGAGCCCGGCCACCGAGAGCGCGCCCCAGCCGACCGAGACGACGACCGCCATCACCCGGTGCCGCCGGGCGGGAAGGGCGGCGGCGAGCAGCGCGGCGTCGCCGAGGTCGGAGGCGATCCGGACGGCGGTGGCGGTGCGCAGCGCGGCGTCGTTCGGGGCGAGGGCCATGGCGAGGCCGCAGGCGGCGTCGCGCAGGGCGAGCGGGCGCAGGCAGGCGGCGACCGGGGCGGGCACCGAGCCGTCGGGGGCGGTGAGGCCGGAGGGGCGGGCGAGCAGTGCGGGCCGGCGGGCGACGGCGAGTCCGTAGACGGCGGTGGCGGCGCCGGTGAGGCGTAGCAGGGGCGAGTGCATGACGGCGGACCTCCGGGACGGGTCGGGGACGGCGGGGCAGAGGCGGCGGGTCAGGGACCCGGCCCAGTCTGGCGCCGTCCGGCCCGCGACACGCCGATGGCCCACCGGTGCGGGACCGGTGGGCCGTCGGCGGCTGCCCGCGGGGGGCCCGGGGCGTCACCGGGGCGTCAGGAGACGCGCTTGATCTGCCAGGCGTTGTTGTTGAGGCTCGGGACGGCCGAGTAGTTGCAGCTGCTGTTGTAGAACGAGGAGAGCTGCACCCAGCCGGCCGGCTGGTAGGTCGACGAACAGACGGTGAGCGTGGTGCCGATCGGCAGACCGGCGATCTGCTTGATCTGCTTCTTGTTCGGACTGAAGGTCGACGAGCAGCTGATGTCGTTCCACCACTGGACGTCGACCCAGCCGGTCGGGGTGAGCTGGCTGGCGCAGACGTTCTGGGTGTCGCCGGGGGCGGCGTGCGCGAGGGTCGCGGTGGTCGTGGTCAGGGTCAGCGCGGCGGCGGCGCAGCCGATGGCCAGGGCGGCGGCACGAAGACGGGACACGGAGCGGCTCCTCTCCACGGCGCGGGCTCTCCGCGCCGGCTCCCATTCCTACCGGTGGGAACATGGACACGGACAGTGACTTTCCGGTCCGGTGCGCCGCCGTGCACGTCGCATTCGCACCCGTTGACAGTGCGCCGACACACTTGTTTCCGGCATATGCCCCGTCAGGAGACGCGCTTGATCTGCCAGGAGGCGGACGCCCGGAAGCCCGTCCGCGCCCCCAGGGAACGGGGGCGCGGACGGGCCGGGCGGAATGGCGGGTCGTCAGCCGGTGATCGGCTTGACGTCCAGGCGGATGTGGTCGACGGCCCAGAACCAGTTGTTCCCGGCGTCGTACATCCGGAACTTCAGCGTCACGCTGCGCGCGCCGGCCGGGACGGCGAACCGCTTGGCGACGAAAGTGTTCTGGACGTCCTTGCCGGCGTTGTCGTTGCCAGTGGCGTCGGAGCTGTAGAACACCAGGCGGGTCTCGGTGCCGTTGTCGAACACCGCGGTGACCGCGGCCTTCTGCGGGGCCTCCTGCCGGTAGTGCGAGTCGAAGCCCAGGTACAGGGTGGTGGCGCCGTCCGGGACGGGCACGGCGGGCGAGACCAGGGTCGAGTCGAACACGCCCTTCTTGGACGGCGAGCCGGTGTCGTCCCAGTCGTCCGGGTCGGCGACGGCCAGGATGCCCAGGCCCCGGGTGAAGTTGCCGCGGTCCTGGCCGGCCGGGCTGGACCACTCGCGCTTGGTGTGGAAGGTCCAGCCCTGGAGGCGGGTGGTGCCCTGCGGCATGCCCGGCGCGTTGGCCACCGACCAGCCCTGCGGCGCCTGCGGCGTCCAGCCGAGCACGCCGCCGACCGGCTGGAGCACGCCGGCCAGCGACTCGAAGTCCTCGCCGAGCAGGTGGCCGGCCATCACCGGCGCAGTGCGGGCGGCGAGCTCGCCGTCGGCGACGGCGAAGCGGTCGCCGGCCTGCGCCCGGGCGGTGACCAGGACGCGGTGGGTGGCGCCGTCCGGGAGCTGGGCGGGCGGGGTGACGTCCCACTCGGCGGTGGCGGTGGCCCCGGCGGCGAGCGCGGCGGGCGCGGCGGTGACGGCGGCGACCGTCCAGCCGGCCGGGACGACCGGCTGCGCCTCCAGCGCGGTCAGCGCGGTGGTGGCGGTGAAGCGGGCGGTGACCCGGGCCGGACGGCCGGGCAGCAGGATCGCCTCGTCGATGGTGGTGGAGGCGGCCTTGAGGGCGACGTCCACGGCCAGCGGGTCGGCCAGGCCCATCGCCGGGTCGGTGAGCAGGTGCTCGCCGTCCCAGGGGAAGCGGCCGGCGATCCGGCGGCGGAAGCCCAGTTCGCCGCGGACGCCGACGGCGACGTCGTACCAGCCCTCGGGGCCGACCTTGACGTTGACGGTCCGGTCGTCGCCGGCCGCGACCCGGACCTCGCGCAGGCCGTCGCCGTAGGCGAGGTCGCCGACCAGGAAGGTCTGCGCGGTGCGCGAGCGGTTGATCACGTCCACCTCCAGCACCTTGCCGTCGTGCTCCTCGGAGAGCGAGATCTCGTAGGGCGCGTCGACGGTGCCGCGCAGGTGCCAGAGCGCGCCGTTGGGGCCGTGCACCCGCAGGTCGTAGCCGTCCTGGCCGACCGTCCAGACGTCGGAGAGCCGGGACTTGGCGCCGACGGTGTAGTGGCGCGGCGGGGTGCCGGGCTCCGGGTAGACCGCGAGGACGGCGCCCTGCTTGCCCTGGTTGATGAAGTCGATCGTCAGCTGGTCGCCCTTGAGGCGCGGCTTGACGACCAGGTCGTACGGGGCCGGGCGGGCGGCCCGGGTGCCGCGCTCCTGCCGCGGGAAGACCTGCGGGTCGGGCACGGTCGGCGCGGGCAGCTTGCCGGTGTCGGTCACCTTCTGCCGGTTGCCGCTGGTGTCCGGCAGCGCGGGCCAGCGCGGGTCGCGGCCGGAGAAGTCGAAGACGTTGGTGAGGTCGCCGCAGACCGAGCGCCGCCAGGGGCTGATGTTGGGCTCCTGGACGCCGAAGCGCTGCTCCAGGAAGCGCAGCACCGAGGTGTGGTCGTAGACGGTGGAGTCGACGACGCCGCCGCGGGTCCACGGCGAGACGACGACCATCGGCACCCGCACGCCCAGGCCCATCGGGTAGGGGCCGGAGACCAGGGTCTCGCCGGCGGGCAGGGTGTCGGACCACGTGAGCGAGCCGTCGGCGGCCCTGACCCGGTACCTGCCGTCCTGGCCGACCACCCGGTGGTAGCTGGAGCCGCCCTTGCCCACCCGGACGACGACCTCGCCGTCGACCGGGACGGTGGACTTGCCGCGGCCGGTGGCCAGCGGCGGGACGGGCGGCAGCTGGTGGTCCATGAAGCCGCCGTGCTCGTCGTAGTTGAGGATGAAGACGGTCTTCTGCCACACCTCGGGCTTGGCCGCGAGCGCCGCCAGCAGCCGGGCCGTGAGGTGCTCGCCGTTCGGCGGGGCGTAGTTGGCGTGCTCGGAGAGCGCGGCGGGGGCGACGATCCAGGAGACCTGCGGGAGGGTGTCGGCCTGGACGTCGGCGGCGAAGGCCTCGACCAGGGCGTCGCCCATCGCGAAGGGGTCGTTCTTCTTGGCCGGGTCGCCGACGGCGCGCATGCCGCGCTCGTGGAGCGGCTCACCGGGCTTGGCCTTGACGAAGGGGGTGAACCAGGCCAGCGCGTTGTCGTCGAAGTTGTCCAGCGCCTGGTAGGTCCGCCAGCTGACGCCGGCCTTCTCCAGGCGCTCGGCGTAGGTGGTCCACTCGTAGCCGCCGGGGATCTCGGTGTTGTCGGTGACCGGGGTGTCCCGGACGGTGCCGCCGCTGGTGCCCGTCATGAAGTGGTCGCGGTTGGTGTTGGTGTTGCACTGCACCGACGCGTAGTAGGCGTCACAGGTGGTGAACACCGAGGCGAGCGCGTGGTAGAAGGGCATGTCGGCACTCTCGTAGTAGCCCTGGCCGAGCCAGCCGCCGGAGCGGCGGGTGACCGAGCCGTCGGCGAGGCCGTCGTTCCAGGCCTTCATCGAGTCGACGAAGCCGAACGCGGGGGCGCCCTGCTGGTAGGCGTTGGTGTGGGCGGCGTTCATCGCGAAGGGCAGCAGGTAGCCCTCCTTGCGGCCGGGGTCGGGCTGGTGGAAGACCGACCGCCCGTTGACGCCGCGCACCGCCGTGCGGTCGCCGAAGCCGCGGACGCCGGCCTGGGTGCCGAAGTAGTGGTCGAAGGCGCGGTTCTCCTGCATGAACACCACGACGTGCTGGATGTCCGCCAGCCGGCCGGGGCGGGCCGGGGCGGCGAGCGCCTCGCGCACGCTGAGCGGCAGGGCGGACAGCACGGCGGCCGCCGCCGCGCCGCCGAGCAGGGTACGGCGCGACAGTTCGGGCTTCGGACTCATCGGGGGTGGCTCCTTGTACAAGGCGGGGGTGATCGGACGCTTTGGTCCAGACCCGTTATGTGTACGGGCCCCAGGTGGACGGGAGCGGCGGGTTCGATGGCGCGCCAATGACGGACAGTGAACCCCGAGCTGTACAGACAACTTGCCCCACGCCGGCCTCCCCCTGCGACTCCCCCCGCGACACCCGCCGCCACGTCCGCCGGAGCACCTTCCGCGAGCCCTTTGACAGCACCCCTTCAAATTCCCGGGAATGCCGGAAACAAAAGGTAGTTGACGAACCGTCGGCAGTCACCGGCCAGGTCGTGGACAACCCTTGACGAGGCATGGGGTCTGTGGAAATCTCTCGGCAGGTCCAGGCCAATGATCTTCGAACGGGGGAGAAGATCGAACCGCCTGACGCATCAGGGGGGAAATCCTGGGAGTCGGGTCCGGCCGGGCCCCGGCGTCCTGCCGACCGGTCCGCGGGGCGGACCGGCCGCCCTTCGGCAGTCGCGCCGTCCGACCGCGCCGTGCCGCGTCCGCGCCGCCACGGCCACCGCTCGGACGGGTGCCCCGCAGCTCCGTATCCGACTCCCGAATCGAGCACAGCATGTCCGAGTCCCCCAACCGGCCCGACCCCGCCACCGCCGCCGGGGAACCCGCGAGAAGCACGGACGCCGCCGGGCCCGCCTCCCCCGCCCAGCACGGGATCTGGCTGACCGGCAGACTCACCCACGTCCCCGAGGTCTTCCACCTCGCGCTGCGCCTCACCTTCGACCGGATCGACACCGAGGCCCTGGCCCGCGCCGTCACCGCGACCGCCGCCCGGCACCCGGCGCTCGGGTCCGCCCTGGTGGAGCGGGACGGCGTGGTCCACCTGATACCCGCCGCCCGGACGCCGGAGCTCACCGTCCTCGACACCGCCGCCGACAGCGGCGAGGCACTGGCCAAGCGGCTCGCCGAGGAACTCGCCCTGCCCTTCGACCTGGCCACCGGACCGCTCGCCCGGTTCGCCCTGCACCAGCGGCCGGACGGCGGCGCCGAACTGCTGGTGGTCGCCCACCACGCGGTCTTCGACGGGAACTCCAAGGACGTGCTCGCCGCCGACCTGGCCGCCGGGTACGCCGCCGCGCTCGCGGGCACGGCGCCCGCCGGAGCCGTCGCCGACGACGCCCCGCCGGTGCCCGACGCCGCCCTCGCCGCGTCGGCCGCCGCGTTCCACGGCCCCCGCTGGGCCGCCGCCACCGACCCGGTGCTGCCCGGCGGCCCTCGGGCCACCACCGACGCCGGCCCCGGCGAGGCCGTCGACTGGCGGCTCGACGGCCCGGGCCGGGACGCCCTCGCGGACGCCGCCCGGGAGGCCGGGGTCACCGTCTTCGAGTTCCTGCTCGCCGCCCTGCACGGCCTGCTGCGCCGCTACGGCGGCGAGGCCGTACCGGTCGCCGTCCCGTTCTCCACCCGCCGCCCCGGCCGGCACGAGGCGATCGGCCTGTTCGTCAACGAGCTGCCCGTGTACGCACCGGACGGCGCCGACGAGCGGACCCCGTTCGCCGAGTACGCCCGGGCCGTGCGCGCCGAGGTCCGGCTGGTCGCGGCCCACCGCGGTGTCCCGTTCGGCACCGCCGTGCCCGGGCTCACCCCGCGGGCCGGACTCGCCCCGGTCTCCTTCGGCTACCGCCGCCGCACCACCGCCGCCCCGCACTTCCCGGGCAGCAGCACCCGCGTCGACTGGACGGTCTTCCACCACGCCTCTCGCAACACCCTGCACCTGCAGGCCGTCGAGGACGCGGACGCGATCGACTTCTCCCTCCAGTACGACCCGGCCGTCCTCGCCCCGGCCGCCGCCCGGCGGATCGCCGGCCACCTCGCCACCCTGCTCGCCGCCGCCACCGCCGAGCCCGGCACGGCGCTGGGCGAGCTGCCGCTGCTCGACGCGGCCGAGCAGCGCCTCGTCACCACCGCCTGGAACGACACCGCCCGTGCCCACCCGGCCGCGCGGACCGTGCTCGACCTGGTCCGGGAGCAGGCCGCCGCCGCGCCGGACGCCCTCGCCGTGGTCGCCGGCGAGCAGCGGCTGACCTACCGCGAGCTGCTGCGGCGCGCCGAGCGGCTGGCCGGCGCGCTCACCGCGGCCGGCGTCGGCCGGGGCGACCTGGTCGGCCTGCACCTCGCCCGCACCGCCGACCTGCCGGCCGCCCTGCTCGCCGTGCACACCGTCGGCGCCGGCTACCTGCCGCTGGACCCCGGCTACCCGGCCGAGCGGCTGGCCTTCGTGCTCGCCGACTCGGGCGCCGCCCTGCTGCTGGCCGACCGCGAGCCGGCGCCCGAGGTGGCCGCCGCCGCCCCGGCGGTGCTCCGCCTCCCGGAGGCGGCGGACACGCCCGGACCCGCGGACACGCCCGCGCCGGCCGGCGCCACCCCCGGCCCGCTCGCCTACGTGCTCTACACCTCCGGCTCCACCGGCCGCCCCAAGGGCGTGGAGATCGGCCACCGGGCGCTGGTCAACCTGCTCGCCGCCTTCGCCGAGCGGCTGGGCTCCGGCCCCCGGGACGTCTGGCTCGGCCTCACCTCGCTCTCCTTCGACATCTCCGCCCTCGAACTGCTGCTGCCGCTGACCACCGGCGGACGGCTGGTGCTGGCCCCGGACGGCCTGGCCGTGGACGGGCCGGGGCTGCGCGCCCTGGTCGAGCGCGAGGGCGTCACCCACGTCCAGGCCACCCCCTCGGGCTGGCGGGTCCTGCTCGGCGCCGGGCCGCTGCCCGCCGGGCTGACCGGCCTGGTCGGCGGCGAGGCCCTGCCGCTGCCGCTGGCCCGGCAGCTGCGGGCCGGCACCGAACGGCTGCTCAACGTCTACGGGCCGACCGAGACCACCATCTGGTCCACCTGCGCCGAACTCCCGGCCGCACCGGAGGCCGTCCGGATCGGCCGCCCGATCGCCAACACCCGCGCCTACGTCCTGGACGCCCGGCGCCGCCCGCTGCCCATCGGGGTGCCGGGCGAGCTGTACCTGGGCGGCGACGGGCTCGCCGAGGGCTACCTGGGCCGGCCCGAACTGACCGCCGAACGCTTCGTCGACGACCCGTTCGGCGCGCCCGGCGAGCGCCTCTACCGCACCGGTGACCTGGTCGCCTGGAGCCCCGAGGGCGAACTGGAGTTCCTCGGCCGGCTCGACGACCAGGTCAAGATCCGCGGCCACCGGATCGAGCTCGGCGAGATCGAGTCCGCGCTGCTGACCCACCCGGCGGTCGCCGAGGCCGCCGCCGCTGTGCACCGGGAGGAGGACGGCGAGGAGCCGTTCGTCGCCGGGTACCTCGTCCCGGCCGCCGGGAGCAGCGCCCCCGCCCCCGCCGAGCTGCGGGCCTTCCTCCAGCGCTCGCTGCCCGGCGCCGCCGTCCCGCAGCGCTTCCTGGTGCTGGACCGGCTGCCGCTGACGCCCAACGGCAAGCTGGACCGGCGCGCGCTGCCCGTCCCCCCGGTCCCGGTCGAGGCCACCGCCGCCGCGCCGGCCGACGTCCAGGACCGGGACGAGGTGCTCACCGCCGTCCTCGGGATCTGGTCCGAGGTGCTGCGGCTGCCCGACCTCGGGCCCGAGGAGGACCTCTTCGAGCTCGGCGGGCACTCCCTGACGATCATCCAGATCACCGCCAGGATCCGCGACCTGCTCGGCGTCGAGCTGGACTTCGACGTCTTCTTCGCCACTCCGACCCCGGTCGGCATCGCCGCGGCCGTCCGCGAACTCCGCTGACCCCCGGGCGGCGCGGTCCCCCCGCGCCGCCCGGCGGCCGCTCCCCGTCTCCCTCCCTGCGCCCTCGCCTCCCCTCCCCCCGCGGTGGCCCGGCCGTGCGGCGACCCCGCCCGAAGGCCCGACGCCCACCGCCCCGACGTGCGCCGAATGGAACACCCGATGACCGACCTCCAGGACCCCGCCCCCGGGCTGTCCGCGACCAAGCGTGCGCTGCTCGCCCAGCGGCTGCGCGCCGCCGCGGCCGGATCCGCGGACGCCACCGGACCCGCCCCCGCGAGCACCGTCCCCGCCCGGCCCCCGGGCACCGCGGTACCGCTCTCCAGCGGCCAGGAACGGCTCTGGTTCATGGACCAGTTCGCCCCCGGCTCCACCGCCTGGACGCTCGCCCCGGCCCGCCGGCTGCGCGGTCCGCTCGACCGCACCGCGCTGGACGCCGCCCTCACCGCGCTGCTCGCCCGGCACGAGGCGCTGCGGATGACCTTCCCCGCCACACCCGAGGGCACCGCGTCGGTCCGGATCGCCGAACCGGCCCCGTGCGCCGCCGAGTTCGTCGACGCCTCCGCCGACCCGGACCCGGCCGCCCGCGCCGCCCGGGAGCTCGGCGAGCGGGTCGCGGAGCCCTTCGACCTGGCCGGCGGCCCGCTGCTGCGCGCCCTGCTGGTGCGCACCGCCCCCGACGAGCACGTGCTCGCCCTGGTCATGCACCACATCGTCAGCGACGGCTGGTCGCTCGACCTGCTGCACCGCGAGCTCGACGCGCTGTACGCCCGGCACGCCCACGGCACGCCCGACCAACTCCCCGAGCTGCCGGTGCAGTTCGGCGACTACGCACTCTGGCAGCGGGAGCGGCTGGCCGGTGAGGCGCTGGCCGCCTCCCGCGCGCACTGGCGCGAGGAACTGCGCGACGTCCCCGCCCTGGAGCTGCCCACCGACCGCCCCCGGCCGCCGGTGCTGACCTTCGAGGGCGCCGCCACCGAGTTCCACTGGAGCCCCGAACTCGGCCGGGGCGTCGCCGCCCTGGCGCGCGCCTCGAACGCCTCCGGGTACATGGTGCTGATGGCCGCGCTGCAGACCCTGCTCGGCCGGCACGCCGGACAGCGGGACTTCGCGATCGGATCGGCCGTCGCCGGCCGCCTGCACCGCGAACTCGAGGGCGTGGTCGGCCTGTTCGTCAACATGCTGCCGATCCGGGCCCGGCTGGAGGGCGACCCCTCCTTCACCGAACTGCTGCGCCGGGTGCGCGGCACGACGCTCGACGCGTACACCCACCAGGAGGTGCCGTTCGAGCAGATGGTCGCCGACCTGGACATCGAGCGCGACGTCAGCCGCTCCGCCGTCTTCCAGGTCAGCTTCGCCTTCCAGAACTACGGCGACCGCAGCGCCACCACCTCCGCCGGTCCGGACGGCTCCCCCGGCGCGCCGGCCGCCGAGAGCTTCGGGCACGAGGCCGCCACCACCCGCACCGACCTCGCCTTCTACCTGCGGGAGAAGTCCGACGGCGGCCTGTACGGCCTGCTCACCTACCGCACCGACCTGTTCGACGCCGCCACCGTACGGCAGCTGGTCGAGCGCTTCGAACTGCTGGTCGCGGCGGCGGTGGCCGACCCGGAACGGCCGGTCTCCCGACTGCCGCTGCTCACCCCCGGCGAGCGGCGCGACGTCCTGGAGCGGTGGGCCGCCGGACCGGCGCTGCCCGACCTGGCCGACGGCCCGCGCACCCTCACCGCCCTGCTCGCCGACACCGCGCGCGCCCACCCGGACCGCCCGGCCCTGGAGTTCGAGGGCCGCACCGTCGACTACCGCGAGCTGGACGAGCGCGCCACCGGCCTGGCCCGGCGGCTGCGGGCGCTCGGCGTCGGACCGGACGACCGGGTCGCGGTCTGCCTGGAGCAGTCGCCCGAACTGGCCGTCGCCCTGGTCGGCGTGCTGAAGGCCGGCGGCGCCTACCTGCCGCTGGACCCGGAGCAGCCGCCCGCCCGCCTCGCCCACCTGGTCGCCGACGCCGACGTGCGGGTGCTGCTCACCGACTCGGCGCTGTACGAGCGCTTCCCCGGCCACCAGGGCGCCACGCTGCTGCTGGACACCGACCCGGCGCAGCGCGACCCCGAGCCGCTGGAGGAGACCTCGGGCCCCGAGCAGCTGGCCTACGTGATCTACACCTCCGGCTCCACCGGCACCCCCAAGGGCGTCGCCGTCCAGCACCGGCAGATCCTCAACTACCTGGCCGGGGTGCGCGAACGGCTGCGGATCGAACCGGGCGCCGGCTACGGGCTGCTGCAGTCGCTCTCCTTCGACTTCAGCATCACCATGCTCTACCTGGCACTGAGCACCGGCGGCCGGGTCCACCTGCTGCCGCGCCGCATCGCCGGGGCCGAACTGGCCGAGCGCATCGAGGAGTTGAAGCTCGACTACCTCAAGATGACGCCCTCCCACCTGGCCGCGCTCGGTTCCGACGCCCCGATGGAGCGGCTGCTGCCGCGCCGGGCGCTGGTGCTCGGCGGCGAGGCCTCGGCCTGGCCGTGGGCCGCCGAACTCGCCGCCCTCGGCCGGTGCGCGGTCTTCAACCACTACGGTCCCACCGAGGCCACCGTCGGCGTGACCGTGCACGAGGTCACCGCCGAGGCCGCCGGCCCCGGCAGCACCCCGATCGGCACCCCGCTGGCCGGGGCCCGCTGCCACGTCCTCGACGAGGCGATGCAGCCGGTGCCGCCCGGCGTCACCGGCGAGCTGTACCTCGGCGGCGACCGGCTGGCCCGCGGCTACCTGGGCCGCCCCGACCTGACCGCCGAACGCTTCCTCGACGACCCGTTCGGCGCGCCCGGCGACCGGCTCTACCGCACCGGCGACCTGGCCCGCTGGCGCACCGACGGCACGCTCGACTACCTGGGCCGGGCCGACGACCAGATCAAGGTGCGCGGCTACCGGGTCGAGCCGGGCGAGGTCGAGGCCGCCCTGACCGCGCTGCCCGGCATCACCCAGGCCGTCGTCATGGCCCGCGGCGAGGGGCTGCGGCAGACCCTGGTCGCCTACCTGGAGCACCCCGGCGACGGCCCCGCCCCGGCCGCGGCCGAGCTGCGCGAGGCCCTCGGCGAGGTGCTGCCCGACTACATGGTCCCGGCCCGCTTCGTGGTGCTGGAGCAGCTGCCGCTGCTGGCCCACGGCAAGGTCGACCGGCGCAACCTGCCCGAGCCCGAGGAGCCCGCCGCGAGCGGCGAGTTCGTCGAACCCGAGGGCGAGGCCGAGGAGTTCGTCGCCACCCTGTGGGCGGAGCTGCTGGGCGTGCCCCGGGTCGGCGCCCTGGACGACTTCTTCGAACTCGGCGGGCACTCCCTGCTGGCCACCCAGGTGGTCGCCAAGCTGCGCCGGGCCTACCCCGAACTCCCCACCCCCGTCGGGGTGATGGACCTCTTCAAGTACCCCACCGTGCGACGGCTGGCCGCGCTGGTCAGCGACCCGCACGCCGACCGCGGCCCGCGCAGCCTGCTGCACCTGCTCACCCCGCCCGGCCGCAAGGTCGGCGCGAGCCTGGTCTGCGCCCCGTACGGCGGCGGCAGCGCGCTCATCTACAAGCCGCTCGCCGACGCCCTGCCCGCCGACTGGGCCCTGCACTCGCTCGCCGTCCCCGGCCACGAGCTGGGCGAGGAGGCGATGGACATCGACGAGGTCGCGGCCGGCTGCGCCCAGGAGATCCTGGACAACGTCGAGGGCCGGATCGTGCTGTACGGCCACTGCGGCGTCGGCGTCCGGCTGGCCGTCGAGATCGCCCGGCGGGTGGAGGCGGCCGGGCGCGAGATCGACGCCGTCCACCTCGGCGGCATCTTCCCGTTCGCCCGGCCGCGCGGGCGCGGCGCCGCCGTCGGCGAGTGGTGGGCCCGCACCGCCGACCGGCTGCGCAGCGACCAGGGCATGATCAACGCCCTGGCGGCGGCGGGCCTGGAGACCGACGAGGTCGGCACCGAGCAGCTGCGGCTGATGGTCGCCAACCGTCGGACCGGCACCCGGGAGGCCGAGCAGTACTTCACCCGGCTGTTCGAGAGCGAGGACGGCCGGATCGCCGCCCCGGTGTACGCGGTCTGCGGCACCCAGGACCCGGCCACCGAGTTCTACGAGGAGCGGTACCGCGAATGGCACCGGCTCAGCGACACCACCGGTGTGGTGGTGCTCGACGAGGCGGGCCACTTCTACCTCAAGTACCGGGCCGCCGAGCTGGCCGAGATCCTGACCACCGTGCACCGCTCGGTGGCGGAGGGCGAGGAGGAGCGGCACGGGCGCACCGAGGGCGCCACCTGGTGGCTGGCCGGGCTCTCCCGGTCCGGGGACGCCGCCGAGGCCGCTTCGGCGGCCACCCGGACGGTGCGGCCGACCATGCGCCGCTTCCTCGGCGTCGCGGCCGGCCAGCAGATCTCGATGATCGGCTCGGCGCTCACCGAGTTCGCCCTGCCGGTGTGGATCTACCTGACCACCGGTTCGCTCGCCCAGTTCGGCCTGCTGGCCGCCTGCGGCCTGGTCCCCGGCATCCTCACCGCGCCGGTCGCGGGCGCCCTGGTGGACCGCGGCGACCGGCGCCGGATCATGCTCTACGGCGACGTCGCGGCAGGCCTGACCCAGGCGGTGATGCTGCTGCTGTACCTCACCGACTCACTGGAGATCTGGCACGCCTACGTGCTGATCGCGGTGCTGTCGACGGCGCTCACCTTCCAGCGGCTGGCCTGGAACTCGGCCGTGCCCCAGCTCGTCCCGAAGCGCTTCCTCGGCCGGGCCAACGGCGTCGTCCAGATGGCCTTCGGCCTCGCCCAGTTCCTGGTGCCGCTGTTCGCGGTCGGTCTGCTCTCCGCGCTCGGCCTCGGCGGCATCCTCGTGATGGACGTCGCCAGCTATGTGATCGCCACCGGTGTCACGCTGGCCGTGCGCTTCCCCGACGTGATGGCCGCGCGGCGCCGCGAGAGCGTGACCGCCGAGATCCGGGCCGGCTTCCGGCGGGCGCTCGGCAGCCGGCACTTCCGGGCGATGCTGCTCTTCTTCGCGGTGCTCAACATCTTCCTGTCGCCGCTGTTCCTGCTCACCACCCCGCTGGTGCTCTCCTTCGCCCCGCTCGCGGCCGCGGGCTGGGTCTCGGTCGCGGCCGGGCTCGGCGCCGTTCTCGGCGGTCTGACCCTGCTGGTCTGGGGCGGGCCGCGCCGGCTGCGGCTGCGCGGCGTCCTCTTCTCGACCCTCGGTCTGGCCGCCGCCTGCCTGGTGACCGGCCTGCGCCCGAGCGTCTGGCCGGTGGCACTCGGCGCCTTCGGCATGGCGTACGGGCTCGGACTGGTCAACGGCGTCTACGCGACGATCGTGCAGACCAAGGTGCCACTGCGCTTCCACGGCCGGGTGATCGCGGTCAACACCATGGTCGCCTGGTCCACCCTTCCGGTCGGTTTCGCCCTCGTCGCGCCCCTCGGACCGCGCCTGGTCCAGCCGCTGATCGACGAGGACGGCGCGCTGGCCGGCACCGTCGGCCGACTGATCGGCACCGGCGAGGGCCGCGGCATCGGCCTGCTCTACCTGCTGTTCGGCCTCGCCATGGCGCTGCTGGTGGCCGTCTGCCTGGCGGTCCCCGCACTGCGCCACTTCGACCGCGACGTCCCCGACGCCGAGCCCGACGACCTGGTGGGCCTGGCCGCCCTCTCCGCCCGCACCGGGGCCGTTCCCCCGTCCGAGGCCCCCTCCGCCGAACCCGCCGCATCCGCCGCGTCCGCGCGCCGTACCGGAACCGAGGCCGCCGTCCGATGACCACCACCGACCGCAGCACCACCAACCGCAGCACCACCGACCGGACCGCCGGCGCCGCCCGCCCCGCCGAGGCCGTCCACCCGCTCACCGAGGAACAGCGCCGGCTCTGGTTCCTGCAGCAGCTGCACCCCGCCGACGCCGGCTTCAACATGTACCTGTGCCGCCGGTGGAGCGGCCCGCTGGACGTCTCCGCGCTGCACACCGCGCTGGAGCGGCTGACGGCCCGGCACGAACCGCTGCGCACCCGCTTCGCCCTGGACGGCGAGGCGCCCGTCCAGCTGGTCGAACCGCCCGCGCCCGTCCCGCTGGAGCAGCTCGCGCTCGCCCCCGGCGCCGCCGAGCAGGACTTCACCGAGGCCTGCCGTCCGGCCGTCAACGCGCCCTTCGACCTCGCCGGGCGCCCGCCGCTGCGCGCCGTCCTGGTCTCCGCCGGGCCGGAGGAGCACGCGTTCGCGCTGGTCGTCCACCACATCGTCTCGGACGGCTGGTCGTTCAAGGTCCTCTGGCGCGAACTGCTCGCGCTGTACCGGGAGGCGCTCGGCGAGGAGCCGGCCGGGCTGGCACCGCTCGCCCTGTCCTACGGCGACGTCGCGCGCGCCGAGCAGGAGCGCGCGGCGGCGGGCGGCGCCGAGGCGGCCTTCCGCTACTGGGCGGAGAAGCTGGCCGGCACCGGCCGGCTGCGGCTGCCGCTGGACCACCCCCGCCCGGCCGAGCCGGAGCACCCGGCGGGCTTCGCCACGGTGGCGCTGGACCCGGAGCTGACGGCCGCCCTGGACGCGCTGGCCCGGCGCGAGCGCTGCACCCCGTTCATGGTGCTGCTCGCCGCCTACCAGTGCGTGCTGGCCCGCTGGACCGGCAGCACCGACTTCGTGGTCGGCACCCCGCTCGCGGGCCGCACCGAGGCGGCGCAGGAGGCGCTGGTCGGCTACTTCGCCCGCACCGGCGTGCTGCGCGCCGACCTCACCGGCGAGCCCGGCTTCCGCACCGTGCTGCACCGCGTCCGCACCGCCACCCTGGGCGCCCTGAGCCACCAGGACGTCCCGCTGGAGCGGCTCGCCGCCCATCTGGACCTGCCCGCCGAGGCCGGCGCGGCGCCGCTCTACCAGGCGGTGTTCGTGCACCAGAGCCAGTACGACCTGACCGGGGAGGACGGCGGCGCGCCGCTGCCCGCCGGGGTGCGCACGGCCTCCATGGACTCCGGCTTCGAACGCGCCAAGACCGATCTGCTGCTGGACAGCTGGCGCACCCCCGACGGCGGGCTGACGCTCTCGTTCTGCTTCGACCGGGAGGTCCTCGACCCGGCGACGGTGGCCGCGCTCGGCACCCGCTGCCGCGCGCTGCTGACCGCCGCCGTGGAGGACGTCGAGGTGCCGCTGTACGGCGAGTGGCTGATCGGCGCCGAGGAGCGCGCCGAGCTGCTCGCCCTGGGCGCGGGTCCCGTGGCCGCTTCCGCCGCCCGCCCCGTGCTCGCCCGCTTCGCCGAGCGGGCCGCCGCCACCCCGGACGCGCCCGCCCTGGAGTGCGAGGGCGAGGTGCTCTCCTACGCCGAGCTCGACCGCCGCTCCGGCGAACTGGCCGAACGGCTCGGCCCGGTCGCCGGACAGCTGGTGGCCGTCCGGCTGGCGCCCTCCTTCGAACTGGTGACGGCCCTGCTGGCGATCTGGAAGGCCGGCGCCGGCTACCTGCCGCTCGGCCCGGCCCACCCGGAGGAGCGGCGGCGCCTGATGGTCCGCGAGTCCGGCGCCGTCCTGCTGCTGACGGACGAGGACGGCGAGGGCCTGCGGCTCGTGCCCGCCGCCGATCCGGTGGCGTCCGAGGAGCGGGCCGGGCACGCCTACGTGCTCTACACCTCCGGCTCCACCGGCACGCCCAAGGCGGTGGCCGTCGACCAGACCGCGCTGGCCGCCCGCGTCGACTGGATGGCCGGCCCGGACGGCTACCGCCTCGCGGCCGGCGACCGGATCGTCCAGTTCGCCTCGATCGGCTTCGACACCCACGCCGAGGAGCTGTGGCCCGCCCTCGCCACCGGCGCCTGCGTGGTGCTGCTGCCCGGCGGCGGCCGCACCCTGCCGGAACTGCTGCGCGGCCCGCACGGCCCGTCCGTCACCGTGCTCGACCTGCCGACCGCCTACTGGGAGGAGCTGGTCTCGCACGACGAGCGCACCCCCTGGCCCGCCGCCCTGCGGCTGGTGGTGCTCGGCGGCTCCGAGGTCCGCGCCGACGCCGTCGCCCGCTGGCGGGACCGGCACGGCGACACCGTCCGGCTGGTCAACACCTACGGGCCGACCGAGGCGACCGTCATCGTCACCGCCGCCGACCTCGGCGCCCCGGACGCCGGGCGCCGCCCGCCGCTGGGCCGCCCGCTGCCGGGCGTGCGGCTGTACGTGCTGGACGAGCGCGGCGCCCTGCTGCCGCGCGGCTCGGAGGGCGAGCTGCACATCGGCGGCGCCGGCCTGGCCCGCGGCTACCTGGGCCGCCCCGACCTGACCGCGGCGGCGTTCGTGCCGGACCCGTTCGCCGGCGGGACGATGTACCGCACCGGCGACCGCGCCCGCTGGCGCACCGACGGGAGCCTCGACTACCTCGGCCGCGCCGACGAGCAGGTCAAGCTGCGCGGCTACCGGATCGAACCGGCCGAGATCGAGGCGGCCCTGACCGGCCGTCCGGACGTGCTGCGGGCCGCCGCCGTGGTGCTCGGCGGGCGCCGCCTGGTCGCGTACGCCGTCCCGGCGCCCGGCGCCGAGCCCGACCCGGCCGCCCTGCGCGAGCACCTCGCCGTGCGACTGCCGGCCTACCTGGTCCCGGACACCGTCGTCCTGCTCGACACCCTCCCGCTCACCCTCAACGGGAAGCTGGACACGGCGGCCCTGCCCGAACCGGACCAGGCCTCCGCGCGCCCGTACGTGGCCCCGCGGACCGACGCCGAGCAACTGGTCGCCCAGCTGTGGCAGGAGGTGCTGGGGGTGCCCCGGGTGGGGGCCCTCGACGACTTCTTCGAACTCGGCGGGGACTCGCTGCTGGTCACCCGGGTGGTGGCCCGGATCCGGGCGGGCGTCGGCCTGGACGTCCCGATCCGCGACGCGTTCGAGCTGTCCACGGCCGCCGCGCTCGCGGCCCGCGTCGAGGAACTCCTCATCGCGGAGATCGAGGCCCTGAGCGAGGACGAGGCCGCCGACCGCCTCGGCGGCTGATCACGACCGGGGCGCGGGCGTCCACCCGGACGCCTGCGCCCCGGCGGCGGCCCTGAGGTCGGCCAGCCAGCCGTCCAGGCCCGCCTTGAGGATCGCGGTCGCCACCGGCACATCGGCGTCCACCTGCGGTCCGGTGTGGGTCTCCTCGGTGCTGACCTTCACACCGCCCTTCGTCTCGGTGAAGTTCCAGACGTGCACGCCGTCGATGTGCACCCCCTCCCCGACCGCCGGACCGGTCCAGCGGATGCACACACCCTGCTTGACCTGCCGCACGGTCGACGTGATGTCCAGGCCGGTCGCCGGGATCCCGGTCCCGGGCGGCACCGGCGTCGTCCAGTGGAACGCCGACCCGGCCCGGAAGGGGCCGTGGTCGAGGCGCTCGGCGCTGGTGACGGGCTGCTGCCAGGAGGGCCAGCGGTCCACGTCCGTCTGGAGCTTCCAGATCACCTCCAGCGGCGCGTCGATCACCGCCTCCGTCCGGTACCGCACCTGCGCGCCGGGGTCGACCCCGGCGCCCCGGCAGGTCAGCCCCTTGGCGGGCTGCGCTCCGGCGGGCACGGCGGCGCCGGCGAGGATCCCGACGACCAGCGGGACCGTGATCGCGGCGGCTCGGATTGCAGTCACGCCATTCCCTCCTCTATATCCCATCGCTTCCGCTACAAGTTCTAACTCTTCCTATTCAGACAGTCAATAGCTTCCGTGATAGGTTCTAACCCATGGCGAAGAGCGACCCCACCACCCCCCGCGAGCGCTACCGCACCCAGGTCCGCGCCGAGGTCATGGAACGCGCCTGGGAACAGATCGCCACAGCAGGCGCCTCCGCGCTCTCCCTCAACGCCATCGCCAAGCACATGGGCATGAGCGGCCCCGCCCTCTACCGCTACTTCGCCAACCGCGACGAGCTGATCACCGAACTCGTCCGCGAGGCCTACCGCAGCCTCGCCGACACCCTCGCGGCGGCCGCCGCCGACGGCGCCGACCTGGCCGGCCTCGCCCACGTCCTGCGCACCTGGGCCCTCACCGACCCCCAGCGCTACCTGCTGGTCTACGGCACTCCGATCCCCGGCTACCAGGCCCCCGAGGACACCACCGCCATCTCCCAGGAGATCGCCACCACCCTCCTGGACGCCTGCGCCGCCGCCCTCCCCCCGGCCGCCCCCGCCTCCCCCCTCGGCACCCACCTCGCCCAGCACCGCGCGTGGGCCGCCGACCACCCCGCCCCGCCCGAGGCGCTCGCCCTCTTCCTCACCCTCTGGACCCGCCTCCACGGCGTCCTGTCCCTGGAGCTCGCCGGCCACTTCACCGGCATGCAGTTCGACCCCGAGACCCTCTTCGACGCCGAACTCGCCGCCCTGCTGCCCTGACGTATTGGCGCAGACTGAGGACGGCACGCCTGCCGGTGAGCCGCAAACACATCTCACGCCTGGAGCCTGCCATCGACACCGGGACTGACCCGATCATCTGGATCCGCGACGGCGGCTGCGGCCTCGGGCCCTATCGTGCCGATCTCGTCGAGACGTACTGGCGCTGGGAGCAGCATCCGGCCTCGCTGGTCGGGTACGGGCGGCAGCAGCCGGAGTCGTTGGAGGCCCGTACGGAGGGGATGGATCGGCAACTACGCGGTGACAACATCCGGTTCACCGTCTACGAGCTCACGGGCGACGCCGACGGCGTGCCGGTCGGCGTCGCCACGCTTCTACCGGATTCCGCCGTCCGGACGGCCGAGTACGTGGTGATGGTGGCCCCGGAGGCGCGGGGGCGGGGGCTGGGGACCACGGCGACGCGGCTGGTGCTGGACTACGCGTTCCACATCGCCAATCTGCGGATGGTCTGGCTGAAGGTGCTGGCGCCCAACCGGCCGGCTGTCCGCGCGTACGAGAAGGCGGGGTTCCGGACGGTCGGGGCGCTGCGGGAGGCCGGGTACTGGCTCGGGCAGGTCTGTGACGAGGTGGTGATGGACGCCCTCGCCACGGAGTTCACCGGACCTTCGGTGGTCACCGGGTAGCTCAGGTCCTCACACCAGCACCAAGGTCTTGCCGAGGGCGGTGCGTTGCTCGATGGCGGCGTGGGCGTCGGCGGCGCGGTCCAGGGGGAAGGTCTGGCCGATGAGGGGCCGGACCCGACCTGCTGCCGCTTCAGCCATGATCTCGCGGGCCCAGCGGTTGACGTGGGTGCCGAAGCCGAAGAGCTGGTCGATACCGATGACTTCCACACCCGCGCGGCGCGCGACCGCCGGATCGATGGAGGTGGCCGCTCCGCTCGCGGCGCCGTGGACGGAGAAGCGTCCGCCCCGGGCCGTCACCGCGAACGCCGCCCGGCCGATGTCGCCGCCGACCCCGTCGAACACCACGTCCGCGCCGGCACCGGCGGTGAGGGCGCGCACTTCGCCCGTCCAGTCGGGTGCGCGGTAGTCGACGGCGGCGTCGGCACCCAGCTCGCGGACGACGTCGAGCTTCCGTGCGCTTCCGGCAGCGCCGATCACCCGGGCGCCGGCGGCGCGGGCGAGTTGAACGAGGAGGCTGCCCACCCCGCCCGCCGCGGCTTCCACCAGGACCCAGTCCCCAGGACGGATCCGGGCGTATTCGACCAGCCCCTGCGCCGTGCTGCCGTCGCTGTAGAGCGCGACCGCCTCGGGCAGGCCCAGGCCGTCCGGCGCCGGGAAGAGCGCCTCGACCGAGCCCACCGCCCGCTCGGCGAAGCCGCCGGTCTCCCCGGTCCACGCGAGGACCCGCCGCCCCAGCCAGGCCTGGTCCACCCCGGGACCGACCACGTCCACCCGGCCGGCGACCAGGCCACCCGGCACGTACGGCAGCACCGGCGGCTCGTGCCAGGGATCGGTGCCCCGCCTGATCTGCGTCTCGATGAACGTCAGCCCGGCCACCTCCACCGCCACCACGACCTGCCCCGGCCCCGCCACCGGATCCGGCACCTCCCCGATAACCAGTTCCTCGGGCCCTCCGAAACGGTGTACCTGTACGGCGCGCATGCTGCCTACCCCCTGCTCGTGTGTCAGTGCGAACAGTCCGATCGTGCAAGATCAACCCGACTTGAGGTCAAGCGCGTTCGGCACTGTTCAGGAACTTGATCAGTCGTGCTTCCGAACGTAGAAGCCGCTCACGCTGCTCAGGGGGCAGAGGGGCAAGGGCGTCGACGAGGGCTTGCTCCCGTGGGATGTGCACCAGGCTGCTGGCGTAGATCCTGCAACCGGGACACCATGCGAGTCCGATGCAGCGCTCGAACATGGAGGACTCAGGCGGATGGAAGCGGTACTGGTACAGGCGGACGGATGCTCCGCAGGCGACACAGAGATCACCCCGAGATCGACCCCCAACGCCCCTGGGGGTCAGACCTCGAACAGCGCCTCCCCCACGGGCTCTGGCTCGGGCCTCAGGACGGCGCGGAGGTCCTTGACGGTGCGGCGCCAGGCGGGGCCCTCCTCGGTCTCGTCCCAGAGTTCGGCGAGTTCGGACTCCTCGGCGAGTACGCGGTCCAGTGCCTTGGCGGCGAGCGGGCGCAGGTCGGCGGGGAAGGCCGGGAGGGGCTCGTCGGGGCCGTAGCTGGTGGTGACGGGCTCGCCGCCGGGGCACTGGGAGGCGACGAGGGCCGCGGCGGCGACGGCCTCCACCGCCTCGTCGCAGTCCAGGTAGTCCTCGGCCCCGGTGTCGGCGGCGAGCGTCAGGACGCGGCGGACCACGGCCTCCCGTTCGGCCAGGGGCGTTTCGTCCAGCGTGCCGGAGAAGTCGGCGGCGGTGTCGTTGTCGAAGTGGCCGATGTCCCAGGTACCCATGGTGATCTCCTCAAGTCGGTGACGCGATCCTCGCACCGGCCACTGACAATCGGGCACACCGGATGTGCGCAGGTCAGCCCGCGAGGCGCCGGCGGTGGGCCCGCTGGCGGCAGGTGGCGCCGCAGTAGCGGACCGGGCGCCCGGTGGGCCGGACGGCGATCGCGGCCCCGCACTCCTCACAGGCCGCGGCGGCACCGTGGCCGCCGCGGCCGTCACGAAAACCGTGTGATTCCGTGACAGGAGTGGAAGGATGCAGTCCGTCCAGGGTCAGCTGGACGAGCTTGAGGCCCGCCGACCGGTCACGGCGCGCGTCGAGCGTCGAGACGCACCCGAGGGTGAGCGCGGCGACGTCTTCGGGGCCCACGTCGGCGCGGACGCCGCCGACCCGCTGCGCCGCCTCCAGCAGCGCCGCCAGCACCTGGCGGAACCTCAGCACGGCGGCCGTGAGCACCGGGCGCGGCCAGCTCGCGTCGGCGGCCACGACGTCGCAGAGGGGGCCGCGCCGGTGCGACGTCTCCACGACGTCCTGGAGGAACCCGAAGAACGCCTCGGTGGGCGCGAAGCGGGCCATCCGCCGCTCGCCGGAGGCGACCAGGTCGTTCAGGTGCTGGGCGAACACCGCCTCCAGCAACGCCTGCTTGCTCGGGAAGTGCCGGTACACGGTGCCGGCGCCGACGCCCGCCCGGCGGGCGATCTCGCCCAGCGGGACGTCGAGTCCCTGCTCGGCGAACGCCTCGCCGGCGGCGGCCAGCACCTTGGCCCGGTTGCGGCGGGCGTCGGCCCGGTCACCACTGCCGATCACTGCGGTCATGTCACGAAACCCCTTGCCCCCTGGGAGCCAACCGGGTTGGAGTATTCCAGATACCTCGGGCCGATCGCACCGGTTCCGCACCGGGCCCCGAGGAAAGAGGAGGGCACCATGACGACAGACACCGACACCGCCTGGGGCACCGTCGCCGTGACCGGCGCCACCGGCAAGCAGGGCGCCGCGACGGCACGACGGCTGCTGGCCGGCGGCCGGGCGGTGCGCGCGCTGGTCCGGGACCCGGCCGCGCCCGCCGCCGTGGCGCTCGCGGACGCCGGGGCCGAGCTGGTCCGCGCGGACTTCGACGAGCCGTCGAGCCTCGCACCCGCACTGGCCGGCACCACCGCGCTGTTCGCCGTGCCGCCCGTGGCCTACGGGCCGAAGGGCACCGACCAGGAGCTGGAGTTCACCCGCGGCCGGGCGCTGGCCGACGCGGCGGCGGCCGTGGGGGTCCGCCAGGTGGTGTTCACCGGCGTCGCCTCGACCTCCGGCGCCGCGTTCGCGGCCCCGGGGAAGCGCCGCATCGAGCAGTACCTGCGCGAGCGTTTCCCGCTGGTGACCGTGCTGCGCCCGGTGCGGTTCATGACGAACTACCTCGGGACGACCGGCGTCGGCCTGGACGGGATCGTCGACGGCGTCCACCGGCACCTCTTCACCCCGCACGATTCCCTTCAGGTCATCGCCCTCGAAGACATCGCCGAGTTCGCGGCCCTGGCCTTCGAGCAGCCGGAGCGGTTCGCCGGACGGACCCTGGAGCTGGCCGGCGACGACCTCACCCCGGTCGAGGCCGCCGCCGCGATCAGCACCGCGATCGGGCTCCCGGTGCGCTACGACTACGTCACCCACGAGGAGGCGACCGCGCTGAACCCGGACTTCGCCGAGATCCGGCAGCAGTGGGCCGCCGGACACCGCTGGCACGCCGACATCGAGGCGCTGCGCGTCATCCACCCCGGCCTGCGCACCCTGGCGGACTGGCTCGCCGAGACCGGCGCCGCCGCCCTGCGAGCCCGGCTGCTGGACACCCCGTAACAACGGGGTGTCCAGCAGCCGGGCAGGCAGCCCCGGCGGCGCGGTCAGCGCCCGGCGGCGGCGGTGATGCGGGCCTCCAGCGCAGCGGCCAGCGACTCGACCGCGGCCGGGGTGAAGGCGTGCTCGTTGTAGCGCAGCCAGCAGACCAGGGAACCGTCGGGCTGCTCGGTGGCGGCGAGTTCGGGCACGTGACGGTCGCCACCGGGCAGGGGGTAGGGGACGGTGGCGCTGCGCGGGACCTCCCAGGCCGTGCAGGCGAGACCGGGGAGCTGGGCGGGGGCGTTCCAGCTCTCGTAGCGCAGCCAGGCGGCGAACGGCGCCAGCGGGCTGAACTCCGCGAACGGGTAGAGCTGGTGGTCCAGCGCCGCGGTGGCGGTGTCCCGGACCCGGGCGAGGAGTTCGGCGAAGCCGGGGGCGCCGGAGGCGTCGACCCGCAGCAGCAGGGACTGGACGAAGCAGCCGACGGCCTGTTCGGCCTCGGGGGTGGTGCGGCCGGGGACGGGGGTCATCAGCACGAGGTCGTCCTGGCCGCTGCGCTCCGCCAGCAGGCCGAGCCAGACGGTGGCGAGGGCCTGGAAGGGGGTCGCCCCGGCCTCGGCGGCCCGCTCGCGCAGTGCGGCGGCCCGGGCGGCGGGGACGGTGAGGCGGTGGGCGGCGCTGAGCACCGTCTCGGTGTCGGCGCGGCCGGGGAACGGGTGCACGGCCTCGGGCGCGCCGGCCAGGGTGCGGGCGAAGTGGGCCCGGGAGACCGGCCAGTGGGCGTTGGCGCCGGCGACCAGTTCGCCGAGCGTCGGCATCGGGCGCGGCGGGGGCGCGGGACGGCCTCGGCGCAGCGCCGAGTAGATGACGCCGAGGTCGCGCAGCAGGACGCCGACCGACCAGCCGTCACCGACGATGTGGTGCACGGCGAGCAGCACGGCGTGGTCGTCGGGGGCCCGGCTGACCACGGCCAGGCCGGTCATCGGGCCCTCGCCGACGTCGGTGAGCCGGTCGCGCACCGCGATCAGCCGGGCCGACACCTCGTCGTCGCTCTCGCCGGGAGCGTCGACCAGGATGGCCTCGACCTCCGGCTCGGCGTCGACGACGGCGCGCCGGATCCCCGGTGCGGCGCCGGGCACCGGCACGAACCGGGTCCGCAGCGCCGGGTGGCGGCGCACCGCCTCGTACAGGGCCTCGGTCAGCAGGCCGGGGTTCAGTGCCTCGGTGACGCGGAACATGACGGCGACCGAGCCGACGTTGCGGCCCTCGGCCTCGGCCATCCAGCGCAGGAAGTTCTCCTGCTGGGAGGTGAGCGGGATGTCGTGCGGCTGGGCGCGCAGTTCGCGCAGGAACGGGGAGAGGTCGGCGTCGTGCACCGGGAGCGGGGCGTCGGTGTTCTTCGGGGCGGCGGCGAGCCAGGCGGCCTGGGCGCGCAGCGAGGGGCGTTCGAAGACCAGGGCGGTACCCGCGGTGACGCCGAACTCGGCGGAGACGGCGGCGGCGAGCTGGACGGCGCGGAAGGAGTCGCCGCCGAGGGCGAAGAACTCCTCCTCCACGGCGTCGACGGGCCGGCCGAGGACCCGGCGCCAGACGGCGGCGAGGGCGCGTTCGTGCGCGGTGGCGGGCGGGGTGCCGACGGCGGCCGGGGCCGGTTCCTCGAAGCGGGCGCGCAGTTCGTGCTTGACGACCTTGCCGCTGGGGTTGCGGGGCAGCCGGTCGGTGACCAGGATGCGGACCGGCAGTTCGGCCCGGCCGAGCCGTTCGGCGAGGAAGAGCCGCAGTTCGTCGAGGTCCAGGCCGTCGGCGGCGGGCACCACGGCGGCCACCGGCACGGCGCCCATCACGGGGTGCGGCAGGCCGAGCGCGGCGGCGTCGGCGACCCGCGGGTGGGCGTGCAGGACGTCCTCGATGCGCAGCGTGGAGACCTTGAGGGCGCCGGACTTGATGACGTCGCTCTCGCGGTCGACCAGGTAGAGGTAGCCGTCGGTGTCCAGCCGGCCGAGGTCGCCCATCCGCACCCAGCCGTCCCGGAAGACGGCGGCCGAGGCGGCGTCGCCGGCCGTGTAGCCGCGCGGCGGGCCGGGCTGGCGCAGCCAGACCTCGCCGACGGCGCCCGGTTCGACGGGCCGGCCGTCCTCGCCGAGCAGCCGCAGGTCGCCCGGGTTGGCGGGGCGGCCGACCGAGCCGGGGCGGCGGGCGTCGACGACGGCGGATATCTGGGCGGGGGACGCCTCGGCGGAGGTGTAGGTGTTGACCAGGGCCGCGGTCGGCAGGGCCGCGCGCAGGGCGGTGGCGACGGGGGCGGGCAGCGCGGCGGCGGAGGAGCTGATCAGCAGGACGCTGCCGAGGTCGTGCCGGGCGGCGACGCCCGAGTTGAGGAGTTCGACGGCCATCGACGGGACCAGGAAGACGGTGCCGACCCGGTGCTCGGCGACGGTCCGGCCGAACTCCTCGGCGTCGAAGCGCGGCAGGCAGATCGTCGCGGGCGCGGCGACCAGGGCGTTGACCAGGACCACCTGGGCGGCATTGGTGCCGATCGGGAAGGCGTGCAGCGCGTGCGCGGAGTGGGCGTAGGGGCGCGGGCGCGGGTCGAGCTTCTGGCCGGCGGTGAGGCTGGCATGGGCGGCGTGCACGCCCTTGGGCGCGCCGGTGGTGCCGGAGGTGCCGATGACCTGGGCGAGGTCGCCGGGCCCGGGGCGGTGCGGCGGTTCCCCGTCGCCGTCGCCGCCCGTCTCCAGACCGGCGAGCCGCAGGGTGCGCAGGCCGGCGGCGGAGGCGCGCTCGTCCTCGGCCGAGTGGGCGACGGCGAGGGCCGCGGCGCTGTCACCGGCCAGCCGGGCGGTGTCCTCGGCGCTCAGGTCCTCGCGGACGACGACGCCCGCCGCGCCGGCGTAGTGCGCGGCCAGGAAGGCCACCGCGTAGTCGTCCCAGGCCCGGTTGGGGAAGAGCAGCAGCACCCGCTCCCCCGGCCGGACGCCGGCCCGGGCGAGCCCGTGGGCGGCGCGCACCGCGCGCTCGCGCCAGGTCCGGTAGTCGAGCGCGGGGCGGCCGGGGACGAGCAGCGCGGGCCGGTCGGGGTGCCGCCGCGCCCGGTCGTCGAGCAGGTCGGGCAGGGTGAGCGCGTCGAGCGCCGTAACGGCGTTGGCAGGAGGGGCGCTGACGGTGGATCGGGTGCTGATGACGACTCCCGGGAGAGGCCAGGACGGGGCCGCGGCCGATCGGCCGGACAGGTGGCTGGTCCAGACCGTAGCGGCTCGGCGCCGTCGCCCGCCAGAGCCGCAGGACCGTTCCCAGCACCCGGTACGGGGGTGGGGCCAGCCCCAGCACGGATACACCCGCTGGCCCGACTGCGGCGCGGAGGTGACGGTCCATAGCCTCGGAGCCATGAAATCCACATACCTGGCGGGCGGACTGCGGTCCGCGCTTCGCAGGCTGAGCGCGGTGGCGGCGCTGACCGTCCTGGCCTCGGCGACCGTGGCGGCGGGGGCCGCGTCAGCGGGGACGGCGCGGCCGGACGATCGCGGCCGCCTCCTCTCCGCCGTGCGGACGGGCACCCTGGCCACGAAGGAGGACGTCGCCACGGCGCTGACCGGCGCCGCCTTCGACGCGGGTGCGGTCCGGTTCGGCGTGGACACCTACCGGCTGGAGTACCGGACGGTGGACCCCGCCGGACGGCCGATCACCGCCAGCGGGCTGCTGGTGCTCCCCCGCGGCGGCGCGCACGAGCTGCGGACGGTGTCCGTCGCGCACGGCACGACCAGCTACCGCGCCGCCGCCCCCTCCGCCGTGGCCGGGGCGGCTTTCGCGTCCTCGCCCGCCCTCACGTACGCGTCCGCCGGGTTCGCCGCCGTCGCCCCGGACTACCTCGGCCTGGGCACCGGCCCGGGCTTCCACCCCTGGATGGACGTGCCGTCGGAGACGACCGCCTCGCTGGACATGCTCCGGGCGGCCCGCGCCTTCGTTCCGGGCACGGGCCGGGCACTGGGCCGCGAGGTGCTGGTCACCGGGTTCTCCCAGGGCGCCTCGGCGGCGATGGGCCTCGCGCGTTCGCTCCAGGCGGGCGGCGACCGCTGGTTCCGGCTGCGGGCCGTCGCACCGGTCAGCGGCGGCTACGACTTCCGGAACGCCGAGCTGCCGGCCCTGCTCGGCGGCTCCCTCGAACCGAAGTCGAGCGTGCTGTACGCGGCCTACCTCCTCGTCGCCTGGAACCGGCTGCACCCGCTGTACGACTCCCCGGCCGAGGTCTTCCGGGCGCCCTACGACAGCACCGTCGAGGCCCTGTTCGACGGCGTGCACACCGGCTCCCAGCTCTTCGCCGGCACGCCCGACACCCTCGACGCCCTGCTCACCCCGCACGCCCTCGCGATGCTGGCCCACCCGACCGGCGCCCTGGCCGAGGCCCTCCGGGTCGCCGACAGCACCTGCGACTGGGCACCGCGCGTCCCGGTCCGCCTGTACGCGGCCGAGGCGGACGAGCAGGCGGCCAACGCCAATACCGACCACTGCGAGGCCGCCCTGCGGTCGCACGGCGTGAACCCGGCGGTCGTCGGCCTCGGCACCCCGGACTTCGCCGGCTCCCGGCACCTCGGCTCCAACGTCGCCGCCACGGCCGCCATCGTCCGCTGGTTCGGCGAACTGCGCTGACCGGCCGCCCCGAGCGGCATCCGCGGCGCCCCGCCGCCCCGCTCAGCCGTCCGGCCGCCAGGCCGCCCGGGAGAAGACGGCGTAGGCCGCCCGGGCGGTCTCCGGGGTGTCGCACGGGGCCGGTCGGCGCGCCGGGCGGTCGCCCGGCCTACCGTGGGCCCGCCGCGGGCCGGTCCACCGGAGGGAGTAGCGATGCCCAGACCGAACCACCGGGTCGCCCTCGCCCTGGTGCTGCTGCTCGCCTGGGCGCTGGCCGGCTGCGGCAGCGGCGGGGGGTCCGGGGGCGGCGGGGCGGTGGTCCTCGACTGGTACAACTTCCCCGACGACTCGGGCGCGTTGCAGCAGGCCGCGGACAACTGCGGCCGCGACTCCGGCGGGCGCTACTCGATCCGCTACAACAAACTGCCCCGCACTTCCGACGGCCAGCGCCAGCAACTGGTGCGCCGGCTGGCCGCGCACGACACCGGCGTGGACATCATGGGCCTGGACGTCACCTGGACGCCCGAGTTCGCGGAGGCCGGCTGGGTGCGCGAGTGGACCGGGCCGCTGCGCGAGCGGGCGAGCACGGACACCCTGGCCGCCGCGCTGCGGACCGCCACCTGGAAGGACCGGCTGTACGCCGTCCCGTACAACTCCAACACCCAACTGCTCTGGTACCGCGACGACCTGGTGCCCACCGCCCCCGCCACCTGGGACGAGATGCTCGCCGCCGCGCGGCGGCTGGCGGAGCAGGGCAAGCCGCACTTCGTCGAGGTGCAGGGCGCGCAGTACGAGGGCCTGACGGTCTGGTTCAACACCCTGGTGACCAGCGCCGGCGGCTCGATCCTCACCCCCGACGCCATGGCGCCCTCGCTGGGCGAGCCGGCCGTCACCGCCGCGCGGGCGATCCGGGACCTGGCCACCTCCCCCGCCGCCGACCCCTCGCTGTCCAACCAGATGGAGGACGAGAACCGGCTGGCGATGGAATCCGGCACCGCCGCCTTCGAGCTCAACTACCCCTTCGTCTATCCGTCGATGAAGGAGAACAAGCCCGAGCTGTTCCCGCACTTCCGCTGGGCCCCCTACCCCTCGGTCGTCCCCGGGCGGCCGGCGACGGTGACCATCGGCGGCATCGACCTCGCGGTGGGCGGCTACTCCCGGCACCCGGAGGCCGCGCAGGAGGCCGTCCTGTGCCTGCGCAACCGCGAGAACCAGCTGACCAACGCGCTCAAGGGCGGCCTGCCGCCGTCGCTGCGCAGCCTGTACACCGACGCCGAGCTCACCGGGAGCTACCCGTTCGCGGCGGACGTGCTGAAGGCCCTCGACTCCGCGTCGGTGCGGCCGCAGACACCCGCCTACCAGAACGTCTCGATCGCCGTCGCGCACGCCCTCTCGCCGCCGTCGTCGGTGGATCCGGAACGCACGGTGGCGGACCTCTCCGGCCAGATCAGGGACGCGCTCGGCTCGAAGGGGTTGATTCCATGACCGCGACCAGGACGAGGCCCGCGGGAGCCGGCCGGCTCTCCGAGGGCTCCCGGCAGGAGCGGCGGCTCGGCTGGCTGCTGTGCGCCCCCGCCGTGCTGGTGATGCTGCTGGTGACGGCCTATCCGGTCGGTTACGCCGTCTACCTCTCCTTCCAGCGCTACGACCTGCGCTTCCCGGACCGCTCCGCGTTCATCGGCTTCGCCAACTACGGCGCCGTGCTGACCTCGACGTACTGGTGGCAGGCGCTCTGGGTGACGGTGGTGATCACCGTCGTCTCGGTCGCGGCCGAGCTGGTGCTGGGCCTGGCGCTGGCGCTGGTGATGCACCGGGCCGTGGTCGGACGGGGCCTGGTGCGCACGGCGGTGCTGGTGCCGTACGGCATCGTCACCGTGGTGGCGGCCTACTCCTGGCAGTACGCCTGGACGCCCGGCACCGGGTACCTGGCGGCGCTGCTGCCGGCGGACAGCGCCCCGCTCACCGAGCACTGGCCGGCGATCGGCCTGATCGTCCTGGCCGAGGTGTGGAAGACCACCCCGTTCATGGCCCTGCTCCTGCTGGCGGGCCTGGCGCTGGTGCCCACCGAGACGGTGCGGGCGGCGATGGTCGACGGTGCCGGCTTCGGCCAGCGGCTGCGGCTGGTGGTCCTGCCGCTGATGAAGCCGGCCATCCTGGTGGCGCTGCTGTTCCGCACCCTGGACGCGTTCCGGATCTTCGACAACATCTACGTGCTGACCGGCGGCGCCAACAACACCGGCTCGGTCTCGATCCTCGGCTACGACAACCTGTTCACCGCGCTCAACCTGGGCATCGGCTCGGCGATCTCGGTGCTGGTGTTCCTCTGCGTGGCGGCGATCGCCCTGGTCTTCGTCAAGGTGTTCGGCGCCGCCGCGCCCGGCGGTTCGGCGGAGCACCGGTGACCGCCCGGCGGGCCCGGGCCGGAGCGGGCTGGGGCGTGGTCAACCTGGTGGTGGTGCTGTACGCGCTGTTCCCGGTCTGGTGGATCGCCGCGCTGTCGTTCAAGGACCCGTCCACCCTGACGGACGGCAACTTCGTGCCACGCGTCTGGACGCTGGAGAACTACCGCGGCATCTTCCACACCTCGGAGTTCACCCGGGCGCTGGTCAACTCGATCGGCATCGCGGTGATCTCCACCACCATCGCGGTGGTACTCGCCACCATGGCGGCGTACGCGGTGGCCCGGCTGCGCTTCCCCGGCAAGCGGCTGCTGATCGGGATGTCGCTGCTGATCGCGATGTTCCCGCCGATCTCGCTGGTCTCGCCGCTGTTCGAGATCGAGCGGACGCTGGGGATCTTCGACACCTGGGCGGGGCTGATCATCCCGTACATGACCTTCTCCCTGCCGCTGGCGATCTACACCCTGTCGGCGTTCTTCCGGGAGATCCCGTGGGAGCTGGAGAAGGCCGCCAAGGTGGACGGCGCCACGCCCGCCCAGGCGTTCCGGATGGTGATCGCGCCACTGGCGGCGCCGGGTGTGTTCACCACCGCCATCCTGGTCTTCATCTTCTGCTGGAACGACTTCCTCTTCGCGATCTCGCTGACCTCCACGGACGCCGCACGCACCGTGCCGGCCGCGATCGCCTTCTTCACCGGCAGTTCCCAGTTCCAGCAGCCGACCGGCTCGATCGCCGCCGCGGCCGTGGTGATCACGGTGCCGATCGTGCTGTTCGTGCTGTTCTTCCAACGCCGCATCGTGGCCGGTCTGACCGCCGGCGCAGTGAAGGGATGACGCGGACCGATGGCGGAGATCGTCCTCGACGGCATCAGCAAGCGCTACCCGGACGGCTCGGTGGCCGTCCACGACCTCGATCTGACCGTCGCCGACGGCGAGTTCGTCATCCTGGTCGGCCCCTCGGGCTGCGGGAAGTCCACCACCCTGAACATGATCGCGGGGCTGGAGGACATCACCGGCGGCACCCTGCGGATCGGCGGGCAGGTGGTCAACGACCGGGCGCCCAAGGACCGGGACATCGCGATGGTGTTCCAGAGCTACGCGCTCTACCCGCACATGACGGTCCGCCAGAACATGGGCTTCGCGCTGCGCCTGGCGAAGACCGACAAGGCGGTGATCGCCGCCAAGGTGGAGGAGGCCGCCCGGATCCTCGACCTCACCGAGCACCTGGACCGCCGGCCCGCCAACCTCTCCGGCGGGCAGCGCCAGCGCGTCGCGATGGGCCGGGCGATCGTCCGCGACCCCAAGGCGTTCCTGATGGACGAGCCGCTGTCCAACCTGGACGCCAAACTGCGGGTGCAGATGCGCACCCAGATCTCCCGGCTGCAGCGGCGCCTGGGCACCACCACCGTCTACGTCACCCACGACCAGGTGGAGGCGATGACGCTGGGCGACCGGGTGGTGGTGCTGCGGGCCGGCGTGGTCCAGCAGGTCGGCCCGCCGCAGCGGCTCTACGACCGGCCGGCCAACCTGTTCGTCGCCGGGTTCATCGGCTCACCCGGCATGAACCTGCTGCACGGCCGGCTGGAGGAGGACGCGCTGCGCACCGCGCTCGGCGAGCTGCCGCTGGGCGACCGGCTGCGCCGGCGGCTGACGGCCGCGAACGCGCCGCGCGAGGTGGTGGTCGGCATCCGCCCCGAGTACTTCGAGGACGCCGCGCTGCTGGAGCACCCGGTCGGCGGCACGACCGTCACCGTCGGGGTGGAGGTGCTCGAATCGGTCGGCTCCGACGTCTACGCGCACTTCACCGTGGAGGGCGACGCGGTCTCCGGCGGCGGCCTGGAGGAGATCGGCGCGCGGCAGGCGGAGGCGGGCGCGGGCGCGCCGGGCCGGGAGGTGGTCGCCCGGATCGGCACCACCACCCGGGCGGCCGAGGGCGCCCCGCTGGAGCTGTGGATCGACACCGAGCGGTTGCACGTCTTCGATCCGGACACCGGGGCGGCGCTCAGTGGCGAGGCGGGCGAGGAGCGGGAAACGGACGGTTAGGCCCTCCCTTCGGGATTACGCCGGGCAGGAAGGGGCAGGCGGGGGCGCGACCGACCCCGCTCCCCCGCTGGACGTGCCGTGCCGGACGGTTCGGGCGATCATGGGGGAACGCGCCTCGAAAGGTGGAATGCGATGTTCCAGCTCCTGTGGATTCTGCTCATCGGCTTCGTGCTCGGCGTGATCGCCAAGCTCATCCTGCGCGGCCCGCAGTCCATTCCGTGGTGGCTGACCATGCTGCTCGGCGCCGCCGGGGCCTGGCTGGGCAACGCGGTCTCCGGATGGATCGGCGTGCGGAACACGTCCGGGATCGACTGGATCCGCCATCTGCTCCAGCTCGGCTTCGCCGTCGCCCTGGTCGCGGTCGTCGCCCCCGCCTGGAGCACCCGCCGGACCAGATGACGGTCCGGCGCGACGGCGTCCGCGACGGCGCGGCTAGACTCGCACGGCCGTACCGCGGACCGGCCGCGGTGCCGCCGAACTCGCGAGGGAACAGAAGATGGTCGAGGCCTCCCCGAAGGTCGTTGTGGTCGTGCCCACCTACAACGAGCGGGAGAACCTTCCCGTCCTCGCCGGACTGCTGGCCGACCTCGACCTGCCGAACCTGCACCTGCTGGTGGTCGACGACAACTCCCCCGACGGCACCGGCGAGGTCGCCGACAAGCTGGCCGCCGAGTCCGGCGGCCGGATCCGGGTGCTGCACCGCACCGAGAAGGACGGCCTCGGCCGGGCCTACGTCGCCGGCATGACCAGGGCCCTGGAGGAGGGCGCGGACGTGGTCGTGCAGATGGACGCCGACCTGTCCCACCCGGCCTCCGTGCTGCCGCTGATGGTGACGACCCTGCTGGCCGACGACACCGCGGTGGTGCTCGGCTCCCGGTACGTGCCGGGCGGATCGACGGCCGCGGAGTGGCCGTGGCACCGCAAGGCGCTCTCCGCCTGGGCCAACCTCTACGTGAACACCATCCTCGGCCTCGGCGTGCGGGACGCCACCGCCGGCTACAAGGCCTGGCGCGCGCAGACCCTGCGGGCGATCGACCTGCCGTCGGTGCAGAGCAACGGGTACTCCTTCCAGGTCGAGCTGAACCACCGGGTGGTGCGGCAGGGGCTCACCATCAAGGAGGTGCCGATCCGCTTCGAGGAGCGGGTCGAGGGCGCGTCCAAGATGAGCCTCGGGGTACAGGTGGAGTCGGCGCTCGCACCGTGGAAGCTGCTGCGCGAGGGGCGCCGCGACAAGCCGTAGGGAAGGAGGGCCGCGTGGTCCTGGCGCCCGACCGGGCCGCCGCACTGGTGCGGCGCGCCGCCCGCGAACCCTTCGCCGTGCAGACCGCCCGGGCGACCGTCGCCGCCACGCTCTCCTACGTGGTGGCGACCTGGCTCAGCAGCGAGCCCGCCCCGCTGACCGCGCCGCTCACCGCGCTGCTGGTCGTCCAGGTCACCGTCTACTCCACGCTCACCACCAGCATCCGCCGGGTGAACTCGGTGGTGGTCGGCGTGCTGATCGCGATCGGCTTCAGCACGGTGGTCGGGCTCTCCTGGTGGAGCCTCGGGCTGATCATCCTGGCCTCGCTGGTGATCGGCCGGTTCGTCCGGGTGGACGAGTTCGTGCAGGAGGTCGCGATCAGCGCGATGCTGATCCTCGGCGTCACCCAGGTGACCTCCCGGGCCTGGGACCGGGTGCTGGAGACGATGATCGGCGCGGGCGTCGGCCTGCTGTTCAACCTGGTCTTCGCGCCACCGGTCTGGGTGGACACCGCGGGCGAGTCGATCGAGGACCTCTCGCGCCGGGCCCGGCACCTGCTGCTCGACCTCTCCGACCAGCTCGGCCGGCCCACCCCGGTCGCGGACGCCGCCGAGCGGCTGCACGAGGCCCGCCGGCTCGACCAGGCGATCGCGGACGTCGACGCGGCGCTGCGGCAGGCCGAGGACAGCCTGCGGTTCAACCCCCGGATCAGCGAGGGGCTGCTCTCCCGGCTGGTGCTGCGCACCGGGCTGGACACCCTGGAGATCTGCGTGGTGGTGATCCGGGTCATCTCGCGCTCGCTGACCGACCTCGCCAAGCGCCGCGCGCCCGGCGAGCCGCTGGTCGCCCCCGCGCTGGCGGTGGCGATGGAGGAGCTGCTCGCGCACGTCGGCGGCGCGCTGGTGAGCTTCGCCGTGCTGGTGACCACCCAGGTCAGCCTGAACGCCGAGGAGGCCGAGGAGCGGCTCAACTCCGAACTGGCCGCCGCCTGGGCGAGCCGGGAGAACGTCGCCCGGCTGCTGCTGGAGCAGGTGCGGGCGGACCCGGACGCCTGGCACCTGCTCGGCTCGCTGCTGACCGAGGTCGACCGGATCCTCGACGAGCTGGACCTGGAGCACCGCTCCCGGCGGCTGATGGAGGAGCTGGACCGGGCGTCGGTGGCGAGCCGGGAGCGGTTCTCCCGGCTCGGCCGGCTGCGCCGGTGGGTGCGCGGCGACCGTCCGGGGTTCGGCCGGGCGCGGCGCCGGCGCAAGCGGGCCGGGCAGGGCTGAGGCGGACGCCGGGAACGGGCCGGGCGGATCAGGGCATCGACCAGGGGTCCTGCGGGAGCGGGTGGCCGGTCTCCAGGTAGGTCTTCAGATTGGACAGCACCGCCGACCAGCCCGCCTCGGCGTCGGCACGCTCGGCCTCGTCGGCCAAGTTGTCGTGGGTGACCGTCAGCCGGGTGAGGTCCCGGTGGGAGCGCAGCTCGAAGGTCACCCGGGAGGGCCCGGTCGGCCGCTGCTGCCCGGGGCCGGACCAGGTGGTGACCAGGCGGTTCGGCCGCTCGGCCACCTCCACGGTGCCGAAGGCGTCGGCGACGCCGGAGCCGTCCGCGCGCCGGTGCTCCCAGCGGGCGCCCGGCTGCCAGGTGGAGACGTTGCGGTGGCCCCAGTAGAGGCCGGACTCGTCCGGGTTGGTGAGCGCGTGCCAGACCCGTTGCGGGGTGGCGTGCAGGTAGCAGATGTGGCGGTAGGCGGGGACGGCCATGTACTCACCCCTCGGCCGCGTCGAGCAGCTGCCGGATGTCGATCCTGCGCATGGTCAGCATCGCCCGGGTCACCCGGGCGGCCTTCTCCCGGTCCGGGTCGGCGATCAGGTCGATCAGGATGCGCGGGGTGATCTGCCAGGAGAGGCCCCAGCGGTCCTTGAGCCAGCCGCACCGGCTCTCCTGGCCGCCGCCCTCCAGCAGCGCCGCCCAGAGCCGGTCCACCTCCGCCTGGTCGTCGCAGTGCACCTGGAGCGAGACGGCCTCGGTGAACGGGAAGACCGGGCCGCCGTTGAGGGCGACGAAGGGGCGGCCGTCGAGTTCGAAGGCGACGGTCACCACCGTGCCGGGCGTGCCGGGGCCCGCCTCGGTGTAGTGGGTGACGCCGGTGATCCGTGAGTTCGGGAAGACCGAGGTGTAGAAGCGGGCGGCCTCCTCGGCCTGGTCGTCGTACCAGAGGCATGGGGTGATCTGCTGCATGGAGCCGACGGTAGCGGCGGGCCCCGGCCGGGCGGGCGCGCCACGGCCGGGGGTCACCGGTTCGGCGCCCCCGGGCCGCGGCGCGGGCCGCCGCTACCGGTGGCTCAGTGCACCCAGCCCGCGTAACGGCGGGCGAAGCGCTGGCCGGTGGCGGCGGTGACCACCACGTCGTAGCGGCCCTGCTTGTCCAGCGGCCAGGTGAGGTTCGTCTGCTTGCCGGGCCGCACCCAGACGGTCTGCGCGGTGCCCGCGAAGTCGTTCGGCGCGACGGAGAAGCAGACGTCGGTCATGCCGTCGTTGACCAGCTGGAGGGTGAGCCGGCCGGACATGGAGAGGTCGGCGGTGACGATCGGGATGCCCATGTCGTTCTGGCCCTCCGGGACGCTCGCGCTTCCCGCGCCGTCGCGGATCACGGTGCCCGCGAAGCGGCGGACGAAGCCGTCCGGGCCGTGCACGGTGAAGTCGTAGCGGCCGTTGGTCGCCGCGGCCTCCCAGACGTAGGTCGCCGAGGCGCCCGGCGCCACCGTGAACGGCGTGCCGGCGAACGGCAACGCGATGTTCGGGTAGACGGTGTACGGGAAGGCGACGGCGCCGTCGTTGCTCATCGTGCAGGTGACCCGGCCGGTGCGCCGGTCCACCTCGGCCTCGGCCCAGGGCTGGTACGGCAGATGGCGGTGCGGGCGCTCGCCGCGTTCCTGGACCGGCATCGACTGGGCACCGACGGCGGGGAGTTGCACGCCCGGCAGCTTGGTGCCCGCGTCGGCCCTGGCCATCAGGGCGTTGGTGTCGGGGAGTTGCGGGATCGAGTGGTCCGGCGCCGCGAAGTCGAAGCAGCTGGTGAGGTCGCCGCAGACGGCGCGGCGCCAGGCGGAGATGTTGGGCTCGGCGACGCCGGTCACCTGCTCCATGAAGCGCAGTACCGAGGTGTGGTCGAAGACCTGGGAGTTGACCCAGCCGCCGCGCGACCAGGGCGAGACGACCCAGAGCGGCACCCGGTTGCCGAGGCCGATGGCGCGGCCCTGGGTGAACTCCTCGGGCGTGCCGGGCTCGGGGGTGGGCGGCACGACGTGGTC